>NZ_CP010115.1:1552036-1862444 GCF_000833475.1 Francisella tularensis subsp. tularensis | reverse complement strand
CAATTTTCCCAGCTCTTGTTGCGAAACATTTTATCCCAAAACTAGCCAAAGATACCAAATCTATATTCGCAGCTATTTCTGCGCGTGTTGGTAGTATCTCTGATAATCAGCTTGGTGGTTGGTATGCTTACAGGGCTTCAAAAGCTGCTTTAAATATGTTTATCAAAACAGCAAGTATTGAAACTAAGCGTTTAAATCCAAATGCTGTAATAGTTGGGCTACATCCAGGTACAGTCGATAGTCATCTTTCTGAACCTTTCCAAGCTAGAGTGCCTGAGGGTAAACTTTTCACACCAGAGTATTCAGCTAGTAAGCTAATTGAAGTTTTAGATGGTTTAAAAGCCGACGATAGTGGTAAATGTTTCGCATGGGATGGCAATGAGATTATTCCATAGCCGGAATTTTTAGAGGTATTTTTATGAATGATAAGAGTATAACAACTAGTGAAGTTATAGAAATGGCGTGGTGTGATAAGACATCATTTGATGCAATCAAAGAAATAACCGGATTATTAGAGCCACAAGTTATAAAGATTATGCGCAACAATCTTAAGCCGAGTAGTTTTAAGCTTTGGCGTAAAAGAGTAACAGGAAGAGTTGCAAAACATCAAAAAAGGTTAAATCATATAAATGCAGATAGTTTGGTTTAAGCGAGACTTACGCGTAACTGATAACTTAGCTTTATCATTAGCCTCTGAAAAAGGAGATATTTTACCACTATACATAATTGAACCTGAACTTTGGCAACAGCCTGATATGAGTCATAGGCAATATTTGTTTTTATCAGAGTGTCTAGAAGAGCTAAATACTGAGCTTACAAAATTGGGTCAATCTTTAGCTATAATGCTAGGGGATGCTGTAGAGATTTTTGAGCAGCTAATACAAAAATATAATATAAAGAATGTTTGGTCGCATCAAGAAACTTGGAATGACTGGACATATCAGCGAGATATTAAACTTGAGAAATTTTTTAAACAGAATAATATTGTATGGCATCAACCATATCAAAATGGTGTAGTTCGTTGTTTAGCTGATAGAGATAACTGGGCTTTGTTATGGCATCAGCGCATGAGTGAAAAGATTATAAGAGCGCCTACCAAACTTAAGTTTATTTGCGAAAACCAAATCAAAATACCTACTGCTGAGAGCCTTGGTCTAGAGTATGATGATTGTTACAAAAGACAAAAAGGCGGTCGAATTCGTGCACTTAGAATTCTTGATAGTTTTTTATATCAAAGGGGGTGCGGCTATACCAAAGAAATGTCTTCACCTGTAACAGCTTTTAAAAGTTGTTCAAGGTTATCGCCATATATAGCTTTTGGAGTTATTTCGTTAAAAGAGATATACCAGAAAGCTAATCAGCGTAAAAATGAAATCAAAGAAAGTAGCGTAAAAAATAAAACAAAATGGTTAAGTGCAATGCGTTCATTTTTATCACGTTTGCGTTGGCATTGTCATTTTATGCAGAAGTTAGAGGATCAACCAAGTATTGAATATGAGAATTTGCATTCAGCTTATGATCAACTACGTACAGAACCGCTAAATCAACAATGTTTTGAAGCATGGAAAACTGGCAATACTGGTTATCCAATGATAGATGCTTGTATGCGAGCTTTGATTGCGACAGGGTGGCTAAATTTTCGTATGCGTGCAATGCTTATGAGTTTTGCAAGCTATCATTTGTGGTTAGATTGGCGTGTTACATCGCTATATTTAGCAAGATTATTTACTGATTATGAGCCAGGTATTCATTACTCACAAGTACAAATGCAATCTGGGACTACAGGTATTAATAGTATCCGTATTTATAACCCTATTAAGCAAAGCATTGACCAAGATCCTAATGGCGAGTTTATTCGAAGATGGCTACCTGAACTAGAAAATGTAAGTAATGAAAATATTCATACTCCATGGTTAGAAAAACATAATTCTCTAGATTATCCAGATCCAACCATTGATGAAAAACAAGCACGTAAATTTGCTGCAGATAATATTTATAAAATTAGAAAAAGCTCTAAAAATAGTCAAGAAACTAAAAATATTGTCAAAAAACACGCCAGTAGGAAAACGTCTAGAAAAATAAAATCTAAACAACACAAGGTAGAGAGCATACAAGGAGAATTATTCTAATGAGGACTTTACGATTAATTCTAGGAGATCAGCTTTCACAGAGTATTTCTAGCTTGAGAGATTGTGATAAAGCAAATGATGTTGTGATGATGTGTGAAGTGATGAAAGAGGCTAGCTATGTTAAGCATCATAAAAAGAAGCTTGTATATATTTTCTCAGCAATGCGCCATTTTGCACTACAGTTACATAAATTAGGCTATAAAGTTTGCTATACAAAACTAGATGATCCAAAAAATACCGGTTCATTTTATTCAGAAATACAGCGAGTTGTTGAAAAGCTTTGCATACAAAAGCTTATTGTTACTGAACCGGGTGAATATCGTGTATTAAAAGATATCCAAAGCTGGCAAAAAGATTTTTCAATTGATGTTGAAATACGCATAGATGATAGATTTTTAGCAACAATTGGTGAGTTTACAAACTGGGCAAAAGGCTATAAGCAACTACGAATGGAGTATTTCTATCGTTACATGCGTATTAAGCACGATATTTTGCTTGATAATGATGGTAATCCAGAGGGTGGACAGTGGAATTATGATAGTCAAAATCGTAAAACTCCTAGCTCTGATATCAAGATTCCAGATTCATATAAAAGTGTGGCAGATGATATAACCAAACGAGTAATTGAGTTGGTTGGGCAAACATTTGTCGATAATTTTGGCGATATCAAACCATTTAATTATGCTGTTACTAGGGAACAAGCACTCGAAGCACTAGATTTATTTGTTAAAGAAAGACTTAGTGATTTTGGAGATTATCAAGATGCTATGCTTGAGGGGCAGGCATGGATGTATCATTCGCATATTTCTATGTATATCAATAGTGGCTTACTGTTACCTATGGAATGTATCAAAGCTGCTGTAAAAGCATATTAGTAATGGTAATGCTCCATTAAATGCTGTTGAGGGATTTATTCGTCAAATTCTCGGTTGGCGAGAGTTCGTGAGAGGTATTTATTGGTTGAAAATGCCAGGTTATCGCGATATGAATTATCTTGGAGCTACGCGTAAATTACCAAGTTTTTATTGGGATGCTAACAATAAGATGAATTGTCTGTATCAGTGTGTCAAAGAGACTAAACAAAATGCCTATGCTCATCATATTCAAAGGCTAATGGTCTTGGGTAATTTTGCGTTATTAGCTGGGATTGATCCTAAGTATGTTAATGAGTGGTATTTATTGGTATATGCTGATGCTTATGAGTGGGTTGAACTGCCAAATGTATCTGGAATGGTGCTTTTTGCAGATGGTGGATATTTAGCAAGTAAACCCTATGCTGCTAGTGGTAGCTATATTAAAAAGATGTCTAATTATTGTGATAAATGTCACTATAGTGTTAATAAGAAAAATGGTATTGATGCTTGTCCATTTAACTATCTATATTGGGATTTTTTAGCTAGAAATAAATCAAAGCTAGCTACTAATCCACGCTTAGCGATGATTTATAAATCTTATGAAAATATGACTGATGAGAAGAAAGAACTAATTAGACAAGATAGTAAAAAATTTCTTGAGGACTTAGGTATATGAAAAAACATCGTCTCCCGACAAAGATTTGTGTAGTATGTGGCTTACCATTTACTTGGCGTAAGAAGTGGGCAAAAGTATGGGATGAGGTAAAATACTGTTCTGAAAGATGTCGTAGATCAAAAAATAAAAAGTAGCTATTAAAAAAATATCTAGCCAAAGCTTTCCAAGCTTATTTCTTATTTTAGATGTTATAAAAGATGAAAATCTATTCTTATATTTAATTTTTTATGTAAAATAGTTCAAAAAAATTTACTTAAGAATGATGAAAATGAACTTTATCCAAAAATATTTTGCGATTATAGTGATAGCGGGAGTTATTTTAGCAATCTCAATACCTTCTATATTTATACCATTAAAGCCTTATATTACTTATTTATTGGCTGCTTTTATAATTGGTAAGCTCTTTGGTTTGAGCTTAACCGCATTGATAGGTTTAGTTATTGTTGGCGCTTGTCCAGGAGGCACGGCTTCTGGAGTGATGGCTTTACTAGCTAGAGCAAATATATCATTAGTTGTCAGTTTAACTTTTTTGACTACTCTATTAGCGCCAATATTTATGCCATTAATCATTTATTTTTTCTTTTCAAAGAGTATTAAGTTAGATTGGTTTGGTATGTTTGAAACTATGGCAATAATAGTTATTGTACCGATAGTTTTAGGAATTTTAATTAGTAAATTTACCAAACTAAATGATTCAACTTTAAAGAAAATCTCTAATATTCCGATACTTTTGATTATGTTGATAGTAATGGTCGTAACAGCTTTAAACAAAGACACTATGATGCTTGTACCAACCGATATTATTTTAAGCGTTATAATACTCAGTATATTTGCTAATATTTTTGGTTATTTAATAGGTAGGGTTCTAGGTCTAGATATTGATAGTAGGTTAGCATTATTATTTGAGTTTAGTATATTAGATGTTGGTTTAGGAATTGTGATAGCTTTAGCTTTCTTTGGTAATCAAGCAGCCATTGCGGCAACTTTTTATGCAATTTGGCAGAATATTATTGGACCTATAATTGTTAACCTTGTAAATATATGTCGCAATACTAAATTTAAATCTTCTTAAAATATTTAATTGACAAAAAAGTCTAATTTAGAATAAAATATCTAAAAAGTGGTTTTAGATATCAAAATGAAGCCGGAATTAAAAACATTTATAAATGTCGCCAAGGCTATAAGTAAGCTTTTACATCCTTTTGCAGAAGTAGTAATTCATGATTTATCTAAGAATAAAATAGTAGCAATTTTTAATCCTATCTCTAAAAGAGAAATTGGTGATATATCATATTTAGATCATATAGATTTAGATGCGTACGATGATTTTGTAATAGGGCCTTATGACAAAATAAATTATGATGGTCGTAAAATGAAATGTATCATTACAGTAATCAAAGATTCAATAGACAATCTTATTGGTACACTATGTATAAACTTAGATGTTTCAGTGTTTGATAGATATCAAAATTTGATAAATGCATTTCTAAACAATAATGATATGCAAATCTCGCAACAGCAACAGAGTCTTTTTAGAGATACTTTTTATGAGAAAATTAATAGTTTTGTCCAGAAATATTGCTTAGATAATAACTTAACTCTCGATAATTTAACTCGAGATCAAAAAAAAGATTTGATTTTGGAACTTAAACAACAAGGTGCGCTAGATCGGAAGAATGCTAGTAAATATATTGCAAATGCACTAAATATTAGTCGAGCTACTGTCTATAACTACCTTAAGTAAAATAACTTTGAAAAGGAAAAAATATGCTAATTATATTTGGAGCAATAGTTGGTTTTGTAGCCAGTTTTATGTCAACATTACTTGGTGGTGGAGCAGGTTTGATAGCAGTTCCAGCATTTTATTTTATAATAGTACATACTTATGGGCCAAACTTTGCGATGCAAATAGCGCTTGCGACATGTTGTGGAATGTCGATTTTTTTAGGTTCAATAGCCACATTCAAACATTATAAAAAGGGCAATATTGATTTAGGCGAGCTAAAATACTATTTATTGTATCTATCAATAGGAGCTTTGATAGGTTCAATAATAGCCAAATATATAAATACCGAACTATTAAAAATGGTCTTTGCAATATTATTGTTTGGTAGTGGTATTTGGATGATACTATATAATGATAATAAAGTCATAAAACTGCCAAGAAGTGCTAGATATAGTATCTTCAGTTTTTGTGGTCTTTTAAGCGTCTTAGCAAGCTCGACAACCTTTGCGACGATGTTTTTTATCAAAATAGGTACAAATCTAAAAAAAGCTATAGCAATAACTAGTGTGTGTGTAGTAATCAACTCATCTGTAGCTACATTTGTACTTACATATGGGATTAATATTAATGTACCACTAACATTTGGCTACCTTAGTGTGCCATTATTAATTTCATCGGGATTATTTGCTTTGGCTGGAAGTCTTCTGGCAGTTAACTACCTAGGTATAATTTCACCAAAACTTCTAAAGAACTTATTTATCACCTTAATGTTTGTTTCTGCTATTGTGATGATTGTCTAAAAAGTTGAAAATATAAGCTTTTACTGTATACTTAATATTTCTTTGGAGAGGTGTCCGAGTGGTTGAAGGAGCACGCCTGGAAAGCGTGTATAGTTTAACGGCTATCGAGAGTTCGAATCTCTTCCTCTCCGCCATAGTCTAATTTCAACTAGATTTAACCAATATCAAAAATCAAATAAAATCAATGAAACAAAGCCTTTCATAGTATCAAACGTTATCAACTAACATCAACTAAGCATTTGCTAAAACGTATCATAAGTTGAGCGATGCGATAATTTTAAATTAGGGATAAAATAGGGTGGCTAAAACCTATATAGTAAATAAAGATAAAAACAATTGCTACAAAAAAGCATTGAGGGTTTTAGAACTCTCTCTTTAGATATTGCTTATATTTGAAAAAACATTATAGAATAACTTAATTTATGTAAAAGCTAGCGTTTACAGAGACAAAATACTCAGATAATAGAACCTTTTTATATAGCAATTTCTTATATAAACTCCTAGACATATTTTATTTAGTTATAAAGGCAAAAATAATGCGTTTATTAATTACAACTTTATCATTAATTCCAAGTATCATACTAGCTGTTCCTCAGTTATATAATTCAAAAGATAAATTTATAAACGAAGAAATCAAGAAAAATTATCTAAAATTTAGCACTTTTACTTATCCAGGATTATATCAAGATAAACTCAAAAATGATTTACCTGATGATATTCGGGAAATTGGACTTTTGGTTCGCAAAAACTTTATTCACCGTACAACTCTTGCAGCTGGAAATACTGGCACTAACGCTGATTTAAAGTTCGGCAATATGCAAAAAGTCCCATGGTGGAGACAACCAGAGGATGATATCTTAGTGACTGCTGGCGCTATGCTCACCGAACTGTATCGACGTAATAATAGTGGATTTGTAGAGGATCGCGAACCAAAAGATAAATTAGTTTTAACTTGTCGTTTTGTTTCAATAATGGTCGCAAGTATTTTGAAGTCAAAAGGAATTCCAGCGCGAGTTCGCGCCGGTCACGCTGCATATTTTGATATGGGTGAACTTGGAAATGTAAGCACTGATCATTGGATAATCAGTATTGGAACGAACAAGAAAATCGCTGGATAACGATTGATGTAGACGGTAGTTTTAGTTTGAATGAAAATTTTGATCCATACGATATGCCAGAGAAGAAATTTGATTTTCCTGCTGATGCTTGGCTTGGCATTCGTGCTGGGAAACTTGATCCGCAGCATTTTTATAATGCTAAGCCAGAAAGAGGAGCTATTGTTGTGTTGTGGTCGTTGTTTTATGACTTTCATGCATTGATGAATAACGAAATTATTTATACCTATGGACCAGCTGGTGGATATGGTGGCTATGATAAGTTTAATAGTCTAACTAAAGATGAGTTTGAAAAAATTGATAACCTTGCTCGCCTTATGCAAAATCCTGATGAAAATTTTGATGAGTTAGTCAAAATTTGGGAAACTGAAAAAGATTTTAGATTGTTAATGGGTGAATTATTATAAAATAGCTATCCATTTTAATTGGTATCAAATCTGGAGATAGAAACCAATAGCGCACAATCATTTGCCATTTTTATTATACTTTGTTTATTGTATTCTACTAATAAATTTAAAGTGCCATAAACAATATGATAATTCCTATAATAGTTTTAATAGGTGTTTTTATACTTATTGCAATTAGACAAATTGGTAATATAAAACTTCAAATCTGGCAAATAATGCTTTTAGGCGCAATTATCGTTTTAATCACACGACAAATTTCTGTTGCCAATGCTTTAAAGTCGATAAATTTAGATGTGATGATGTTTTTATTTAGTATGTTTGTTATTGGTGTGGCGCTTGAAGAGAGTGGCTATCTTAGCTTTTTATCTTACAGAATATTTAAAAGAGCAAAAAATATAAATCAATTATTATTGTATATTTTGTTTGGAGCGGGATTAGCTTCTGCAGTTGTCATGAATGATACTTTGGCTATTATTGGTACGCCTATGCTTTTATTAGTTGCGAGGAAATATGCTATTAATCCTAAAGTACTTCTATTGACATTAGCATTTGCTGTGACAATAGGCAGTGTGATGAGTCCTCTTGGTAATCCACAAAATTTCCTTATTGCGACACAAGCTAATTTAGGTAACTCATTTATAACCTTTTTTCGTTATTTGTGTATTCCAACACTGATAAATTTGTTTGCCGCATTCCTACTGATAAAAATTTTCTACAAAAAGCAACTTAATAATGATTATCAGCTCAATCATTCGTACGAATCTATAAAAGATCCATACTTAGCATTATTAGTTAAAATATCCTTAACTATATTACTAAGTTTAATATTTATTAAAATTATTCTGACATTTTTACATTTTCAAATACAGATTAAACTAGTTTATATAACTATTATTGCAGCTTTACCGATTTTGCTTTTTAGTAAAAGTAGGCTTAGGATAATAACTAAAGTAGATTGGCATAGTTTAATTTTCTTTGCGGCAATGTTTATATTAATGGCAAGTGTATGGCAAAGTGGATTTTTCCAATTAGTTATAAATAACCTTGATATAACCCTTATCTCTATCCCCGTTATATTAGTAGTAAGTGTTGTGCTTAGTCAGTTAATTTCAAATGTGCCATTAGTGGCTATTTATTTACCACTACTTAGTCATTTAGGCGCAACTGACAAAGAGATTATGGTGTTAGCAGCTGCTAGTACTATAGCTGGTAACTTACTGATACTTGGAGCTGCAAGTAATATCATCATAATCCATAATGCAGAAAAAAAAGCAGCTATAACAATAACTTTCTTAGAATTTGCTAAAATTGGTATTCCAATGACAATAATCAATATTTTTATCTATTGGATATTTTTAGCGTGATTATCTATAAAATTATTTGATAGACGCTTTTTCAGAGAGATAGCAGCTATTGCTAAGCTAATCCAAGCTAACATTAAAATGGTTCCACCTATAGGAGCAATTTTCATAAGACTTTGTATATTGCAAATTATAGAGATATAAATACTAAAACTAAAAAGTACTGTACCAATGATAAAAAGCGAACTACTTAATTTAAGCATTAAGCTTTGAGCCACATGTTTACTACTTATTAGAGCTAGTCCTATGCCACTAATTATAATTGCATAGATTTGATTATAGCGTAGAGCAGTCATGATAAAATTAAAATGCTCGGCTGAGATTTGTGATTTCAGACCATGCTCAGCATAAGCTCCAAAAGCTACTGATATAAAACCTAAGATTGCACCAATTATTAAGTTCATTTGTTTTTTCCTATTTAAACTATTTTATCTTACAGTGATCTAAACGATTAAAACGCCATTTTGCAAATAGACTATATATGATTTTGGCAAAATTGTATATCAGTGGTAATTTAACAATAGTTGCTAACTTTCGCCATCTATTAAGCTGGCTCCATATTATGATAAATGCATCGATTCCTATATGTAATTTATCATTATTATCTTTTACATGGAGTGCTTTTAAACATGAGATAACATCTAGATTTTCTTTTGCAATAACTGATTGATCTATTTCTGTTATATCAATCCAGCTAAAAATATTCTTTGGAGCTATCTTTTTGTAGTGGTTTATTTCTTTAGTGCAAAGACCACATTTACCATCATAGAAAACTTTTATCATAAAAATTCCTTGATTATATATTGTATCACTGCTATAATAAAAATTATTAAGCCAATCCAATGATTAGCAGAAAAAGCATTTATACAGTTAGTGATGCCTAATTTTTTATATAAAAAATAATTTCTAACGAAAAATAAACTACAAATAACAACACCTAAATAAAAAAAACTATTAAAATCACAATAAATACCAAGGATTATTAAAAGAAGTAAAGATAAGAAATTAAATAATAAGATATATCTAAATACTTTATTACCAAATAAAACAGCAGATGACTTTATACCAATCTCTAAATCAAATTCTCGATCAGCTAGTGCATAGATAGTATCATAAGCTATTGTCCAGCATATCGTAGCTATATAAAATATCCACGCTTCGACTGGTATTTGGTTTTGTATTGCAGAAAAAGCCATAAAAATACCAAAATTAAATGCTAATCCGAGTATTAGTTGAGGTATCGCAAAAAATCGTTTACAAAACGGATATAGTATTGCTAAGAATAGTGCTACAAATGATAATAAAATCGTGTATAAGTTCAAAAATAATACACATATAAATGCAACTAATGTAAGAGAAATACAAAGCCAAATAGCATTTTTAATACTTAATTGTCCACTTGTTAAAGGTCGAGTATTTGTGCGAGCTACATGTTTGTCAAAATCGACATCAGCAATATCATTGATAATACAACCTACAGTACGCATTACTACTACACCGATAGTGAAAATAACTAGATAGCTAATATCTGGTAGTCCATGACTTGCTAAGACTAATGCTGTAAGTGTTGGCCACAAGATTAGTAATATCGGAATAGGGCGATGTAGTCGCATTAGCATGAAATATGCTTTTAGTTGTTGTTTATTCATAGTCAGTATTGCTCGGGTAAAACTAGGAAATATTCCGTAATCAAAAATTTAAGTTCTGAGTTATCTTTATATTCAAATATTGAGCTACGAGAGAATATTTTATCAGTAATATCTCTATTAGTTTCATTATAAAAATCTTTAACAGTTAGTTCACGAATTATAAATTCATCTCTAGCAAATTTAGCTTTATCAAAGAGCAAATTATCACCGATAGGTTTAGTACCAAGGTTATCTAGCTCTTGAGTAAAATGTTTATAAGTACTATCAGGAATAATCGTCCTAGCAAAAACTAAGGTTTGATTGATACTAGAGAGGGTAATTTGTCTTACTAGTGCTGTTTGAGTTGCTAAGAGAGATTGCTCAAGAGAATTTATATTAGTAAATTGCTGTGAAATTTTATCTAGCGTAATCTCGCCATAAAATTTAGATAAACTTGTAACTAGGTTTTTAGCATCATTTAGCCAATATCTTTGCTGTTTAGTTAGATTTTCTTTGTTAATAACATTCATATATCAGAAATACCCTAAAGTTAAGGTTTCTTATTTTAATTTCGATTTGTATAATTATACACTTATAAGGCTATGAAATTAATTAAAAGGATTCTAAAATGCGTCCAAGTGGTAGAAATAATGATCAACTACGTAATCTAAAAGTTACACATAATTTTACAAAACATGCCGAGGGCTCTGTCCTTATTGAATTTGGAGATACTAAAGTTATCTGTACAGCTTCTGTAGTTGCAGGTGTACCAAAATTTAAAAAAGATAGTGGTGAGGGTTGGCTAACAGCAGAATATGGCATGTTGCCGCGTTCAACTCATACGCGTATGGATAGAGAGGCAGCACGTGGTAAGCAATCTGGAATAACTCAAGAAATTCAGCGCCTGATAGGTAGAGCATTGCGTGCTAGTGTTGATCTTACAGCTATCGGGGAAAATACTATTAAGGTTGATTGTGATGTGATTCAAGCTGATGGTGGTACGCGTACTGCATCGATTACTGGCGCATCATTAGCCATAGCTGATGCTATAGAATATATGAAACAAAATGGTATGTTAGATGAGCAGGCAAATCCACTATTATCACAAGTAGCAGCAATATCTGTAGGTATTTATAATAACGAGCCAGTGCTTGATCTTGATTATGATGAAGATTCAAACGCAGAAACTGATATGAATGTAGTGATGAATTCAAATGGCGGTATAATCGAGATTCAAGGCACTGCTGAAGGCAAAGACTTCTCTGAAGAAGAGTTTGCAAAAATGCTTGGTCTTGCTAAAAAAGGTATCAAAGAGATTTTTGCAACAGTATTCTAGTCTACAAAATTGCAATCAAAAAACACTTACTTTTATTAATACTAGTTTAAAAGCTACAGGTTATTTATAAAAGAATTAATTTTTACAAGTAGTTCAAAATCTTTTGATTTTAATTCAAATAAAAAATCTTGCAATGGTTCACTCTTGGCAAACAATAGTCTTTGCTCTATTTGTTTGATTTGCTCTTCGAGAGTTTTTCTTTGTTGATATAGCTCCCGAAGTTCTTTATTCGTATTTTTAAAGAAGTTTTGGATATTATCTTCTGTTTTTGCTTGTAGTTTAGTTTTAAGGTTAACACTTAGACTAGATACTCTAGTTGTAGATGGTTTTTTTCTATCGCCTAATGATAGTTTTTTACGTGGTTGTTGTTCTGACATTTATTTACTTCTTTCGTATTTAGTTAATGTTTATTGTTTAGGATTATATGATTTTGAGTAAAAATTCCTAGTTATTATAGTATATTTAAACTAGAAATAGTAGTTTAAACAATTTTTCCGGGAGTGATTTTTAAAGAATTTAGATCAATAAGCGCACCGTAGCTTTCATCTCTACCAGCTTCTCGTATTGAAAGTTTCGAAGATTCTGCATTTTCAACATTACTCAGATCTATACTTATTTTTTGCCATTCTTGTGAGAAATTATTGTGTGTATAAATTAGTTGATCGCCTAGATAGACTTCAAAGTTACTTGAGTCATCGCCAGTTCTTGGATAATAGTCAAAATTAAGTGACATATCTTTGAAATTATGGGATGCTAAATCATGAGATAATTCAACGATTTCATTTCTATCACCATCTAGCTCTGCAACATTATCACGACGATCAGATATTCTGTCAAAGTTATTCCAAAGTTCAATCTCTTCATCACCACCAGAGATAGTCCAATCACCGAGGAATGGATGATCTTTATGAATTTTACCCCAATCATTATGAGCATATTATTATCTTTTAGGATTCTAAAGAAAATACTTGAACCTAAGATACAGTGATTAGGTATGCTTGATTCTGATAAGCCATCGCCATAAACTATACAACGCCAGCGTACAGAATCAGGATCTACTGCTTCTGGACGTATCATAACCTCAGCATTACCTTTAATAATATTAGCTCCTGATTCACCAATATTTTTTGTAACTGCACCATAATCATTAACCGTAGAATTATCGAAGTTCAGATAAAAATCCTTACCATCTTTTTTGAGATCATACACTTGACGTGCATGTGCTGTTACCAAAGATACTTGGTTAGCTATCTTTGTTCTAGTAGCATAGTTTGAATAGGTAGACGTTACAAACACCGCTAAAATACTAATTATCGTCAAAGTTATAACTAGCTCTGAGATTGTCATTCCTTTAATTTTTTGTAAAAGCTTTGAATGTTTTCTAATCATATCTAAACCTATTTCTTAGCCATTTAATTATAGCCTATTTCTTTACTAATAGTAGGCTAAAATAAGTATTAAAAGGTTTTTAATTGATGGATAAATTGGCTGGATTATCTAAGTTTTACACCAATTGAAGCAAGTCTTTTTTCGATAGAAGGGTGAGTGGAAAATAAATCAGACATATCACCACTGCTGATTCCAGCACTAAGTGGATCAAAAATATACGATGCTCGACGTAAATTTTCATTTTTATTATGCTTGTAGCTGTATTGAGCTTCTACAGATTTACTGTCGTTTGCAATTTTTATTAATGCATTTGCCATCGGCATGTTAGTACGCATTAGCTCAACAGCACCAGCATCAGCCATATATTCTCGCGTACGACTTAAAAATAACATCATAAATATCGTAAATATTTGTAACACATATCTTAAGATCATAATGATGATAAAAAATGCAGCAGCATTATTATTACGGTTGTTATTATTGTTATTACTATTGCTTGAGAAAAGTGCTGAATAAAATAAAAAGTCCATAATAATAAGCATCATATTTGATAAAACCATAGTAAATAAATTTAACTTGATATCTTGGTTTCTAATATGAGTTAGCTCATGTGCCATAACTGCTTGTAGTTCATCACGATTAAGTGCGTTTGCAAGTTTTGTAGTGATAGCCACCATTGCGGATTTTTCAGAATATCCTGATGCAAAAGCATTCATATAATTAGCATCGATAAGAAATACTTTAGGTATATATCGCATACCAGCAGCAACTTTCATCTCTTCAACGACATTATAAACACGGCGAGCTAGTGGATCTTGATTATCTGCAGTAATTTCTTGATATTCTGTGCCAGAGAGCATGATCTTATCGTACATGCTAAATGTAACAAATACCCAAATTACTGCTACAGTAGAGATTATCATAGTCGCATAAGGAGGTATTTGAAATGTCAATAACAACAAGAATACTTTCCCTATTGATATTTGTGGCTGACTATTATAATAACTGTAGTGTGCATTTACAAATTCACTATAGCGCCATATTGTATCAATAAAGATTCCTAATAAGAAAAATACTATAAGGAATGTTGCGATTACAAAATAAGTGCGATAAGTGTTCTTACGTACAACTTCGCGCCAATTTACAGAGCCATATTCTAAATTATCAGCAGCTGACATTTTTTATAGTTCCACTCTTGAATCTTCTAGTTGTTGTTTTTTCTCTTCAGAAATATTCCAGTAAACAAAGTCTTCATTAAGCTTTTTAAATATGCTAACCACGATACCAGCAAAGAAAGACTTTTTATGCGCGTTATATCTTTCTATTGAGTCATTGAGCGCTTGTTTAGCAAAAGCAAGCTTATTCTCAGTAGAGGTGATTTCTTCTTGAAGCTGGATTACATTCTGGTTAGCTTTTAACTCTGGATAATTTTCAAATTGTACATTTATTCCTTTAGCAAGATCAGAAATCTTATTTTCAGCATTTATTCTTTCTTGGATATCACCGTTTTCTTTGGCAAGATTAGCTTGGTTTCTCAGCGCTACTACTTGCTTTAAAGTTGTTTGCTCATAGTCCATATATTTTTTGACCACATTAACTAACGAGTCAAATACCTTAGCACGTCGATCTAATTGTACATCTATTTGTTTCTCAGAGTTTTTAACAGTTTCAATTTCCGTAATTAGCTTGTTGTATGTCATAACCACATATACCGCTATTACAACTACTATTATGAGTAGAATTATCCCTATAGACATTTTATCTCCTTAGATTTAGATTTAACCGTCTGTGTATAAAGATGACGTTAAATACTAAAATTTTCAAGCCTTATATCACAACCATTTATATCTTTCTCTATAAAATCACAAAATGCTTGTGTTAGAGCAGTATGATATTTCTTTTTATGCAATAATTTGTAAAAATTCCTGCTTAAATCAAGATCTTTAGTTTCAAGAATACTATATTTAGTTGTATCTAATGCTTGAGTTGTAATCACTTCAGATATGCATGCTAAACAGTCACTATAGGCTACATACTGTTTTATCGCTTCTGAGCTGCGTAGGGTTATTGCTTTTTTGATACTAGAAACTTTATCTTCCAAAGCATTAAAAAATATTTCAAAAGTGCCAGAACCTTGTTCTCTTGTAGCCCATTCGTATTCTAGTAAATCTTTTATTTTTAAATTATTTTGGGTAGTTAATGTATGATTAACGCGACAAATTATTTTTAGTTTATCTTTTGCCCATAAACTAGTAGCTATTACTTGGCTATTACACTCACCTTCTATAAAACCTACATCACAGTTTAATGATTCAACATTATTGATAATTTCAAAATCAGTATCTGGATGTAGTTTTTTAAAGATTGCTACATATTTAGGCAAAACATAGTTCGCTATTGTAGTACTTGCACCAATAACTATTTTTCCAGATAGTAGAGTGTTTTTTACACTAAATGTTTCAAATTCTTCTATTTCATCTAAAATCTTAATAGCTTTAGCTAAGAGGTTTTTACCATTTGCGTTTAACTTCATGCGTTTGCCAACTCTATCAAACAGTGTAGTATCAAGCATATTTTCAAGCTGTGATAACGACATACTAGCCGCAGCCTGAGAGATGAAACATTTTTCAGCACCTGCACTAATCGATTCTGATTTTGCAGTATTTACAAACACTTGAAGCTGTTTTAGAGTGATACGCATTATTTATGTTTTAGTAAAGCTTATATCATGTGGTTCTATTATAAGATTTTCTGATATTCAATATTACTAATATTTATTTAAACACTTATCAAATTCTTGGCTATAATAGTCTACAGGCAAAATAATTAATAAGTTTGTATGAAAAACCTCAAAAAGTACAAATGGGCTGTAGTTGGTGCTGGTCTTGCTGGCATGACTGTCATTGGCCAGCTTTTGGATAATGATATAAAAGCAAAAGATATACTTTGGTTAGATCCAAATTTTAGTGGTGGTGACTTTGGTATTAAGTGGGGCGAGGTTAGTAGTAATACAACTGTAGAGTTGTTTCTTAGATTCCTAAATAATATACAAGCTTTTGAATATGCAAAAAAAGCATACAAATTCGCTATTGATGATTATGCTAAACAAGGATTTACACAACTAAAAGATGTTAGTGAACCATTACAATGGATTACAAAAAATCTATTACAAAAGGTTGATCATAGTTTCGACACTATTAGTAATATGAAAATAGCTCAAGGTGTTTGGAATCTATACGGCACGAGAGAAAACTATATTGCTGAGAAAGTTGTTCTAGCTACAGGTTCTTTAGCAAAATCTTTAAATATCCATAACTTTGAGATTACTAAAGAAATACATCTTGCTAAGGCTTTAGCGCCTTCTAAGCTAAAAAATGAGCTTTGCAAAGGCGATAATGTTGCAGTTTTTGGTTCGTCTCACTCAGCAATGATAATTATTAGAAACTTGCTTGAGCTTGGGGTTGAGGATGTTGCAAATTTCTATCAGCAGCCTTTAAGATATGCTGTTAATATAGGTGATTGGATCTTGTATGATAATTCTGGCTTAAAAGGTGAGACAGCTAAATGGGTTCGAGAGAATATCTCACAAAATCTTGATAGTCGAGTTAAAAGATATTTATCAACGGATGAAGAGATAAATAAACATCTACATAAGTATACTAAAGTTATCTATGCAGTAGGTTTTGAGCAACGAGTGCCTAGTGTTGAGGGTATTGATGTGAGAATATATGATCCTACTATTGGGATTATCGCACCAGGTCTTTTTGGTGCAGGGATAGCTTTTCCACGTAGGGTTACTGATCCTAATGGTAATGTTGAGCTAAATGTCGGCTTATTTAAGTTTATGAAAGATATTAGACATTTTCTACCATTATGGTTAAAGTATGATATCTAGACTATTTTAGCAGTCTCAGCGAGTTTATTATAACAATTAGCGTAGCTCCCATATCAGCAGCTATCGCCATCCATAAGGTAGCTAAATCAAACACAGCTAAAGATATAAAAATAACTTTTATAGCTATAGCAAAGCTTATATTTTGTTTTATTATTGATAATGTTCTCTTTGAATGTTTGATAAGCCAAGGCAGCTTTGCAATATCATCAGACATAAGCGCAATATCTGATGTCTCTATCGCGATATCGTTGCCAATTGCAGCCATAGCAATTCCTAAGTTAGCCGTTGCTAGGGCTGGAGCATCATTAATACCATCACCAACCATTGCAACACTAGCATAGTTATTGACTAACTCCTCAACCTTAGTAACCTTATATTGTGGTAAAAGCTCAGCATAAAATTCATCAATTTCAGCTTGTGTTGCAATAGCCTTCGCAGTTGCAGTATTATCACCGGTAAGCATGATTGTTTGCATAATCCCAAGGTTTTTTAGTTGTTTTAGACAAATATTTATATTTGCTTTTATCTTATCTTGTATAGCTATAATACCAATTATATCTTTACTATTGCCAACAAATATAAGTGTTAGACCACTATCTGCAAGCTGTGTAGCTTTTTTATGTAATAGACTATTATTACAAAGCTGTTTTTCATGAGCAAAAGCATGATTACCAAGCCAAAAACTAGGTTCTGTGCACAAAAAACTTAAATTATATTGAAAATAGCTAAACCGCTGTTATTTAAGATTTGAAAAGCAATAAATATCAATGGTTTAGCAAATGAATTATCATATAAAAGAAGTATTCTGGTCAATTATTTTATCATTCTTAAAATCACAAAAAGGTATACATACCAATGATGAAGCCAAATTAAGATTGTTTATTGAAGCTGTATTTTATGTGTTACGTACAGGCTGTCAATGGAGAATGTTACCATTTTATTATGGTAAATATAGATCAATACATAAGCGTTTTAAAGATTGATGTGATAAAGATATATTTTCTAGATTATTTAAATCAGTACAAAACCCTGATTTACAAGAAGTCATGCTTGATTCAACAATAGCAAGAGCACATGCTTGTGCTACGGGATATGATAAAGATGATAACCAAGCAATTGGTAGATCAGTTGGTGGGATAACCACTAAAATCCATGCTATGACTGATGCTTTAGGTAATCCAATAGAAATATTGTTGTCAGAGGATAAAACTCATGATAGTAAAGTAGCTATAGATTTACTAAAAAATGTATATAATACAAAAGTTATCGCTGATAGAGCATATCATTCTAATGAAATCAGGCAGCATATTCAAGGTATATCCTCTGAAGCTGTTATCCCTTGTAAATCAAATACTCTAAACCATATACCTTTTGATAGTCATGTATATAAAGAAAGACATTTGATAGAGAATTTCTTTTCTAAAATTAAGCATTTTAGAAGAGTATTCTCTAGATTTGATAAAACCATTTCAGCATATATAGGAATGATTAAATTAGCTTGTACTTTTATTTGGTTACGATGAATATTTATTTTTGTGCACAGAACCTATTATTATCAATCTCTCCAGTTACACCTTTACCAATGATAACCTGAGTATTACTAGCTGGTGTGAATACTATATTGTTATTAGTGGCATAGTCTAAAACAGCCTTAGCTATTGGATGATCAACGCTGCTTTCAAGACTAGCTGTTATACTGATTAAATATTGTTCAGAAAAATTCTCAGCCACAAATATTTCAGTAATCGTAGGTTGTCCTAAAGTTAAGGTACCAGTTTTATCAAACGCAATAGCTTTAAGTGTTGCTGGTATTTCTATAAATTCACTACCTTTTATCAAAATACCATTTCTAGCAGCTTTTGCTAAGCTTGAAACTATCGAAATTGGTGTTGATATCACCAATGCGCAAGGACAGGCTATGACAAGTATAACTAATGCTTGATATATCCATTTAAGCCAAGCTTGCACGAGTAATAAAGGTGGTAAGATTGCTATTAGTAGGGCTAAAGCTATCATTGTAGGGGTATAAATTCGTGCGAACTTATCGACCCATTTCTCAGCTTTAGAGCGTTTTGTTTGCGCGTGTTCAATAGCTTGGATTATTTTTGCAACTGATGAATTATCAGCAGTTTTTGTGGTTTTTATTTCAATACTAGAGCTACCATTTATACTCCCAGCAAAAACTTCATCATTGATTGTTTTTTCTACAGGGATTGATTCGCCCGTGATAGGCGCTTGGTTGATATAACCACTACCTTTGATAATAATTCCATCTAAAGGGATTCTTTGCCCTGGTTTTATCAATACTCTCTTGCCTATATTTATTTCTGCTATAGGCTTTTCTTCAAATTGCTTATCATGGCAGCAGTAAACTAATGCTTTATCTGGAGTTAGCTGCATAAGCTTAGTGATAGCTTTACGAGCGTTACTGACACTCCATGACTCAAGTAAAAGTGAAAAGGCAAATAAAAAGCTTACTATAGCTGCTTCAAAGTGTTGACCAATAATTATCGCACCAACTATAGCAATTAGCATTAATAGATTCATATCAGAACTAAATCTCTTAAGCGAAGCTAAAGCCTTAGGTATAACAAACCAACTACCAAACAATATAGCTAATAGATAAGATATTTGTGAAATCAAAGGAGTTAGCTGTGTAGAGCTATCATTAGCAACAAATGCATCTATAAATCCAGCGGTTAAACCATGATAAACATAGCCAAAAACAATAAACATTCCACTAGTTATCGTTGTAATTAACCTTGAGTATTTACTGTAAAAATTAGTATCGTGATTTTTTGAAATATATTGATCCCATGTTGATGCTTTTAACCCTGATTTGTTTATCAAAGCTATAATTTCTTTTGTAGAGATATCACTAGCATTGATTGAAAGTTTGCCATTAAGTAGATCAAACTGCATATACTCTTCAGCAACTTTTTTACTTAATGCTTTTTTAATGATGTTGACTTCTTCAATACAATCTAAACCATATACTTTAAAATTTAGATATTGTTGTTTGTTACTCATAGGATATTCTCCTTTGCATGTATCTCTGGTAGATGTTCAAGTTCTTGAGCTATTAGCTGTTTTACGAGTTTTTGATCAGACTGAATAATTTCATCATCTGCAAGGATATCAAAAAGCCAGTTTAGCTGCTGCTGGTAAGCAGAATTAAAATAAAAGTAATGAAATCTACCTTGTTTACGCTTATGAATAAAACCATTACGCCTTAGTATATCTAGGTGTTTAGATAGGGTTGAGTTAGCAAGTTTAAAAATATGTGCTAAATGACAAAGACATAACTGATGTTGATAGATTACCATTAGAATTCTAATCCTAGTTTCATCTCCCAAAGCTTTTTGGAAGTCAACAATATTGGCTAATTTCATTCTTATAACTATATTTCGCTAAATAACGAAATAATATAATCAAAAAGTTTAAAAAGCAAATCTAATATAGCAGCTTCCAATTTCTTTTTCTGTAAACGATGTTAAAATCTCTCAAATTTGAAATTTAAGGAATTTAGTTGAGATGTTCAAAAGAGTAATTTTAGTTTTAATAACTTTTATTTTTGCGATAAGTTTGAATTATAGCTATGGAGAATATGCTAATAAAACTTATATACAAAATGTTGTAAAAACATTTAACTTATCAACTGATAAAAATATAAAAATATTAGATATAAAAGGTTATCAACAAACTACTGATTATACTTGTGGACCATCTGCTGTTATGAGTTTACTCAATTATTATGGAGTCCTCAAAGATTCACAGATGAATCATCAAACTGAGTTAGAGATAGCTAAATAAATGGGTACAAATGATGATTATGGCACTACAATGCAACAAATTGTTGAATGGCTTGGAAACCATGGTTTTGAAGTAAAATATGCAACAGATGGTGATATTAATTTACTCTATCAAAGTATAGATAAAGCAATACCTGTACTAGTCGACTGGATCGATTGGGGAGGACATTGGACTTTAGTATCTGGCTACCAAAAACTAGGTAAGTCAGTTGATGATGATAAAGATATGTTATTTATGATTGATCCAGCGGCACATTTTAATAATGTTAGGAGTGTTTATGGTCTAAGTGCTATTAATCCAGATCGATTTCAGTATATGTGGCAAGACTCTAAAGGAGTAAAAGGCATATATATCATAGCGTTTCCTAAAAAGTAAGTTATCATATATTACGCTGCTAAGGTTAATACTGGCTCAGGGAATGATTGGCTAGAGAAACTATTTATTGGGTGTAAACTATAGCTAAATCCAGTTGTAGTAATACTAAAAGTTATTAACGCTATTGATATAATTTTTTTCATTTTGTTCTACTTAAAAACCTTTAAAATAATCGATATGGCTATTATTACATTTTTATTATATATAGTTAAATATATTGATTTTATTGTGTCGATAAATAAAAGTTATATTAAAGAGGTGTTTACACTTTGGCAACTATAGAATATATTAGAACTAAAAGAGTCGACAAATTTAGTTTATGCAAAAAAATATACTTGTTTTAGGGGCAGGAGCTTGGGGTACGGCACTAGCATTACAGCTTGCTTATAGAGGACATAATGTCAGAATTAACTCATGGAAAGCTGAGCATAATGAACAAATGCTAAAGGATAATAACAATCATAAATACCTACCGAGTATAGAGAAATTTCCTTCTAGATTAAAAGCTATTCAAGATTGGCAAGCTAATATCATTGAGTTTGATAGTATATTAGTTGCAACTCCAAGCTCTGGTTTTAAGAATACTATTTTAGAGCTAAAAGAATGTATCTTACCGCAGCAAAACATTATTAGTGCAACAAAAGGTTTTTGTCATGATAGTTATGCGTTATTAAGTGAAATAGCTGAAGATATTTTGCCAACTACAAAATTTGCGTTATTAACAGGACCAAGCTTTGCTAAAGAGTTAGCTAATCAGCTCCCAACAGCTGTAGTAGTAGCCTCAAAAGATATTAATTATGCACGTTATGTCCAAGAGCTTTTCAGTAATGAGAATTTTAGATGCTACACAACAACTGATATCATCGGTGCTCAAGTTGGCGGTGCTGTCAAAAATGTTCTAGCAATCACAGCTGGGATTGCTGCAGGTATGGAGTTTGGTGTTAATGCTCATGCCGCTCTTATTACTCGTGGTCTAGCAGAGATAAAGAAACTTGGGCTTAAACTAGGTGCAAACTCAGAAACTTTTATTGGACTTAGCTGTTTAGGGGATTTATTGTTGACATGTTCGGACAATCAGTCGCGCAATCGTAGATTTGGACTATATTTGGGGCAGGGTATGACTATACAACAAGCATTAAAAGAGGTAAATAATGTTGTTGAAGGCTATTTCACTGCAAAAGCTGTTTATAACCTTGCTAAAAAACATAATGTTGAGATGCCTTTAGTATTTGCTACTTATAGAATTTTGTATGAAGCCGCTGATCCTAGAGATATCGTCAAAGAACTTATGACTCGTCAGCTAAAAAATGAAAATTAATTAGCCACCTGCGACCTGTTTCGGTACATAATCTTTAAGATTAGTTTGTTGCATTTTCACTTTAGTATTAAAAGCATAATCACCGACCTTTACAAGAGGCTGAACTAAAGTGGAGTTCTGCCACAATGAATTGTCTTTGACAGCATCAATAGAATTTAGTGTCGAGCAAGCTATAGCAAATATAAAACTAAAACGCACTAGAGCAATAAAAAAGGCAAACAAAGTATTTGAAAGGCTTTCTTTTTCCTTATTATTGCGCAAAAATACTTTCATAATACCAAAAATTATTAAGTAAGCGCAGAGTAGCACCAAAATAAATGATACTACATAAGCTGTGCCTGGATCTTCAATTAATGAGCCGACATAAATTTGCTGGATTTTTTGTGCTAAAATTCCAGATAAAACAACGGCAAACACCATCAATAGTAATAGCACAATATTTTTAAATAATCCTTTAACAGCGGCAAATAGACTTAAGATTAAGATGACTATCATTATTAAAATATCTAAAAAATTAAGGCTTGATAGAAATTCCATTTTGTTACCCTGTGATTATATCTTTTATTTGGTTTAAGTTGGTTATACCAATGATCTCAATATCTGCAGTTTTTAACGATTTTGAAACATTTGCCTGTGGCACAATAATTTTCTTAAAACCATGTTTTTTGGCTTCGTTTATTCTCTCAATTCCATATGGGATAGGGCGAATCTCACCAGATAAACCAACTTCTCCCATTATAAGCATATCATGAGGAATTTCTATTTCCTTGATACTAGAGTAGATAATTAAAATCAGTGCCAAATCAATGCTAGTTTCATTAATCTTTATACCACCAACTACATTTAAAAAGACATCTTTATCATATAAATCAATATGCATATAGCGTTGTATAATAGCTAGTATCATTGCTAGGCGATTACTATCGATGCCGACACATAATCTCCGCGGTGGTTGATTAATATTTTTATCGACTACAAGTGACTGTAATTCAACTAATAAAGGCCTAGTTCCTTCCCATACTGAGACAATCACGCTGCCAATTAAATTAGTACGCCCATTATTTAGAAATATTGCGGAAGGATTTTTTACCTCTTTCATCCCTTTGTCAGTCATTGCAAAGACGCCAATTTCATTGACAGCACCAAATCTGTTTTTGAGTGCACGCATCATTCGGTATCTACCATTATCTTGCGACTCTATAAATATTACCGCATCGACAATATGCTCTAGCACTCTAGGTCCTGCAACTTCACCTGATTTTGTTACATGACCTACTAAAAACACCGCTATTTCATATTGTTTGGCTATTTGTGTGATGTAAGCGCTAGACTCTCTTACTTGAGAGACACCACCAACCATTGACTGAATCTCTGGATTATACATTGTTTGAATCGAATCTATTACTACAACTTCAGGTTTATGCTCTACCATATAGCTAGCAATTTGTTCAATATTAGTTTCACACATTACCAGTAGATTATCTTTGGCAAGGTTTAATCTCTCAGCACGAAGTGCTATTTGCTCTAATGACTCTTCACCACTGACATATAGGACTTTTTTTTGTAAAGATAAAAAAGACATTATCTGTAGTAATATCGAAGACTTACCTATACCAGGATCGCCACCAACCAAGATTACTGAACCTTTGACAATACCACCACCTAAGACTCTATCAAACTCACCGATATGAGTAGATACTCGAGAATGTTCTTTACCTTTGATAGCTGATAGTGATGTTGCTTTGGAAATACTTCCGGCAAATCCAGCGCGAGATTTAACTACTTTTTTGGGATCTGATTTAAGCTCTTCTACAAAAGTGTTCCATTGGTTACAACTATGGCATTGACCTTGCCAGCGTGGAGATGTGGCGCCACATTCTTGGCATATGAAAACTGTTTTTTGTTTAGCCATAGTTTATTTACTTTTGTTTATATCCTAATAAATATTTTGAAAGTACTCTCTCAGTTTCTGAAGCATTGGGGCCTATAAATTGTACAATATAGCGGTATTTGTCATTATTGTGTTCAATTGATGAAGGAATGCTTTGAGGAAATACTGAGACAACTCTTGCCTCACAGCCTACTTGCTCTTTAAGTTCAGTTAAAGTTACAGATATCCTGATAATATCATGTAAATAGAGAATTTTTGGGCTACTAACCTCGATACCCCCATCTTTGATTAATTTAACGTAATGATTATAAAGTTGATCACGTTGATCAAATGAGTATTCAAGCTCAAGCTTTATATCTTCTTCACTATAATCAACGCTTATATTACCTTCAACAATATCATTAGCTTCATAATCATCACTATCATCAACAGAATGATTGTCTGACAATGGTTTTTGTTTTGGACTTTCATCTTCACTACTTTCATCATCTTCACTAATCAACGTTGGATCTATAGCTAATCCTTCACTTTGATCAATATCAATTTCAATTATATTGATATTTTCTTGTGACTCTTCATTATTTGTATCATCATCTATTTGATACTCAGTTATAGGTGTATCTTCTAGTTCATTTTCAAAATCATTTTCAGCTAAGATATCATCATTTAAATCATCAATGCGTTGTTGAGATTTTTGGGTTTTCTCAGCTAGCATTCCTCCGCGTGGATTTCTTTTAGTCGTATTTTGAGGTTTTTTACTCTGTGGAGTTGCTTTTTTTAGCAGATCTAATCTACTCATCTAATGCGCCTCTTTGATCGTGATCGTAATATTCTATAGCTAAGGTATATGATACTCGAAACTAATATAAGTATAAATATTGATAAGTGCTTATTATGTGATATCCAATCTTTGATATCACTATTGTCAATAAATTTTAAAATAGTATTACCAAATAGGTAACCTAGAGAAATATATATTATCGACCAGACAAAACTACTAATACTATCTAGGCAGATAAACTTAACTCTATTTACTTTACTAAGCCCAACTACCAACAAAGTTATAGTGCGTAATCCATACAAAAATCTAATGCTAAGGATTGCTAAAGATTCATACTTATCTAAAATCTCTAGTGATTTTTGAGCCTTATAGTGCCATGATGCTTTTTTCTCAAAGATTTTTTTGCCCATGAATTTAGAAAATATAAATAGACCATTATCATGTAAAATCGCGGCAAATGTTGCTGCTAGAATTGCTAGAGGATAACTAAATAATGCTGTTGCAGTTGCGATACCTACCATAATTAAGAATATTTCACCTTCGATAAAAACCCCTAGCATGATAGCTAAATATCCCCAATCAATTAGTAAGCTTGAGAATTCACTTTCACTCATGTCTAATCCCTATAAGATCGCGTAATTAGGAGTTCATCAACTAAAACTAGTGCTAACATCGCCTCAGCTATTGGTACACCTCTGATGCCAACACAAGGATCATGTCTACCTTTGGTGATAACAGTAGTATCGTTACCTTGTACATCAATACTCTTACCTGGTTGTAGGATACTTGATGTTGGTTTGAAAGCTAATTTAGCAATTATATCTTGACCTGTTGATATACCACCTAAAATTCCTCCAGCATGGTTTGATAAAAAGCCTTGCTGTTGGGTAATTTCATCACGATGTTGACTACCTTTCTGTGCAACACAGTCAAAGCCATCGCCAATACTGACTGCTTTGACAGCATTTATACTCATCATTGCATAAGCAATACTAGCATCAAGTCGATCAAAAACTGGTCTACCTAATCCTGCCTCTAGACCTGTTGCTACTACAGTTACCTCAGCACCAATAGAGTCACCTTGCTTGCGAATGCTGTGAATTAAATCCTCGCAAGCTGGAACTGCATTTTTATTGGCAATAAAAAAAGGATTCTGATTTATAAAATCTTTATCAATAAAATCTATCTTAAGACTACCGATCTGTGAGCAGAAGCCATAGATCTCGATGCCGTAATGTTTGAGTATTTTCTTAGCTATTGCTCCAGCTGCCACACGCATTGCTGTTTCTCTTGCTGATGATCTACCACCACCACGATAGTCACGAATACCGTATTTTTTGAAGTAGGTATAATCAGCATGACCAGGACGAAATTTGTCTTTTATTTCACTATAGTCTTTTGATTTTTGATCTTGGTTTTTTATTATCAGACCGATAGGCGTACCTGTAGTTTTACCCTCAAAAACACCAGAAATTATCTTAACTTCATCAGGCTCTTTACGCTGAGTGGTGAATTTTGATTGGCCTGGTTTGCGTCTATCTAGTTCTAATTGAATATCTGCCTCACAAAGAGGTATATTGCTAGGACAGCCATCAATAATAGCTGCAAGTGAATCGCCATGACTCTCGCCACAAGTGGTTACTGTAAAAATTTTACCAAAAGTATTTCCTGACATTATGCATAATAATAAGTAGCTTGTTTTTTTATGATAGCATAAATAAGAAGTGATTTTATGTTATCTAATGTTGATTTTTTCACAAAAAAATAATTTGACCATATTTAATAGACAAAATCTATAACTGATTAGACTAGAAG
The DNA here is from genome assembly GCF_000833475.1 of Francisella tularensis subsp. tularensis. Taxonomy (NCBI): domain Bacteria; kingdom Pseudomonadati; phylum Pseudomonadota; class Gammaproteobacteria; order Thiotrichales; family Francisellaceae; genus Francisella; species Francisella tularensis. Next base: position 1,835,135 of record NZ_CP010115.1, on the reverse strand, counting down.
CTAATGGTTTTGTCTATAATAGAATTTTTGAATCACTAAGATTGATATGATCGGAAGCATTACAACAGCATTTATCTTAAAGATCAAATCCCATCCAAGTATAAAGCTACTTGTGATATAAAGACAGGTTCCAATTAAAGCAATTAATATAAATGTTAAACTAAAGCCATCGAATCTTTTTTGTGTATAATTTTTATAGATTTGTGGAAACCAGTAGACAGTATTAATAACAAAGCCAAAATAACCAGCAAGCTGGTAAACTAAGTGATAGTTTGAACCCATTGCGAGCATAGCTATAGCAAATAAGAAAATAAAACTAATATTAACTATTTCTGGTATTTTTTTACAAAATATAGATATCTGTAATTGCTGTATACAAACTCCAAGTAAATAGATAATAGCAACGACAGCATATTGCCACTCATAGCCAAATCCTATAGTTTCAACTATATTACATAATACGGTAATAAAAATACCAAACTGCGTCAAAATACTAATATTTGATAATGCTTGGCGGTTTCGGAAATTATGGATAACCTGAGGGATAAATTGAACAGAATAAAGCAAAAAAGAAGCATTAAGTGCTATTTGTCCAAAAAAATGAGTATTAATAGTACAGCTCCAGCTTCTGATAAATTGATTTAATAATATCATGTATTAGTTTTTTGACAACTATTGTAAGTTTTTGTTAGTAAATAAATATAGATACTTACCATAACCATCTTTCTGCATGTCTTCTTTAGGGATAAATTTAAGAGCCGCAGAATTCATACAGTATCTCTTGCCAGTAGGTTGAGGACCATCATCGAAGACATGGCCTAAGTGCGAATTAGCATAGCGTGAGAGAACTTCTGTACGAGTCATAAACCAGCTATTATCAGTTTTTGTTTTTATAAATGAGTTATCAATAGGTTTAGTAAAACTTGGCCAACCTGTGCCAGAATCGTATTTATCAGTAGAACTAAAAAGTGGCTCTCCAGAGACAACGTCGACATAGATGCCTTGCCTATGATTATTCCAGTATTTATTATTGAACGCTCTTTCAGTACCGCCTTTTTGAGTCACATAATATTGCAGCCTAGTTAGTTTAGCTAATGCTTGTGTCTTATCAAAGCTTTGCCAGTTTTGCGTATCAGCTAAAGTGATAATCGGTATAAATGCTAATATGAGAATAATTTTTTCATGAGAATCTAATCTTCAAAATGAACATGTTGATTAATATTTTAACATCCTAGGTTTGATTTTTAGATAATATATAGCTGTTTAATCGTATTTTAATATAGATAATATTTTTAAATATTTGTATGATTACAAAGGATATGACCTAAATTTTGGAGGTGAAAAATGACTGCTTTTTATAAATTATGTGGAATGAGTATGCTTTCACTTGTATTAGCAGACTGCACATTCTTGTCAGCAAATAAGCCTTATGATCGCGACCATGATGGCGAGTTAATTGTACATATGAAAGATGTCAATACTCATAAAGAGGTTGGAACAATCACAATATCACCATATATTCATGATGGTAACCAAGAAGGGATGTTGATTACGCCACATTTATATAATTTACCTGCTAATACTACTCATGGCATGCATATCCATATCAATCCTAGTTGTGAAGATAATGGTATCGCAGCAGGTGGGCATTGGGATCCAGATAATACGCAAAAGCACCTTGGCCCATACAATGATAATGGACATAAGGGCGATTTGCCTGTACTAGTTGTTAACGCAGATGGTACAGCAACTGAGCCTGTTGTAGCGCCAAAGCTTAATTCTCTAGAAGAGCTAGCGGGTCATAGTTTGATGCTTCATGCGGGAGGCGATAATTACTCTGATAAGCCACAACCTCTAGGCGGAGGTGGTGCTAGAATGTGGTGTGGAGTTATAGCAGACTAAACTATGAGTTATGAGTTAGAGGTACGCTTAGGTTTTTTCTTATTGATACTCGTTACAGTGTCATTATGGGAGCTACTTGCACCAATGCGTAGACTGAAAATTTCTAAGCAAACTCGATGGATTAATAATTTACTTCTCGTTTTTTTAAATACCTTGCTATTAAGGTTGATATTTCCTACTGCGGCTGTTGGTGTTGCAGTATTTTGTCAGCACTATAATTTGGGTTTGCTAAATATAACAGCTATACCAATATGGTTGAAAGTACTAATAGCGTTTCTAGTGCTAGATTTTACAATATATCTTCAGCATGTGCTATTTCACTACTTACCATTGTTATGGAGATTTCATAAGGTTCATCATATTGATTTAGATTATGATGTGACTACAGGTCTGCGTTTTCATCCAGTCGAGATATTTTTATCAATGTTGATAAAATTTATGATAGTATTTCTTGTTGGGGCTCCAGTATCAGCAGTTATAATTTTTGAGATCGTTCTAAATGGTACTTCATTGTTTAATCATGGAAATATTCGTTTGCCACGTTACTTTGATAAGTTTTTGAGATTGTTTATGGTTACACCAGATACACATAGAGTTCATCACTCAACTATTCCAAAAGAAACAAACTCTAATTTCGGTTTTAATCTGATATGGTGGGATAAACTTATGGGGACTTATCTGGCACAGCCAAAGAAAGGTCATATTGATATGGACATCGGCTTAAGTGAGTATACAGATCCTAAGCAGACACAAAATCTTATCAGTATGCTTAAAATACCTTTTTCAAAGAAATAGTTCTTTGCACGATTTTAGTATTTTTCTTTTTAGAAACAAAGAAATATATACAACAAGGAATAATCATTGCAGGGGCACCAAAGTAGAAAGCACCTCTTAGCTCATCATTAAATAATGTTAACACTAAGCATAAAACTTGTATCCATATACCAAATAATGAGATATAAGGGAATAGAGGCGCTTTAAATAGAATCTTATCAGTAGCATTTCGTCGTATAAGCTGTTTTCTAAAGTTGTATTGCGACCAGCATATACAGATCCAACAAATTGTTGCAGTAAACCCTGACATTGCTAATAGGTTTGTAAAAGCTGCAGAAGCGGATAATTTAAATGAAAGTATCAGAAATGTCCACACAGCTATTATGCTTATATAAACTGCAAAGTGTGGTATTGCTGATGAGTTTAGCTTTCTAAATATGCTCGGAGCCATTCTTGCTCTAGATAAGCCATATAATGAGCGAACAGCTGCATAAAAACCACTATTAGCACAAGAAAATGCGGCTACAAGAACTACAAATGCAAATACCGCAGCAAATTTATCTAGATGATAATATTGTAAAGCTGTAGCAAAAACAGAATCACTTAAGCTCATTTTTTGCCATGGGAAGATTGTTGCGAGTAAAAAAACTGGTATTACATACAGACCAACTATTCTGATTGCAACGTGCTTAGCGATTCTTGGCATTTGTTTTTCGGCATTATTAGATTCGCTTGCAGCTAGTCCGATAATTTCTGAACCTTGGAAATTTACTAGTAGTATAACCATGGTTGTTATCAGGATAAGCTTACCCTTTGGAAAAAAACCACCATCGCTAACTATATAGGTTCCACCTAGTACGCCACCAGTATTATTTTGGATAATGTCAAAAAATATCAGTATCGCAATTACGCTAAATAGACCAAGAGCTATAATTTTTACTAGTGCTAACCAAAACTCAATCTCACCAAAAATTTTTACTTTAGTAAGATTTATGATAGTTATAAATAAGCCAAACAAAGTAGCCCACATATAGGTAGGTACTGCAGGTAGAAAAGTATGCATGATTATCCCACCAGCTATACATTCTGAAGGGATATAGATTATCCAATTAAGCCAATATGACCAGCCCATGCCGCATGCTATCGCTGGTGATACATATTTGGCAGTGTAGTATATAAATGATCCAGAATTTGGGGAATTGGCTGTTAGCTCGGCTAAACACAGAGTCACCGCGTATACGATAATTCCAGCTAGAATATAGGCTAAAATAGCAGCAGGTCCAACTTCTGCTAATACGTAACCTGTACCTAAGAAGAAACAAGAGCCAATTATACCGCCTAGAGCTATTAGCTCTATGTGGCGAGGTTTTAGAGTTTTAGCAAGTGCCATAATTTACTCCAAAGCAGCTAGGGTAAGCGAATTATAGACTTGGTTTTAGCTTTGTCAACAAAAAATGCACTTTTTGCCTACTTGAATTTAATAAATATTTGTTTGATAATGATATTTAAGCTAAATTATCTAACTGAAGAAAGGTTGAAATGTCTGAAATAAATCAACTAGGCAAAGTCTATGAGCGTCCATGGGGGACTTATCAAACAATTAATTTTACTGACAAAAGCCAAACAAAAATAATTACTGTAAAACCACAAGGTCAACTTTCATTACAAAAGCATTTCAAGAGAGCTGAGCACTGGGTAGTTGTAACTGGTAGACCGACTATCACTGTAGATGATAATGTGCGTGAATATAATGTTGGCGAGCATATATTTATACCTAAGGAAGCTGTACATAGACTTGAGAATTTTACAGATAGTGATATTCAGATTATAGAAGTTCAGGTTGGCGACTACCTTGGTGAAGATGACATCGTGCGCCTAGAGGATATTTATAAGCGTAGTTAATATCTTCAAATCGTATAAAAAATATCTATTTTTACTCTAATCATTTACAATACTTTCAGTACAAATTTTTTCTAACCATTTTAAGGATTTATATGACGATAAAATCCAAAGCAGCTGTGGCTTATAGGGCAGCTGAGCCGCTTTCTGTAGAGATTGTCAATGTAGCTTTACCCAAAGATAATGAAGTCTTAGTTGAGATCAAAGCAACAGGTATATGCCATACTGATGCATATACATTATCTGGTAGAGATCCTGAGGGACTTTTTCCTGCTATATTGGGTCATGAGGGTGCTGGTGAGGTAGTAGCAGTTGGCAAAAATGTCACCTCTCAAACCAGGCGATCATGTAATAGCATTATATACACCTGAGTGTAGAGAATGTGAGTATTGTCTAAACCCTAAAACTAATTTATGTCAAGCAATTAGGCAAACTCAAGGTAGAGGAGTTATGCCAGATGGTAGCTCACGCTTTAGTACCTTAGATGGTAGAGAAATTTATCATTACATGGGTTGCTCGACATTTTCAAACTATACAGTATTACCAGAAATTGCGGTTGCTAAAATTCGCAAAGATGCACCTTTAGATAAGGTCTGCTATATCGGTTGTGGTGTTACAACTGGCATTGGTGCTGTAGTTAAGACAGCTAATGTTGAAGCTGGATCAAGTGTGGTGGTGTTTGGCTTGGGAGGTATTGGTTTAAATGTAATTCAGGGCGCTAAATTTGTCGGTGCAGGACAAATAGTCGGTGTTGATATTAACAGTGATAAAAAACAACTAGCAGAAAAGTACGGTATGACAGACTTTGTTAATCCTAATGAAATAGATGAAGATTTGGTTCAACATCTTATCCACTTGACTGGTGGTGGGGCAGATTATAGCTTTGAATGTATCGGTAACACAACAGTTATGCGTCAAGCTCTAGAATGTGCGTATAAAGGCTGGGGAGTTAGTGTGATTATAGGAGTTGCCGGAGCAGGTGAAGAGATCTCTACACGACCATTTCAACTAGTGACAGGACGCACTTGGAAAGGTTCGGCTTTTGGAGGTATGCGTGGCAGGACAGATGTACCAATGATTGTTGATTGGTATATGGATGGTAGAATTGATATTGATAATCTTATTACAGCAAATATCAAAATTGATGATATCAATAAAGGTTTTGCTGATATGCACAATAATATTAGAACAGTTGTTACTTTTTAGATTTTCTAAGGTAATTTAGAAGATTTATAAAGGAAATATAAAGTATTCTTATTTACTGTTATAAGCTTTGATAGCTTTATCTAAGAGCTCTAGAGCTCTTCTTAGTGATTTCTCTTCTAAGATATATGCGATTCTTATCTCATCTTTACCTAGACCTTTGGTTGCATAGAAATCACCAGCAGGAGAGATCATCACAGTTTCGCGATTATCTTCAAAGTCTGTTAGTAACCATAGTGCAAATTTCTCAGCATCATCGATAGGTAGTTTCGCGATTACATAGAAAGCACCAGTAGGCTTTTCACAAACTACATTATCCATTTTTGAAAGAGCTTCGAAAGTGATATCTCTTCTTTTTTGGTATTCTGTATTTACTTCTTTTAGGTAATCTTCTGATACTTCATAAAGAGCCGCAGCACCGATTTGCTCAAGAGTTGGCACACATAATCTAGCTTGGCATAGTTTAGTAGCTTCCTTGATAAACTCTTTATTTTTTGAACAAAGAGAGCCAATTCTAGCACCACAAGCACTATAGCGCTTAGATACCGAGTCAACGATAATCACACGATCTTCGACACCTTTGATATTGCCAAAAGATGTACATACAAGCCCATCATAAGTAAACTCTCTATATACCTCATCACTGATAATAAATAGATCTTTTTCTTTAGCAACTTCTGCTAAAGTTTCTAGCTCTTGTTTTGTATATACAACACCAGTAGGGTTACCAGGGTTAGAAATCATGATAGCACGAGTTTTATCAGTTACACATGCTAGGATCTCTTCTTTTGAAGGTAAATGGAAACCTTCTTCAGCTTTTGTTGTGATTGGTCTTATAGACACATCAACAGCAGTTGTGAAGCCATTATAGTTTGTATAGAAAGGTTCTGGTACAAGTATCTCATCACCAGCATTACAAGTAGCAATCGCAGCAAATATTAGCGCTTCAGAACCACCGTTAGTGATTAAGATTTCATCCTCAGCAAAGTCCATATCAAATCTTTTGTAGTATTTTGATATAGCTTTGATTAAGCTTGGCTCACCACTTGCTATAGAGTAGGCGATAGTCTCTTTGTCATAAGCTCTGATAGCATCCATAAACTCATTAGGAGTTTTGATATCAGGCTGACCAATATTAAGGTGGTATACCTTTTTACCTTGTTTTTCTGCTTGAATAGAATACGGCACTAACTTACGTACTGGAGAGGCTTGCATTGCCTTTACTCTTCTTGATAATTGCATCTAATAAATCCTTCTATGTTTTTGATATTAGTCAAATAGACCACAAGCGATTATAATATATTTTTATTATGGAAAGAATATTTAATTTATTGATATTTTACTTTATTGCTATAGTTATTAACTTTTTTAGTACTAGTCATATTAGCTATAATTTATAATTAACTTTATAAATATAGCGTATATATTTGCATAACAACAATTTATGAAATTTGATCAACAATTAGAGAAAAAAACTTTAAAAACAAATCTGATAGTCGCTAGTATTTATGCTTTATTTTCTATAATAATAGTGTACTTTGCCCAATCTTTGACAGTCTTACTAGATACTGGCTACTCGGTTATATCAATATTAATTTATGCGGTATCAATATATGTTTTAAGAAAGATTAATCAACCTGCAAATAAATACTATCACTATGGTTACTATCGACTAGAGCCTATATTTATTATGCTAGAATCTTGGTTTGTGTTACTTATAGCTTTTAGTGTGATTTTGATAGCGCTATTTAATATTTTCACACATACAATCAAGCCAAATTATGGTATAGCGTTGTTATCGGAAATTGTAGGTACTGTTGTATGTGTTGTGATGTTTTTGTTTGTTAATAAAAGAGCCAAAAAGACAGGCTCAAAGATTTTGTTTTCTGATGCATTAATGTGGAAGGCTGATGCTTTATTAGGCGTTGGTGTGATTTTTAATATATCTATAGGTTTTGCCTTAGAAGAGTTAGGCTATGCTAGGTTAGCTTTATATGTCGATCCTGTAGTAGCAATCCTTATCGGCTGTTACATCATGATAAATCCGATAAAGCTTGGCAAAGAAGCATATTCACATTTACTCGATGCTGCTCCAAATATTGAGTTTAGAAACCAGATTAGGCAAATTACAAAACAAGTTGCAGAAAATTATTTTCTATTGATTGATAATATCAAAATCACTCAGTCTGGCCGTTTTATGTTTATAGATGTGTATTTAGACTTACCTGAAGTTATAGAAACTAAAAAAATACTTATGTTTAAGTCAAAATTACAGCAGCAGCTCCAAAACTCTTTTGCTCAAAATAAGCTAAAGGTTTATGTTAGTTTTAAAATATAAAATCGACGGTTTATTACTTGTATAAGTAGACAAGAGCATATATATTAAACTAGTTGTAATATTAATCATCTAAAGATCTATGCTACTACATTTATCAATCAAAAACTTTGCGATTATAAAATCTACTGAAATTGATTTTAGAGAGGGTATGACTGTACTAACAGGTGAGACTGGCGCGGGTAAGTCAATTCTACTTGATGCGCTTAGTTTTGTACTTGGTGCAAGGTTAGAAAAGACATTTCTACAAGATGATAAGCTGACAGAAGTTTCGGCTACTTTTTCTATCAAAGATAATCACAAGGCAAAACGTCTTTTAGATGAGCTTTTTATTGATTATGAAAATGATGAATGTACTTTTAGAAGGGTGGTTAATAAATCTAAACAGAGTCGCCTATTTATAAATGGTAGTGTTGCCAAAGCTGCAGATGTCAAAAAAGTTTCAGATAAGCTGATAAATATCTATAGTCAAAATTCGCATCAAGATTTACTTGATCCTAAATCACAGTTAAGCTTGCTAGATAGTTTTGCAAATAATGATGAATTGCTAAAGAAAGTTACGGATTCATTTTATCAGTTACAAAAAATAAATTCTGAAATAGCACAATTGCAAGAGTATATTGATACACAAAATAGTCAGCGAGAATTACTTGAGTATAAGCTAGATGAACTAGTTGCTCTAGAGCTCGGTGAAAATGAATTTGAGCAGTTAGCGCAACGCCAAAAGTGTTTATCAAGTGTTGATGATATCGGCTATAGTCTTAATCATATTACAAGTCTAATGTATGATGATGAGATAAATATAATCGCGATGCTTAGTGAGCTTGAGAAAGAAGTAGCAAAGCTAGATGAAGGAGTATTTAGAAACCTCCAAGAGCTAATATCCCAAACTAAAGTGTACGCTCAAGAAAGTTATGCTGAAGCACAAAACCAACTAGAATCACTAGAGCAAGATCCAGAGGAGTTGGCAAAAGTAGAGCAACGTATGAGCCAAATATATGATCTTGCACGTAAGCATAAGATTGAGCCTAACTATATGTATCAGTATATCCAAGAGTTGCAGACAGAGTTAGATAATTTTACTCAAGATAGTACGCGACTATCACAGTTAAATGAGCAAAAACAAAACTTACAACAGCAATACAGTGAATATGCAAATAAGCTTAGTCAAGCACGTAAACAAGCAGCTAAAGAATTCTCAAAACAAGTTGAGAAAAATATTCGTTCTCTTAATATCCCCAAAGGTAGTTTTGAGGCACAGATTTTGCCGGCCCAAAGCAAAACATCTAAAGGTGTAGATGAGTGCCAATTTATGATTAACTTCAACCTTGGTGAGCAACTAGCACCTGTCAAAAAGGTTGCATCAGGTGGTGAGCTAAGTAGGATTGGCTTATCGATACAAGCAGTATCAGCAGCAAAAAGATCCTATCCAACTTTAGTTTTTGATGAGGTTGATGTAGGTATTTCTGGAGCTACTGCGGAGATAGTTGGCAAACTACTCAAAAAACTATCAGAAAGACTACAAGTTCTGTGTATAACCCATCAGCCACAAGTTGCTGCTCAAGGTCAGACACATCTACATGTATCTAAGAAGTATCTCAAAGATACTACAGAATCAAAGATTATAGAACTAAATCAACAGCAGCGTATCGAAGAGATAGCTAAGATAGTCGGCGGTGTAGATATCTCAGAAAATACGTTATCTCATGCTAGAGAGCTTTTGGGCTTGTGATTGAATTATGTTGTATGGGCTAACCAATGTGTTAGCCCTTGTGGTATTGGTGCTAAAGAAGGGTTGACACATGGTTCAACCCCTACAAAAACTGTTGTCATTCCCACGTAGGTGGGAATCTTTTAGCTTTGCCCATATTTAAGAGGTGCTGCCTTCAGCTAGGCTGAGTAACTACTTGTCGAAATGACTTTTATAAGCTAAGTAAAATGAGTCTTCGGCTTTATTACTCAGCCAACTAGATTTAAAAATCATCTAAAATAAACATAAATACTAACCACTAGGCTACTGGCTATTGATTAGCTAAATATTACGATATTGCCAAGAGTTAAACTTATCACTAATTTGACCAAAGTTATGAGCATTATAGTCTTCACCCTGATAAGTATCAACTCTATCGACATTTACTGCTGAGTTGTTAAGACTAGATTGTAGTGAATCCATTGCGTTATTATATTGCTCATATGCACTATTGTAGTCATTATCAAAGCCTTGGCTAGTATTACCATTAATCGAGCTTGATACGTTTCTCTGCTGGTCTTGTAGCTCAGTATATCGCGTATTAGCACTTTCTCTATTTATGGTTATAGATATCGCGCTGTTGATTAAAGAAAGTAGCAGCTTCTTGAGCGTTGCTATAATCATTGCCAGCTTGACTAGATAGTGAAGATTGGACACTATCTATTAGACCTTGATAGTGTTGAATAGCGCTTTCATATTGTGCAATCTCGTCATCACTTGTAGCATTATCAATAAGTCCTTGATAGTGATCGATAGTACTTTGATAATTAGCGATATCTTGGTATTTGTTATAATCACTAAATGCAGTATCAGCTCTAATTTCAGCAGCATCCATATTATTTTTTAAATCACTATAGTCTTGGTCTTGAGCCGCAGCGATAGCTGTACGTTGTTGCCATGCGTTTAGAGCTTGGTTGTGACTATTCATAAGCTCTGTATCTAGTGTCTGTCTTTCTGATCTATATGCTTCGAAATCAGTATTTTGGTTGCTATCTGTAGCATTACAACCTCTTGGTAGCATACTACTGCTTGGAGCGGCATATGAGCCACTATTATTATCAATAAATCCAAAGAAGACTTGACCATTATAACTATTATCAAAGCTAGCGTCTTGTTCAACTATTGAAATAGAGCATGTCCAGTTGAATGTACCACCCTCTATCCTTGGAGTCAGAGCTATTTGGTAAGTTGTGCCTTTGATCGTGCTTACACCAACTATTCTACCGTTATGACCTACTATATTACTCATTACGCTAGTAGTATCGCTACCAACATCAGCATGATCTGTGACATCATAATTTTCTAACTGTTCTTGGGTTGAGACACCATGCGCAATAAAATAAGATTGGATATCTTTTTTATAACCATCTAAAACTGTCAAGGCTTCTGTCAATCTTGTTCTAGTGACATAGTTTGAATACGCTGGGATAACTAGTATCGACAAAATGCCTATAATAGCTATAACAACAAGTAACTCAGTAAGTGAAAAACCTTTTTTTGATTTTACAGTTATCATACGCTGACATTTGATAAAAACTATCGTAATTATATATGATAAAATCACAAATTCAATTAATGATTTTTATTATCAGTTGGCTAGTTTTACCAAGGTTTTAGAGTATTTATAAAGGGTTGATACACAGGTCAATTTCTACAATATAGCTAACTATACACAAAAAGGTCATGCTGAATTTATTTCAGCATCACACGATAGGCATTAATTTTATTGAGATCCTCAAACTATTTCGGGATGACTGTTAATTCTTCTGTCATTCCTGACTTGACCCGGAGTCTCTTTGTTTGTGGAAAGTACTACATATATATCCGTCTACGCGGATATAACAGAAATATATAAAATACAGTCATTCCCACGCAAGTGGAAATCTTTTGGCTAATATATTCAGTAATACTAAAGTAGTGCTACCAGAAGCAATTAATAAATTGCTTCTGAGATTCCATGGACAAGCCGGTTAAATGACGCACTACTTTAAAATTCCCCTCTTAAGAGGGGTGCCGATAGGTAGGGTGTGGTGTCTAGCGCCTGCCACTCCTTCAAAATTTTGAAGGGGAATTTGGTACTAGCTAAATATAAGTTATTATTCTCCTCCTTTGGAGAAATACCTTGCTTGCAAGGGGAGGTGGTTTTGGATAGATTGCGAAGCAGGTCGGGGTAGTACTTTAAATCCTAAGCACTAAAAGTACTTGAGCAAGTGTGTGGGACATTACTAGCTGTTAATGTTGAGGCGTTGACATTATGTGAGCAAGTCCATTGGAAAGTGCTACCACTAACAACTACACCACTAAGTCTGATAATATCATTATCGTTGGTAAAGTGTTGTGGTGAAGTTTGGCTTAGGTTTATATCAATAGTAGCTCCTGACGTACTACCTGTTACAGTGACTCCAGTAGGGGTGTCATAAGTTTGCTGTGAGATATCTAGATTATTATTGATATCATTTTGGATACTAGCTTTGACATTACCAATTATGTTCATAGATTCGATAATTGCAGCACGCTCTTTGTAGTTTGAGTAAATCGGTATTGCTACAGCTGCTAAGATTGCAATTATTGCAATTACTACCATTAGCTCAACTAGTGAGAAACCTGTTTGTTTGTGTGTTTGCATAATTTGTATAACTTTTAAAAATAGTTTTAAAAATTATAGCTAAAAAAAGTCAAAAAAGAAATTAAGATAAAATTTTGGATATAAAAAAGCCACATGAAAGTGGCTTAGTTTATCTACTGATTGTTATTGATTAGATAGCATTACAGTTAGATGGTACTTGAGATGCTGATACACCTGAAATATTACAAGTCCAAGTAATAGCACCGGAACTTACTGTAGGAGCTAATTGAATTGTTGCACCAGATACTGTTGATGGATAACTAATAGTACCAGCAGCAACTGAAGCACCACTTGGAAGACCATTTGCAGCGGCATTAGCTTGAAGAATTGTAACTTGAGATGCATCACCATTGTTGTTAGCTATTCTTTCAGCTACTGTAGCTTTAGCACCACCTAGAGCAGATAGATCAGAGCCTAACTGAGCACGTGTAGTGTAGTTAGAGTACATCGGGATCGCTACAGCTGCTAGGATAGCGATGATCGCGATCACTACCATTAACTCAACTAGTGAGAAACCTTTTTGCATTTTCTTTTTCATGATTTGTTTTCCTTCTTTATAGTTTAGTTTACATTCTAATAATATGATAAGAAACAATCTCTACCATATGCCATTTATTTATATTGTTTAAAATGTATCATGCAAGTGATTTCTTAAAATCTTAACGATATTTTTATGATAATTTTATACTTTGCGATGTTACTGATTTGGTATATTTAGTGATCTGTAAAGAGTTTATTAGTTAGTGATGATAACTTAAGAGATCCTTACGTGGCAATGACAGTGCTTTTAGATTAGAGTAATCAAGTCAATAGTTTCTAGTATTTGTTTAACAATCTTTGATGGATTAGCTATAGGCTAGTGAAATAATAATATTTTGTTATACTAAGCTTGTAACCATCTATTAATAGGAAAATTTTATATATGCTCAAACAGACATTACAAGCAAACTTTCAAGGTTTTAAAGATATTTTTTAAAAACCAAAACTACACAATCATAAATTGCCTAGATATCTACAGTTGAAATATATGTTTATACCATTATTAATTTTAGTAATCTTTGCATACTATAACTTAGATACCCCAGTTGAGAACTATATCAAGCATTCTATGCCAAATATTGTTGGTGTAATTTTTGGTAAAATAACTGATGTTGGTAAGGCCGAGTATATTTTGATAATTTGCGGTGTGATAGTGTTAGCGCGTTTATTTACAGATAGCCAAAAATTATCTGCTAATGCTAGAGTTATGTTTGACAAGGTGTCGGCATATGCCGGTTTTATCTTAGCAACTGTAGCTATTAGTGGTATTTTGGGACAAATACTCAAGATGATAATAGGTAGAGCGCGTCCTAAGTTTTTCTTGGAATATGGTTCGCATTATTTCCAACATTTTCATGCACCTGGATATGATTTTGCAAGTATGCCGTCAGGGCACTCAATCACAGTTGGAGCAATGTTTATAGCATTTTTTTATATTTTCCCTAAGCTAAGATATTTTTGGTATTTGCTCATAGTGGTATTTGCTGGTAGTAGAATTATGGTTAGTTCACATTACCCTAGTGATGTAATCTTTGGCGTTGCTTTTGGTTGTTACTGTACAGCATATATCTACTATTGGATGAGAAATAGAGAGATTATTTAGCTATTGTAAATATTACTAAAATTATAATTTATTTTATAAAAACTTTATAAAAATACCCTCAAAAAAAATCCCAAAGATAGTCTAAAATTTGTTATCATATTAACTATATTTTTCAGTTATACAGATAAGCTATCAAATAATGATTTTAATCGATGGTAAGTCTCTCTCAAAAGACCTTAAAGAGAGATTAGCAACTCAAGTTCAAGAATATAAGCATCATACAGCAATCACCCCAAAACTTGTCGCAATAATTGTTGGTAATGATCCGGCAAGTAAGACATATGTTGCCTCAAAAGAAAAAGCCTGTGCCCAAGTTGGTATAGATTCTCAAGTGATTACACTACCAGAGCATACTACAGAATCAGAACTTTTGGAGCTGATCGATCAGCTAAATAATGACTCTAGTGTTCATGCGATTTTAGTGCAGCTACCATTACCAGCACATATCAACAAAAACAATGTGATATATAGTATAAAACCAGAAAAAGATGTCGATGGTTTTCATCCTACAAATGTTGGTAGACTACAACTTAGAGATAAAAAATGCTTAGAATCTTGTACACCTAAAGGTATCATGACTATGCTAAGAGAGTATGGTATAAAAACAGAGGGGGCCTATGCAGTGGTTGTCGGCGCAAGTAATGTTGTTGGTAAACCAGTATCACAATTGCTGCTAAATGCTAAAGCTACGGTGACGACTTGTCATAGATTCACAACTGATCTTAAATCACATACTACAAAAGCAGATATCCTAATTGTTGCTGTTGGTAAGCCTAACTTTATCACAGCTGATATGGTCAAAGAGGGTGCTGTAGTTATTGATGTTGGTATTAATCATGTTGATGGTAAGATAGTTGGTGATGTTGATTTTGCTGCTGTAAAAGATAAGGTCGCAGCAATTACCCCAGTACCTGGAGGGGTTGGACCAATGACAATTACTGAACTGTTATATAATACTTTTCAGTGTGCTCAGGAGTTGAATAGGTAGTTTATAGATTTGATTTTATCATGGGTAGTCATACCCGCGTAGGCGGGTATCTCTACACTAATGGGTTAAATCGAAAGGATTCCCGCCTGTGCGGGAATGACAAGTGTTTTTAGAAACATGTTAATGCTAGAGGTTTTAGAAGTATAGGATCTCTTGACAGGAACAATTAAGTAATAAGATTCTGGATCAAGTCCGGAATGACAAATATTTTTAATTGATTAAAAGGAAATAAAATGGCAGGCTTAAAATATGAAGATGCTGGCGTAAATATCGAAGCTGGTAATCAAGCTGTAGAAAGAATGAAGCAGCATGTCAAAAAAACTTTTACCCAAGATGTTTTGACAGGTTTGGGTAGCTTTGGTTCTTTATACTCACTAAAAAATATTATAAATAATTATGATGATCCTGTCTTAGTACAGTCGATTGATGGTGTTGGTACAAAGACAAAAGTCGCGGTAATGTGTGGTAAGTTTGAAAACCTTGGTTATGATCTTTTCTCAGCTGCGACAAATGATATTGTTGTAATGGGTGCCAAGCCAATTACGTTTCTAGATTATGTCGCGCATGATAAGCTTGACCCTGCAATTATGGAAGAGCTCGTCAAAGGGATGTCAAAAGCTTGTGCTGAGTGTGTGGTTTCGCTGGTAGGTGGCGAGACTGCGGAAATGCCTGGAGTATATCAAGCTGGTGAGATTGACATGGTTGGAGTTATCACTGGTATCGTTGATAGAAAAAGAATTATCAATGGTGAGAATATCAAAGAGGGTGATATTGTCTTTGGGCTTAGTTCATCAGGATTACATACAAATGGCTACTCTTTTGCACGTAAACTATTTTTTGATGTAGCAGGCAACAAACATACTGATACTTATCCAGAGTTAGAGGGTAAAACTATCGGTGATGTGCTACTTGAACCACATATCAACTATACTAATATCATCCATGATTTCTTAGATAATGGTGTTGATATCAAAGGTATGGCACATATCACAGGTGGCGGGTTTATCGAGAATATTCCACGCGTATTACCACAAGGTTTAGGTGCCCAAATTGACAAAGATAGTTTTGCAACTCCAGCTATTTTTAAGCTAATGCAGAGAATCGGCGATATAAGCGAGTTTGAAATGTATCGCTCATTTAATATGGGTATTGGTATGACGATAATTGCTAGCCAAGATCAATTTGACAAGATGCAAGAATTAGCTAAAAAACATACTAATACAAAACTATATCAAATTGGTAAAATCACAAATTCAGGAAAGGTAGAAATTATCTAATGCTTGATAAACAAATCATTGCTAATAATATAAAAAATGTTCTAAAATCAACAAATCTTGATATCAAGAATAAATATATAGGTAAAGTAAGAGATATGTACTTTACTGATGACAAAAGTATTTTGATATCTACAGATAGACAATCTGCTTTTGATAGATCTTTGGGTTTTATACCATTTAAGGGGCAAATCCTTGCACAATCATCAGTATGGTGGTTCAAAGAAACAGCACATATTGTCAAAAACCACTTTATAGACTCTCCAGATCCAAATGTTGTCATCGCGAGAAAGGCAAAAGTATTGCCAATTGAGTTTGTCGTTAGAGGTTATATAACTGGTTCAACTTCTACATCATTGTGGACACATTATAAAAACGGTAGCCGTGACTATTGTGGCAATATCCTGCCAGAAGGTTTAAAAAAGAATCAAAAATTACCACAAAATATCCTTACACCAACTACCAAAGAGCAAGATCATGATCGCCCAATTTCAGCTGAGGATATTGTCAAGGAAGGTTGGCTAACTCAGCAGCAGTGGGATTTTGCTTCACAAAAGGCTCTAGAACTTTTTGAGTTTGGACAAAAAAAAGCCTTAGAACATGGCTTAATTTTGGCGGATACTAAATATGAGTTTGGTATTGATGAGCAAACTGGAGAGATTATTTTGATCGATGAGATCCATACTCCAGATAGCTCAAGATTTTGGCTAAAAGATAGCTATGCTACAAGATTTGAAAATGGTGAAGAACCAGAGAATATTGATAAAGAATTTTTTAGATTATGGTTTGCAAAAAATTGTGACCCATATAATGATGAAGTTTTACCACAAGCACCACAAGAGTTAGTTGTCGAATTATCTCAAAAATATATAGCCCTTTTTGAAATGATAACAGGGCAAAAGTTTGAAGTACCAAGAGATTTAGAAAATATAAATCAACGTATTGTTAAAAATGTTACAGATTACTTAAATATGGAGAAGCCAGTGAATATTCTTCTAGTAGGATCAGGAAGTAGAGAGCATGCGATAGCAGAAGCAGTCAAAAGAAGCTCTATTGCAAATAAGCTTTTTTGTATAAGCACAGCGATTAACCCTGCGATAGATAAGATAACGCAAGGGTATCAAATCGCTGATATTTGTAATTGTGATGAAGTACTAGAGTATGCAAAATCACAAAGTATTGATATTGCGATTATCGGTCCTGAAGCACCACTTGAGGCTGGTCTAGCTGATGCACTTAAGACAGCAGCAATTGGCGTAGTTGGTCCAACCAAAAAGTTAGCACAGCTTGAAACATCAAAAGGTTTCACTAGAGATCTGATCCGTGATTATGATATAGGCGCTAATCCTTTCTTTAGAAAGTTTAACTCGATGGATGGAGTCGAAGAGACTCTCAAAAAATATCAAAATCAATTTGTCATAAAAGCTGATGGTTTATGTGGTGGTAAAGGAGTGCTTGTTTGGGGCGATCATTTGCACAGCCTTGATGAGGCGATTAGACACTGTCAGTCATTGGTAGATGCTGGCAAAGAGTTTGTTATCGAGGAGAAGCTTGTTGGCCAGGAGTTCTCGCTGATATCATTTACTGATGGCAAAAATTTTATCCATATGCCAGCAGTCCAAGATCATAAGCGTGCCCATGAAGGTGACAAAGGTCCTAATACCGGTGGTATGGGTACTTATTCTGATGCTAATCATAGTTTACCGTTTTTATCAGCTGCTGATATCGAAAGAGCAAAACAAATAAATGAGAAAGTTGTCAGAGCTTTAGCTGATAAATTTGGTGAACCATATCAAGGTATCCTTTATGGTGGCTTTATGGCGACAAAAGATGATACTAAAGTGATCGAGTATAATGCACGTTTTGGTGATCCAGAAGCGATGAATCTACTTACACTGTTAGAGACAGATTTTGTTGAGATTGCTCAAGCTATTACACAGGGTAAACTTGATACGGTCAAAGCTAAGTTTAAAAATCAAGCAAGCGTATGTAAATATCTAGTACCGCTTGGCTATCCAAACCAATCAGTTAAAAACTTTGAGATAGATATTTCACAATGCCCTGATAATGTCGAGCTTTTCTTAGGTGCTGTTGATTATAAAGATGGTAAGCTAATTGGTACAGGTTCTAGAGCTATAGCTGTACTTGGTTTAGGTGATACAATAGCTGAAGCAGAGCAAAAAGCCGAAAATGCTGTCAAAAATATTTATGGTAAACTATTTCATCGTCCAGATATTGGTACTAAAGAGCTTATCAATAAGCGTATCAAACACATGAATTTGTTGCGTGGTGATAAATATCAGGAGCTTAAATAAATAATGTCTAAGCTAAATCTTGTTATATTAGGCTCTACGCGTGGGACTAATATGCAAGCTATAATAGATGCAATAGCAAATAAGCAGCTAAATGCTCAGGTAAGCCTAGTAATTTCAAATAAGTCAGATGCTTATATATTACAAAGAGCAGCAGATTATAATATCCCAACTAAATATATAGCAGCTAAAGGTTTGACTAGAGAGCAGTATGATGAGCTAGTTGTTGCTGAAATCCAAAAATATAATCCAGATTTGATTTTGCTGATAGGCTTTATGCGTATTTTAAGCTCGGTGTTTATCAAAGCTTTTGAAGGTAAGATCTTAAATATTCATCCATCACTATTGCCAAAGCACCGAGGATTAATGGATTTGGCAGTGCATCAGTCAGTTATCGACGCTGGAGATAGTATATCTGGATGCACTATCCATCAAGTAAGTGAAGAAGTCGATGGTGGTGATATAGTTTTGCAGTTAAAATGTGATGTGGTGAAAGAAGATACGGCTGATAGCTTAAAAGAAAAAGTACAAGCCTTAGAGAGTAAAGCTTGGATAGAAGTTATTAAGAATTGGGATAAGTAATTTTTAATAAATGCCATACTACGATTTGAGCGTAGAATCTATTGATAGATATGGTGAATGGATCCTATAGTTTAAGCATAGGATGACCGATTTGTGGGTTAAAGTGGAGAAAAGAGATGAGTGTACAAGTTGGTGTAATAATGGGCTCTAAATCTGATTGGAGTACAATGAAAGAATGTTGTGATATCTTGGATAATTTAGGTATTGGTTATGAATGTGAAGTAGTGTCTGCTCATCGAACTCCAGATAAGATGTTTGACTATGCCGAAACTGCTAAAGAAAGAGGCCTTAAGGTTATAATAGCAGGAGCTGGCGGTGCTGCACATTTACCTGGAATGGTTGCGGCAAAAACTACTTTACCAGTATTAGGTGTACCAGTTAAATCAAGTACACTTAATGGCCAAGATAGTTTATTATCAATAGTACAGATGCCAGCGGGTATTCCAGTAGCTACTTTTGCAATTGGTATGGCAGGAGCAAAAAACGCGGCGCTTTTTGCTGTAAGTATCTTGCAACATACAGATATAAATATTGCAAAAGCACTAGCTGAGTTTAGAGCTGAGCAAACACGATTTGTTTTGGAAAATCCTGATCCTAGGGAGCACTAAATAATGAAAATAGGTATTATCGGAGCTGGACAACTTGCCAGGATGCTAAGCTTAGCAGGTACACCTTTAGGTTTAGAGTTTCATTGTCTTGGTAAAAATGGTGATTGTGCTGAAGAAGTTGTAAAAACTGTTACAGATATTGAGCTAACAAAGGTAAATGATGTTGTAGCTTGGGCAAAGCAGTTTGATGTGATAACTTTTGAAAATGAAAATATCTCTCATGAGCTTATCAAAGCTATAAATCATGAGGTGAGTGTGTATCCATCAGCTAAAGCTATAGCTATTTCTCAAGATCGTTTACTTGAGAAATCCTTTATGCAAGATCATGGTATTGCTACTGCAAAATTTGTAAATATCGATAGTTTGGCAAAATTGCAAAGTGCTGTTGATGATCATGGTCTGCCAGCTATACTAAAAACTCGTCGATTTGGCTATGATGGTAAGGGCCAGTTTGTGATTAGATCACAAGAGGATATTACTAAAGCATGGGATGTGCTCAAGTATGCTCCGGATGGGCTTATTTATGAGGCTTTTGTTGATTTTGATTATGAAGTTTCACAAATATGTACAGCTGATCTAAAGGGTAATATCGCCTTTTATCCATTGGCTAGAAATACTCATAAGCAGGGTATTATCGTTGAATCAGAAGCACCTTTTGAAAATGTTGTACTTGCTGAAAAAGCACAACAAATCGCTAAAATTCTAGTCAAGGAGTTTGCATATGTTGGTACTTTGGCAATTGAGTTTTTTGTCAAGGGTGATGAGCTAATAGTCAATGAAATAGCGCCACGTGTGCATAATAGCGGTCATTGGAGTATTGATGGCGCCGTCACATCACAATTTGAAAATCATGTGCGTGCTATTGCCGGATTGATTTTAGGTGATACAACTAGTCGTAAGACAGTTATGCTAAATTGTATCGGTGGTATGCCGGCAACAAAAGATTTAGCAGCTCTAGATAGAGTTAAAATTCATAGTTATAACAAGGAGCCTCGTAAGGGACGTAAAGTAGGTCATTTAAACCTTAATTTAAATGATGAAACTGATGAGTATCAGCTACTTCAAGTTAAAAAAATAATTGCTCTTTCTGAAGAAATTTAGATTACTCCAAAAGCATTCTTTATCCAATTAATATTACTTTCATTGATCGCAATTAAATCAAAACGACACTGATAATCTTGGTATTGAGGATTGTGTTGTAAGTAGATACTTGCACTGTTTACAAGTTTTTGTTGCTTGCTATAGGTCAGCATTTCCTCAGCTTGAGCAAATTTGGTCTTACTGCGATATTTTACTTCAATAAAGACTAGAGTATCTTTATCCAAAGCAATGATATCTATTTCACCATATGGTAAAGCTTTGAAGTTATGAGCTAGAATTTCTAATGCTTGAGTGTGTAAAAACTTACACGCTTGTAGTTCTGCTTTGTTACCTATTTCTATTGTTTGCATTTTCTTTATTGTGCTGTCCTGTCAGTTTTTGGTTGCCACCGTTTCAATAATTTGAAGGGTAGTTTCTTAAATGTAAATCTTATAGTTAATGCCACTATGTCTAAGTAGCGCATCTTCGTTTGGTTTGCGTCCCATAAATGCGACAAAGTTATCCATAGCATCACGTGATGACCCTTTAGAAATAATATTTTCTAACAACTCATTACCAACTTTATGACTAAGTATCCCTTCTTGCTCAAAGCGTGAGAATACATCTGAAGATAAGATTTCTGCCCATTTATAGCTATAGTAACCCGCAGCATAGCCACCAGCAAAAATATGTGAAAAGCCATTTTGGAATTTATTATAACTTGGCGTTTTAATTAAATTAATTTTTTCTCTAATACTGTCTAGCTCTTTTTGTACTTCTGTTGCAGATGTTAGTTTTTTATAGTGGATATTCATATCAAATATTCCAAACTCAAGTTGTCTAACCATCATTAGAGCTGAATGAAAGTGTCTAGTACCTACAAGCTTATCTATCTGTTTGCTACTGAGTACCTTACCATCTCGTGATCCAGATATAACTGCTAGACCTTCCTGACACCAACAGAAATTCTCCATAAATTGACTCGGCAACTCAATAGCATCCCACTCAACACCATTTGTACCGGAGATAGAAGGAATAGTTACTTGTGATAATATATGATGCAATGCATGACCAAACTCATGAAATAGTGTCACAACATCATTATGGGTTAGATTTGCACCATCTTTTGAGGGTGGTAGGAAATTGCAGTTTACATAAGCTACTGGATTTTGTTTTGAACCACTAGAAGTGGTAAAAGCAGTACGTGAATCATCCATCCATGCACCACCGCGTTTGTTATCACGAGCAAAAAAATCACAGATTATACTACCGACATATTGATCATTTTTGAAAAAGTCAAATGTCTGTTGTTCGGGTACATATTTTGTATATTGAGTATTTTCTTTTACATCTAAATTATAGATTTGCTTGAGTATTTTAAATAATCCATCTTGTACTTTTTCTAATGGAAAGTATTCTCTAAGTTCTTCTTCTGTGAAGTCGAATTTAGCTTTTTTGAGTTTCTCAGAGTAGTATGCGCTATCCCATGGTTGTAGCGCATCGACAAGGCCAGCATCCTCTGCAAATCTACGTAATTCATTAAGTTCTTTTTTAGCTTGTGGTAAAGATTTTTCTAGGAGTTTATTTAATAGCTCTAAGACTTGTTCTGGTGTTTCAGCCATTTTTGTAAAGAGAGAATTTTCAGCATAATTATCAAAGCCAAGTATTTGAGATTTTTCAATACGTAATTTTAGAATTTTTTCAATATTTTCATCATTAACAAAATTTTTATTATCAGCTTCTTTTGACGCTTTTGTGCAATATGCTTTGTAGAATTTTTCACGAAGTTTTCGATTGTCTGCTTGCTGCATTACTGCCAAGTACGTTGGGATGTCTATACCTAGAGCATATTTTTCAGCGATATTCTTTTGATTGGCTTTAGCTTTTGCTGATTCTATAGTATGTTGTGATAAACCTTTGAGTTCTTTCTCATCATCGGTAGTATATAGCCAATCCATAGTTGCATCTAGAACATTATTTTCAAATTTAGTGCTTAGTTGAGCAAGTTCTTGAGAGATTTGTTGTAGTCTCTTTCTCTTAGCTTCATCAAGATTTACCCCTGATTGCTCAAAGCCAATAATAGCTTTACGTACTGCTTGAGCTTGTTCATTAGTTAAATTATCTTTTTGAATTTGTTTGTAGAGGTTATATAAATCTTTATTTTGTCCTAATTTGGTATAGTAGTCAGTAAGTTTAGCTATCGCATATTCATAACTTTCGCGCAGTTCTTTAGAATTACAAACAGCATTCATATGTGAGATTGTTGAAAAAGCTTGACTTATTTTCTCGTCATCTTCCTCTAGTTTTAGTAACGTCTGCCAATTGGGATTTTGAGTTTGTAGAGCATTTTCAAGGTTGCTTTGAGCTAGGCTAAAGAGTTTATCTATAGCAGGCTTTACTTCGTCTACTTTAAATTCTGCAAGTTTAGGTAATTTAGAGTCTTCAATTATCGAATTCATAGTCGCCTCAAAATATTGTTTAGATATGTTGTTAATAAGTTATAATCTTATATATAGTTAACTATGTTATTATAATCAAGGTTTTTTTGCTATGATGACTTTACAAGAAGAAAAAATACAAGCGCCAGTATTTTTTAAAGAATATGTCAAAGGTAGGTTTATACTTAATATAGGTGAGTATAATCATCCATTGATTTTATCAGCAACTCAAGTGCTTGAGTATCAAGATAAAATTGATGATATCCAAAGTATCAAAAAAAGTCATCTTGATCTTATCTTAGCGACTAATCCTGAAATAATACTCATAGGTACCGGTGAAAAACAACTTTTGCCTCCACTTGAGATAATTAATCAAATCGCAAAAGCTGGTAAAAGTGTTGATTTTATGGCGAGTGATACTGCTTGTAAGACATATAATTTGCTTGTTAATGAAAATCGTAATGTTAGCTGTATCATCATTTAATAAACTGCTGTTTATTTTATTTTAATTAATGTTATAATCGATTTGAGTATATGTGAATATTTAAAAATAGGAGTATCTATATGAAAAAAATAATTGAGCTTAGTCTTTTATCTTTATCAATCGCAGGTTTAGCGAGCTGTTCTACTCTAGGGTTAGGTGGCTCTGATGATGCAAAAGCTTCAGCTAAAGATACTGCTGCTGCTCAGACAGCTACTACTGAGCAAGCTGCTGCTGTATCTAAGCCAACTGCAAAAGTAAGTTTAAATAAACTTGGTCAGGATAAAATAAAAGCAACTGTATATACAACATACAATAATAACCCACAAGGAAGTGTAAGATTACAATGGCAGGCTCCAGAGGGTTCTAAGTGCCATGATACAAGCTTCCCAATTACTAAGTATGCTGAGAAGAACGATAAAACTTGGGCAACTGTAACAGTTAAGCAAGGTAATAACTTCTGTAGCGGTAAGTGGACAGCTAATGTAGTTTATGACAAAGAAGTAATCGCTTCTGATTCAATAAATATTTAATTTCTTCAAATATTTATAATTTTCTAGTTTTTGCTTTTCTCAAAAAAAATAACGGTGTGATTAATTTTGCTTAGCTAGATTAGTTGTACTTTTAACTTTTTACTAAAAAGATTTGCTATAATTGTTTAAATATAACAAATAAAAAAGTAATAGTTTAATGAAAAACATTATCTCGTTATTAATGATATTCTCGATGTTAGTTGTACTTAGCTCATGTGCACCAACCACAGCTGAGCAGATACAACAATTACAACAGACGCAAACCAGCTTAAATAATCATGCATCAGCAAACCTTGCAAAGATAGCTGATCTACATACAAAAATTACTAACTATCGTCTCGAAGCAGACCAACTACAAAAGCAATCTAATAGTTTAGCTGATGATATTGCAAGTATTAATAAGGCTTATAGTAACTTTAAAGATCCTAATAGTGATAGTGCTATAGCTGTTAGTAAAGAGCTAGTACAAAGAACTCTACAAAAGGTTAAGATTGATGAGAAAATAAATCAGTATAGAACATTAGCCAATGATTACCAAGCACAAATAAATGATTTAAAGGCAATTTCACAAACACAAGCAAATCAAGCGGCAAAAATATCGCAGCAAATTAGTCAGTTAAAATCTCAAGTTAAATAGTATAAATATTTTTTATTATTGTGATACTAATATTCTTTACTTAGATACTCTAGCTGTTAAAATATAAGCTTATAACACTACATATATAGATTTAGTTTTATGAAAAAGAACATTTCCACTTATTTGTTAATAATAGTTACTATTATTAGCTTTATGTTAGCTAGTTGTGCATCTAAAAGTGAAAAGTTAAATGAGCTAGAGCAGAGCCAGCAACAGCTACAAAAAGAGATGACTACTATTGAGAAAAAAGCTGATGAGGCTAAGCAAAGAGCCGATAAGTATGAAAAGCTTACTGAGAAATATAAAAACCTACTAGATCAGAAGCAACAAGAGCTTAATCAGCTCCAAGCTGCATATGCAAAAATAAGTAATAAAGATGAAGCCGCAGCTATAGCAGCTAAAAAAGATATTCAAGAAAAGCTTATAAAGGCTGCTCAAGATTCGGTACATTTACAAAAGAGATTAAAACGTTATACTAAAAAGGCGGATGTTTATAAACAAAAGTCTCAACAATTAGATGAGCAAGCAAAACAAACTCAACAAAGTGTTGATAAAACAACCCAAGAAATCCAACAAATAAAAAAAGAGATTGATACTAAGTAGTGAAAAACTTAATGAAATAACAGGTAATACTAATGAAAAAAATTCTAATCTTTACTCTAATGACGGCAACTTTAGCAGGCTGTAGTAAGTATAATGCTTTTATTGATAAGCTTTATGATTCTGATAATTCAATAAAGGTTAATCCTGATGATAACCTTGATAATCCAGATCAGTATGGTGAGGTTGTTTCCGAAGATAAGCCAACAGCAACGCTAAAATTGAAATATAAAGCTACGACGCATGAAATTGATGCTAGAATAATAACAAATTGGAATGGTGCGCCACAAGGAACAATATACCTAACTTGGGTAGCACCTAAAGATACTAATTGTTATAGTACATCATTCCCAATTACTAAATTTAATGAAACACAAGACTATACTGTTGATAGTCAAAGCGTCCTAAGTGATGATAAAGTTTGTAATGGGACATGGACAGCATTGATAGTTAATAAGTCAGATAATTCAGAGCTTGCTAAAGCCTCTCTTGAAATCAAATAATTTTTGCCGTCTTTTTATAAGAATTAAGATGATATTTTTGCTAAACTATCACAATTAAGTTTCAACATATTTGTGATAGAAGTGATAAATTACCTAAAAAAAATATCTTACGCTGATTATATTTTTTACTTTTTAACTTTAGCGATTTTCTTTGTGTTTTTAATGCCTTTTATGCATTATACTGTATTGAATTTAGTCAAAGTAACAGCAGGAAGTACTGTTAGCTATTTTAATGATACATTGGCAGATAATATTTACCTATTTATAGATCGATACTATATCTTTTATACAGTACTTGGTGTTGCTAGTGTGGCTATTTTTCTAAATAAAAGAATATTTTCTGAGGTGATCGAATTATTTAGTAGTTTTAATTTGTCAATTAGATACGCTATTGCTTTATTTTTTATATTTGGGGTTATATCATCAGTTTTTGCGATATCTCCTTCTATAGCTTTTAAAGGCGTCAGCGTAACATTTTTACAATTTTTTTGTATTTTATTTATAGCTGTTTACATTAGAGATAATTCTAAAGCAGTACGATTTTTTTATACAATTATTTTGTTATCACTAATATTTTTTTGGGGATCATTATTTTTACAGTTATCTTTAGCTAATTACTCAGTATATGGATCATATATTGCTGGTAATATCCAAAAAGTTTTGCTGTATATGTATAATTGTTTAAATCCACGATTTTTGGATAATTATTTTAGCTGGTTTATGCCGTTGATACTTTTGCCTTGGTTTGTTGATCTAAGGCCTATATATAAGCTTGGCTCATTTATTGCTTTGATTTTAGCATGGTTTATCTTGATCAATCATGGTTTTAGAACAATATTTGCAGAGTATATCATTATATTACCATTGCTTTATATCTTTGCGCGAAGATATTTTAAAATAGCATTTGTAGTGCTTGTTTTGGCTTTAGTTTATGCTGGCTTACTAGAGTTATTCTATAATTATTTTATAGCTGTAGTAGATCATTCGAATGTTAAATCATCAGCAGATCTTGTTAGAGGTGGTTTTAGTGGTAGAATTCCATTATGGAAAGAAGCTTTTTGGGTTGGGGTTGAGCATCCTTTAACTGGAGTGGGGCAATGGAATTATCTAGCGATTACTAAACGCCCAGATGGTTATCCGCATAATCTATTGCTGGAAATATGGTCACAGTGGGGTATTCCTGCATTTATAGCTGCAGCTGTAGTTATTATTACAACTGTTAGAAACTTATACAAAAAACGCCTTGAGATATGCTTAAACCCTTATCAATGTATATTTGTAATGATGTTAACAGCAGGGATGATTGATGGGATGCTAAATGCGATGTTTAAAACATCCTTAGGTTTATTTGGTTGTGTCTTTGTATTTGGTTTTTGCTTATCTATTTTTGTAAAACAGCCTCAACAAGATACTAGTGTATCAGCTACAAGCTATGCAATAGTTGGATTGTCTATATTTGCGAGTATATTTTGTATTGCAATTTTACCACTTATATTTCCACCTTTGTGGATATAATTTATTTTAAACATACAGAATACTCTATAAATCTAAGCTTGAAAGGATATAATTTATTTAGTTTCAAATGCTACAGCATAGTCACACTCGCTATTAGGGCAAGCTTTCTGTTCGCCATCTTTTTTGGTTATCTTGTGTAACAGTATTGGTGAGTGGCATTTAGGACACTCTTCTTTTATTGGTGGATACCAATAAGCATTTTTACACTTAGGGAAGCCAGCACAAGCATAGAAAACTTTACCTTTGCGAGATTTTTTCTCAACAATATGATTTTTATTACATTTAGGACAAACTGCACCAGTATCTTTGGGTTTTTCAAGAGGTTCCATATGTTTGCATTCAGGATAATTTGAGCAACCAATAAACTTACCATAGCGACCTTGTTTGATATGCAAATCAGAATTGCACTTAGGGCATTTTCTATCTTCTACGACTATAGGTTCTTCTTTGATGACTTCTTTAGGATCACTATCTACTGGACGGGTGTATTTACAAGTTGGGTAGTTTGTACAGCCAATAAATCTACCATTTTTACCAAGTCGAAGTGATAATTTACTACCGCATTCAGGACAGTCTTCCTCTAGCTCTTCTTGCACAACATCTTTGCGTGAGACATCTTCAGAAATCTTATTGATTCTCTCAATAAATGGATGCCAGAAATTATTTAATACACTTAGGTAATCATTTTTGTGATGAGCAATTTCATCAAGCTCTTTTTCTAAGCCTGCGGTATAAGAGTACTCAACATATTTTTTGAAATATTCAGTTAGAAATTTATTTACGATACGACCTTTATCTGTAGGGATAAAACGACGTTTGTCTACCTCAACATACTCACGTTGCTGTAAAGTTGAGATGATTGTTGCATAGGTTGAAGGTCTACCAATACCATATTTTTCTAATGCTTTAACCAAAGATGCTTCGGTATAGCGAGGTGGTGGCTCTGTTGAGTGAGCTTTAGTAATTACATCATTTAGTATTATTTTTTCACCTTTTTCAAATTTTGGTAAAGTTTGCTCATCATCTGAGTCTTTTTCATCCTCATCTTTCTCAACATTATAAATTTTCAAGAATCCGGCATCTACTATAACAGTTCCTGTAACTCTAAACCTATGTTTAGTATTTTCGGTAATTAAATCTACTGATGTACTATTTAAAGTTGCATGTTTCATTTGACAAGCAATAGTTCGATTGTAGATTAGGCTATAGAGCTTAAATTCATCATTAGTTAAAAACTGCTTTATTGATTCTGGAGTTCTATTCGCAGCTGTGACACGGATAGCTTCGTGTGCTTCTTGTGCATTCTGTGATTTTTTCTCAAAAACTCGTGGCTTAGCTGGTAGCATATCCTTATCATATTTTGCTTGAATAAAGTTTCTAATATCATTAAGAGCATCGTTAGAAAGGTTGGTTGAATCTGTTCTCATGTACGAGATAAGACCAACGGATTCACCATTGCCTAGATCAATACCTTCATATAATTTTTGTGCAGTAGACATTGTTCTTTTAGCGGTAAAGCCGAGTTTTTTTGAAGCCTCTTGCTGTAGTGTTGATGTTATAAATGGAGGATATGGGTTTCTCCGTGTTTTTTTCTCAGTAATGCCATCAACTATCAAAAAACCATTAGCATCTTTTAGGATATGGGCTTTTGCATTTTCAGCATCTTCTGCTGTTGTGAAAGTGAATTGTTCAACTTTATTATTATTAAATTCAAGCAAATTTGCAAATATTTGTTTTTGTTTGAAAGTATCTGCAGTTAGACTCCAATAATCTTGTTTGATGAAGTTTTCACGCTCTATTTCACGCTCGACAATCATTCTTAGAGCAGGACTTTGTACTCTTCCTGCTGATAAGCCACTGGTGATTTTACGCCATAATAGCGGAGATATATTAAAGCCAACCAGAAAATCTAGTGCTTGGCGTGCTTTTTGAGCATCAACTAAATCCATAGATAACTCTTTTGGATTTGCTATAGCATTTGTAACTGCTGATTTTGTGATTTCGTTAAATGTGACACGATAGATATTTTTATCTTTAAGTAAGCGTGCACTTTTTAATACTTCTTGTACATGCCATGATATAGCTTCACCTTCTCTATCTGGGTCAGTAGCGAGATAGATATTTTGAGCATCTTTAGCTGCTTTTTTGATTGCATCTAAATGTTTTTTGCTTTTTTCACTAGTTGTGAACTTAATCTTAAAATTATCATTAACATCGATAGAAGTATCTTTGGAAGGTATTTCGCGTACGTGTCCAAATGATGCTAATATTTCAAATTCGTTACCAAGGTATTTTTTTATAGTCTTAGTTTTGGCTGGAGACTCTACGATTACTAAATTTTTTGCCATTTTTAACCTTTGAAATGATTTTTTATAAAAAGAGTATTTATGTGAATACTCAGCGGTGATTTAATAAAATATAAGAAAACAAGCAGCTTATCAATAGTTAATGTACAAAAGTTGGTTTTATAGCAGACAAATATAGACTATAATTTGCTAAGTATTTTATATAAATAAAATAATTCGTATATTTTAAGGTTCAAAAAGATGAAGCAAAAAAATGCAAAAGTAGTTTCTTTGCTACAGCAAAAGGGTGGTTCGGGAAAAACTACTACAGCAATTAATATTGCCTGTGGTCTAAAAGAACTTGGCTATAGAGTTGCCATAATTGATATGGATAAGGATAAGCCTGACGCTTATATGTGGATGACTAAAAATAATCAGGAAAGTAATTTTGTCTATATTCTTGACGAGAAAAACGTGCGTGAAAAAGTTATTGAGCTTAAGCAAGGCTTAGACTTTATTGTTATTGATACGCCACCTAATTTCCAAACTGCGGCTTTAAAGTCGGCATTATTATCTGACCTGGTAGTTATACCATGTTCACCTAGTGGTATGGACTTATCAGGACTTATCGAGGCAAAAGATTTGGCACTAACTGCCGAAAAACCTTATAAATTCTTTGCTAATAGGGTACAAATGCAGTCAAATATGGCAAAAAGCTTGTTAGAATTCTTTGAAGAGGATGGTAATTTTTTTGAAGCTTATGTTTCCCAAAGTGTTAAGTTTATCGAGGCTGAAGCTGAAGGAGTTTATGTTGGTGACTACGCTAAGCAAAGCAAGGTTCATATACAGGTTAAAAAACTAGCAAGAGAAATAGTTGAGTTCTTTGGAGAGCATAATGGCTAAAAAAGTTTCCTTAATGAACCGTAAAATCAATCATAAGATTCATGACACTGTTGCTCAAGAGAAAAAAGATATCCTTAGAGCTATGCAACTACAAGAACTAAACGAACAGGCAAGCAAGGTTGGTCAGCTTTTTGAATTACCTTTGACTATTATAAAACCAGATGCCAATCAGCCGCGTAAGACATTTAAAAATATCGACTCTCTTGCTGATAGCATCAAAGAAAATGGCGTAATTCAGCCGATTATCGTTACTGCTAAAAAAGCTAATGGTATTCATTATATAATAGCTGGCGAACGAAGATATTTAGCAAGCAAACAGGCTGGTCTAACAACAATACCTTGTATAGTTCGACAAGAGGAGTCTGATGCAAATATTGTGCTATTACAGCTTTTGGAAAATGATCAAAGAGAAAATGTCTCACCATTTGAAGAGGCTAATGCCTTGAGAGATTTGATAGAGAATAAGAATGTCAAAAAATCTGATATCGCTAAGATTTTGGGCAGAGATAATAGTTGGATATCTATGCGTCTAAAGATAGCTGATGCTAATGCGGATATTCGTGAGCTGTCAAATAGAGGTATTATTGATGATGTTAGAACTTTATATGAGCTTAAGAAGTTTGCTGAAGAAATACCTCAAGGAGCTCAAGAGTTTGTCAAAAAAGCTTTAGAAAATAAAATTTCTGGTTCATATCGTAGCGCAATTACTCGCTATCGAGATAACTGGAAGCGTAAAGCTGAAATTTTAGATAGTACAAAAATTGATGTGATAACTATCAAAGATATCGCTAAAGATGGTAACCTTTTAAAAATAAAAGGTTCGCGTTGCGGAACAAAAAATTATACATATACTTTTGAAATAACACCGGAGTTTAAGAAAATACTCTTTGATGCGCTAATAAATTAATAATAAAAATCACATGAAAATAGCAATTTTACAAACAGACCATATCCCAGAACATCGCCGTGGGGTTGCCGGAGGTAATTATCCGGAAATGTTTGCTAATCTTTTTTTTAAGTTATCTGTAGTGGTTGATTTTGATATTTTTGATGTAACTATGCAGGAGTATCCACAAGACTATGATATATATGATGGTTTTATCATAACGGGGAGTAAAGCTACAGCTTTTGATAATCTTGCTTGGATTATTAAATTAAAAACAGAAATAGTTAAGCTTCATGATAACCATAAAAAGATCATAGGTATTTGTTTTGGACATCAAATTTTAGCTCAAGCTCTAGGTGGTAGGGTTGAACGAGGTCCTAAAGGATTTGCTGTAGGAGTACGTAACGTTGAGATTTTAACTAGAAAGCCATGGATGGAGCCATTTCATAGTTATTTGAGTTTGTTATTTTATCATCAAGATATGGTAGTTAAATTACCTCAAGGAGCTGAACTCATAAGTACCAGTGATTACTGTAAAGTTCAGATGTTTTGTATAAACAATCATATCTTAGGAATACAAGCCCACCCTGAAATGCTTAAGGTACATAAACATGCACTTATTAAAGAATATCAAGATGATATAAAAAATGAGTTTCATCATGCTTTAGAAAGCCTAAGAATTAGAGATAATAGCTTAATAATAGCCCATTGGATGGCTAATTTTTTTGAGTACAAGGATTAAATATGCGACAAATAAATAGATTAGTAGTTTTTGGAGATAGTCTTTTAGATAATGGTAATATCATGAAGACATTGGACATACCAGGTAAGCCATACCATGATGGCAGATTTTCAAATGGTCTAGTATCAACAGAGGTTTTAGCACAGATGTTAGCTAAAGATCAGAAACTATCAGAAATTAAACATAAAAATTATGCAATTGGAGGAGCGTTGACACATGGGACAAATCCATCATCATTGCTAAGATTTCACTCTTTTTCTGTATCAGAACAAATTATCAGATTTGAAAATGAAGAAGGAAGATTTGCTGATGATGACTTGGTTGTAATAAATGGTGGTGCAAATAATTTTATGTTTATGGTTTATAATGAGATTCCATATATAAACCTGGTTCCAAAATTCAGAGTAGCAAGAGACCTAAATAAGATCGTTAGGAAAACTATAAAAATGGGGGCTAAAAATATAATATTGTGGAACATTCCTGATGTTACTAAAGCACCAGCATATAAAGATTATCTCTCTAATTGGGTAGGTAAGTTTTTTAAATCATATATGCAAATAAATGTGAATCTTCAAAATGGTTTATTAAGAAATCGTGTTTCTGAATTACAAGCAATTTTTCCTCATATAAACCTTAAGCTTTTTGATTTTTATAGTTTATTAAATGATTGTGTTGAAAATCCTGCTAAATATGGTTTTGAAAATGTTACCGATGCCTGTATTGATAGTTATGGTGGTGCTGACTCACTGGGTAATATTCAATATGATATAGAAATAATGGGTGATCCAGAGAAGTACTTATGTTGGGATTATTGTCATCCGACAGCAAAAGCAAATAGGTTAGTTGCGAGTAAAATGTTTGATTTATGGAAGCTTGATATATGAGTCAAGATTTAATAGCGCAGCTTGAGTTTATTAGTGAGCTTGAGAAGCTAAAAAGAGTTTACCGCCAAACTTGGTTACCATGTGATGGTGGTCGTCATGAGAATAGCGCTGAACATAGTTGGCAAGTTGCCCTAACTGCTAATATTTTGGCAGGGTATGCCACTGTCAGTTTAGATATTACTAAAGTTACTAAGATGCTTTTGATTCATGATATTGTTGAAATATATAGTGGTGATACTTTTGCGTTTGCTGATAGTCAAACATTAGACTCACAAAAACATAGCGAGCTTGCCGCAATTCAAAGAATAGCTAAAATTTTACCTAAACCTCAAGGACAACAGCTAGAGCAGCTATGGCTAGAGTTTGATAGTGCTGAAACAAATGAAGCAAAATTTGCTAATGCTATAGATAGGTTGGTTCCAGCAATACAAAACTTTAATAATAATGGAGGTACATGGAAAAAACATCATATTAGTAAAGATAAGGTCTTAGAAAGAAATAAGTATCTAAGAGAAATAGCTCCAACCTTATATGATTACCTGCTTGAAAAGTTAGAAGAAAATTTTAGCGGAGACTTTTTTAAATAAACTATAAAATAGACTAATCTTAAAAATTCTATTTATAAATTATGTGTTTGAAGGATAAGTCAACCCTTAAATTCAGTTGCGATAACATAAAACTCTCGTGACTTTGCTCTTGAAGATTTTGGTTTAAATTGAATCACTTTATTAAAAGACTCTCTTACTAATTTGAGATATTCATCACTGCCTTGACCTTGAAAGACTTTTGCAACGAAACTGCCGTTTTTGTTGAGATTAGTATTAGCAAAATCCAAAGCTAATTCAAGCAAATATATCGATTTTGCTTGATCTGAAGTTTTGTTACCACTTAGATTTGGCGCCATATCAGAGATAACACAATCAATCTTTTGATTATTAACAAGAGTATTGAGTTTTTGGTAAGTTTCATCACTAGAGAAGTCGCCTTGAATAAACTCTACTCCAGCTATTGGAGCCATTTCTAGTAGATCTAGAGCAATAAGCTTACCATTTTTACCTATATATTTTATAACTTGCTCAGACCAACCACCTGGAGCTGCACCAAGATCGACAACAAACATATTTGGTTTAAATAATTGATATTTATCTTGTATTTCAAGAATTTTAAAGCTTGCTCTACTACGATAGCCAAGCTTATTTGCTTGGATAACATAGTAATCCGAAGTATGCTCATGTAACCATTTTTTAGTACTAGAACCTTTTGACATTTATATAGCTAATTATTTTTTTGTATATTGTATGGATATTTTTATAATAAATAAAGATTTGGAGTTATTAGAATTGTATATTATAAAAGCTTATAAAATAGTTACTTTGTAGTTATAATTACATTAATGAATATTTTTAGCTGATTAGGTCTAAGTAATGTCCAAGAAAATTTTTACCCTTTGCTTGGCGAGTTTGGTGCTTGCATCATGTACTGTCAAAAGTGATATAGAAGATAATATTACCCATTATGAGAAATTGACAAGATATAGCATGATTAAACAACTTGATTTTAGCAAACACACAAATGATATTGATGGTGCGAGATTTTTAGTGGCAAATTATCCGGATCAGGTTATTCGTCTTAATGGTACTGATTTTGATAATAAGTATGATAAGTTAGTTAGCTATTTAAAAACTAATGGCTATACAATTATGGTGAATGAGAAATTACCTTTGACTGCTACAATTATCGCTGAAATTAATAAGCCTCTTCCTGATGTAAAATATATTGGGATTATTCTGCAACAGGATTCGAGGATGGATCAGACAATCTATAATATATCTTATGGTGGTAATGAATTTAAAGCACGTCAATTTTATACTGATTACAAAAAAACATTATGATTTTTTTTTAGTAAATAGTGAAGCTGCTATCAAAATTACAACACCACATGTGATAGCTGAATCAGCTATATTAAATGACGGCCAGTGATAATTACCTATGTGAAAATCTAAAAAATCGATTACATATCCTTGAAAAGCACGATCGTAAAAGTTGCCTAAAGCACCACCTAGAATAAGAGCAAAAGAGAACAAATTAATTTTCTCAGTAATTGGTTGTTTAATAATTAGATAAATAAGTACAATAGCAGCAATTAGAGAGATTGTAGAAAACATTATCATTTGCCATGATGTTTGATCATTGCTTAGAAGACTAAATGCTGCGCCATGATTGTATAACAACGTAAGATTAAAGAAACTAGTTATCTTAAGAGATTGAGCAAATTCTAGGTATGTATTTGCTAAATACTTAGTGTATAAGTCAGCGGCAATAATTAAAATTGCTAAAATAAAATATTTCAATTTTGGTCTAAGCAAATTCACGCGACTCTCCAGCTTCTGTAGTTATATTCTCAACACAGCGACTACAAATATCTTTGTATTGAGGATTATCCCCAACAGTCGAGCTACGGTGCCAACATCTTTCACATTTAGGCTCTTCTATCTTGGTTATTTCAATTAATAAACCTGGTATGTTGGCAGCGATTGAGCTACTTGTGCTTTCTTCAATTACTTTTAGGTCTGCTTTTGATGATATTAGTAGGAATCTAAGCTCATTACCAAGTTTTTCTAATAGCTTATAATTATATTTATCAGCATAAATTGTAATTTCTGCTTCTAGGGAGGCTTTGATAACATCTTCATTTCTTTTAATTTCAAGAACTCTATTTACTTCAGAGCGAATTTCTTGGATTTTTGCCCAGTATTCTAGATCTAGTTCAGCATCTTGATCAAAAGATTTAAGCCCTGTATACCATTCACAAAGTTGGATTGGCAGATCAGTAGTTTTTGGTGTAGCATCCCAAATTTCATTAGCAGTAAATGAAAGTATAGGCGCCATCCATCTTACAAGAGCATGAACTATATGATAAATAGCTGTTTGCGCAGATTTGCGTGGGTGTCCATCAGTTTTTGCAGTATATTGTCTATCTTTGATGATATCTAGATAAAAACTTCCCATCTCAATAGAGCAGAAATGATGTATTAATTGTGCGACTGTGTGGGTTTGATATTTATCATAAGCTTCAATAATCTTATCCTGGAACTCTTTAGTCTTTGCAATCGCCCATTGATCTAGCTTAACTAGTTTATCAAATTCGATAATATCAGTCACAGGATTAAATCCATCTAAGTTTGAAAGCAAGAATCTAGCAGTATTACGTAATCTACGATAAGTATCAGCAGTTCTTTTTAGTATTTGATCAGACACAGCCATTTCACTTTTATAATCAGTTGAGGCTGTCCACAGGCGTAAGATATCAGCCCCAAGAGTATTATAAATGTCTTGAGGAGATGTTACATTGCCTAAAGATTTTGACATCTTGCGACCATGCTCATCTACTACAAAGCCATGTGTGAAAACTTCTTTATATGGTTGACTACCTTTAGCAGACATTGCTACTAAAAGCGATGTTTGGAACCAACCACGATGTTGGTCAGATCCTTCTAAA
Source organism: Francisella tularensis subsp. tularensis (assembly GCF_000833475.1). Taxonomy (NCBI): domain Bacteria; kingdom Pseudomonadati; phylum Pseudomonadota; class Gammaproteobacteria; order Thiotrichales; family Francisellaceae; genus Francisella; species Francisella tularensis. Next base: position 1,798,254 of record NZ_CP010115.1, on the reverse strand, counting down.
TATAAGTCAGCTGGATAGCTTAGGCGTTTATCTAAGTCTAATATACACATACTAGATGAGCCAGAATCAAACCAAACATCTAAGGTATCTTTGACTGACTTGTATTGAGCAGTTTCTGTGATGAATTCACAGTCATCAGCATTAAACCATGCTTCAATACCGTCTTTTTCAATTTTCTCAGCAACTTTGTGTAGTATTTCAATAGTATTTGGATGTAGCTCTTCAGTTTCTTTATGGATGAATAAAGGCAGAGGAACTCCCCAAGTTCTTTGGCGTGATATACACCAATCAGGTCTATCTTTGACCATGCCTTCGATACGTGCTTGTCCCCAGCTAGGTGCCCAGCTAGTTTCTTTGATTGCTTGTAGAGCTTTATCGCGCAGTCCTTGTTTTTCCATGCTAATGAACCATTGTGGTGTTGCTCTAAACATCAGTGGAGTTTTATGACGCCAACAGTGAGGATAGCTATGCTTAATTTTATCAGAGTTCATTAGGCGTTTTTTCTCGCCAAGTAACTCAATAATTCTATCATTAGCTTTAAATATAAACTCTCCGGCAAATAGTTTGGTATTCTCGCTGTAGCAACCATTACCTTTGACAAAAATTTCCATAGATAAATTATGCTCTTTTCCTAGGGTAAAATCATCAACACCATGAGTAGGAGCTGTGTGTACCAAACCTGTACCAGAATCATCAGTGACATGATCGCCATGTAAAATTGGTACATGACGACTGTAAAAAGGGTGCTCAGCTATGATTCCAGTTAGTTTGTTACCTGTTGTTGTAGCAATTATTTGAGCATTTTCTATTGCGTATCTTTTAAGTGTTTGTTCAACTAGATTTTCAGCCAAGATAATATAAAAATCTTCAATTTTGATTAAGCTATAATTTAGTTGGTTATTAACTGCAATTGCTTGGTTAGCAGGAAGTGTCCAAGGAGTAGTTGTCCAAATAATTGCAAAAGCATCGTGATTTAGTGAATCTAAGCCAAATGCTTGAGCAAGTTTATCTTTGTCTTTAATTTTAAATTTAACATCGATAGCAGGAGAAACTTTATCAGCATATTCAACCTCAGCTTCAGCAAGTGCCGAACCACAATCAGTACACCAATGAACTGGTTTAAATCCTTTGCTTAGATGACCATTCTCGATAATTTTAGCTAATGTTCTAATCATATTAGCTTCATAATCAAAATTAATTGTCAGGTATGGTTGTTCCCAGTCACCTAGAACACCAAGTCTTTTAAAATCTTTCTTTTGGATTTCTACCTGTTTTTTAGCATATTTACGACATTCTTTCCTAAAATCATCTTCTGATATACTTTGACCAGCTTTACCATGTTTTTTTTCGACTTGTAACTCAATTGGCAAACCGTGACAATCCCAAGTAGGAGTGAAAGGAGCATCATAACCACTTAATGTCTTTGATTTGATGATTATGTCTTTGAGAATTTTATTAACTGCATGACCAACATGAATACTACCATTAGCATATGGAGGACCATCATGAAGAACAAATTTCTCGCGTCCAGCAAAGTGTTCTCTAATTTTCTTATAAATACCTTGCTTTTCCCATTTGTTAAGGATCATTGGTTCTTTATTAGCTAGGTTACCTTTCATAGAAAAAGATGTTTTTGGTAGATTTAAGGTGTCTTTATAGTCACTCATGTGGATTATTCCTTAGGTATTAAAATTAATATTGAGAAATTTAAAATTACTTAAATCAAATTATAAAGTACAAAGCTGATTATGTTAATAGTCTATAATGTACTTATTAGTTTTTTTGCAGTTTGAATATCTTTGGATATTTGCAATTTTAATTCTTCAAAAGAGTTAAATTTCATTTCTGTTCTAATAAAACTTACTATCTCTGTAGTTATATGTTTACCATAAATTTCTTGATTAAAGTTAAAGATATGAGTCTCAAGTAGGTTGTTTTTACCATCGATAGTTGGTCTGGTACCGGCATTAGCTACTCCATAGAAAATCACATCATCGATAAAAACTCTAGTCAGATAAACCCCCTTTAGAGCAGAATTCTTAGGTAATTTCTGGTTAGCAGTATTAAAGCCAATTTTTCTACCATTTTTCTGACCATGTATGACACGCGAGTTAATCTTTAGTGATTCACCTAAAAGTTTATTTGCTTCTATTAAATCATGGTTTGTAAGAGCTTGGCGAATATCGCTACTACTGATACGGTGGTTATCTAGATTTAAAGTAGAAACTTTATCTACGTTAAAATCATGAGTCTGTGAGTATTGATTTAAAAGCGCATAATCGCCACCACGGTTTTTGCCAAATTTAAAGTCATCACCAACGATTATATGTTTGGTGTTTAGTTTCTTGACAAGAAACTCTTCGATAAATTCATTTGCAGTGATATTTGCAAATTTTGTGTTAAATTTTTGACAAATTATATGTTTGATACCAAGTTTATGTATGTTGATTACTTTGTTTCTAAAATCATATATTCTAAATGGAGCTTTATCTTTGAGAAAAAATTCTTTAGGTAAAGGTTCAAAGAATAAGATATACGGTACAAGGTTGTTCTCTTTAGCTATAGTTAGGAGTTTTTTTATTATTGCTTGGTGCCCAAGGTGTACACCATCAAAAGAACCAATAGCTATTGCTTTAGGTAGAGGATCTTTGGTTTTATTTAGGTTTGTAATAATTTTCATTATAAAAAGAAGGTTTAAAGCAAATCTATTTGAAAGTATAATAGTGTATAGTATTCATTTTTTGTTGAAAAAAAGCAACTACTGATAGATACTTATTTGTTAGATGTTTTTGTTATCGTGTAATGTAAAATTTTATAAGTGGTTTGAGTCATGGAAAGACGTGAAAAAAGAATAAGAAAATTAAGAAATAAAAGCGGTAAAGTTTTTGCAATAGAAACTAACCTTACAGGTAGACAACTATTAAACAATAGGGTTTTGAATAAGGATGTTGCTTTTAGCCAAGAAGAAAGAGTTGCTTTTGATCTTATCGGCTACCTACCAGAAAAAGTTGAAAGTCTCGAAGAGCAAGCTATCAGAGTAAGAAGACAGCTTGATTTGAAACCTAATTCTCTTGAAAAATATGTATTTTTAAATAGGCTTCATGACTTAAACACTACGCTATTTTATCACTTTGTGCGTGAGAATTTAGAAGAAATAATGCCAATTATATATACACCAACTGTGGGCGAAGCTGTCCAAAAATATAGTAGCTCATTTAGAAAGCAAAGTGGTTTATTTATCTCTATAAGTCATAAAAAGCATATTGCTAGAATACTAGAGCGATATGAGTATAACAGTATTGACTTAGTGCTTGTTACCGATGGTGAAGCAGTGCTTGGAATTGGTGACCAAGGGATTGGTGGTATGAATATCAGTATCGGTAAGATTATGGTTTATGTTGCTGCAAGTGGTATAGATCCAGCTAGAGTTTTGCCGGTACAGCTTGATATGGGTACAAATAATGATGCTTTACTTAATGCTCCTGGTTATCTAGGTGTACGCTTGCCAAGAGTCTCTGGTGAAACCTATGATGAGTTTATTGAAGAATTTGTTACCCAGGTTAAAGCTAGATTTCCAAATGTGTTTTTGCATTGGGAAGATTTAGGTCGTGATAATGCGACACGTATTTTAGAAAAATACAAAGATAAGTTATGTACATTTAATGATGATATTGAGGGTACGGGCATTGTTGCAACAGCTAACTGTATAGCTGGTGTGAAAACGGCAAGCACTATAAGAATAAACGCTGGTGAGATAACTGTTGAAGAGGCATTAAGTGGTATATGTGATATCAAAGTAGTTATTTTTGGTGCTGGTAGTGCTGGTTGCGGTATCGCTAGACAGCTTGCTGATGTGATCGCTGATCGAGCGGGGGTATCTATTGAGAAAGCCAGAAGTAGTATCTATCTAGTAGACAGATATGGTTTAGTTTGTGATAGATTAAGAGCAAAAAGAATTACACCAGAGCAGAAATTATTTGTCAAAACTAGTGAAGAGATTGATAAATGGAAGGTTGAGGATTTTAACTATATTACACTTGAAGAAACAGTTAAAAATACAAAATGTGATATTTTAATTGGGACATCTGGTCAACCAGGATCATTTACTAAAGAAATTATAAAAACTATGGCAAAAAATAATAACTATCCTATTATTATGCCACTATCTAATCCTACATCTCTTTGTGAAGCATTACCTGAAGACATTATTAAGTGGACAAATGGTAAGGCTCTAATTGCTGCAGGTAGTCCATTTCCAGATGTGACATATAATGGTCGTGATTACCGTATTTCTCAGGGGAATAACGCCTTTATATTCCCAGGTTTAGGTTTAGGCTCAGTAGCTGTGCATGCACGAGTTCTTACAAAAGGGATGATTAGAGCTGCTTGTTATAGATTAAGTGAGTTATCACCGATGGTAATAAATGAGGATATTACTCAGCCATTGTTAGCTAGGATAACAGATTTAGTTGATGTTACAAAAGAAATTACTAAAGCAGTAGCTAAACAAGCAATTCTAGAGGGTGTTCATGGTGTTGATATAGATCTAGAAGATTTAACAGAAACTGAGCTTGATGAAGAGATTGAGAGACTAATTAACCTATCATCATGGACACCGACGTATGCACCATATATGCCAATTTAAGTTGTTTTGTATTTTTGTTTCGGAAATAACTTTATATTAATTTTATAAGCGTTTTTATCTTTTCTTAAGGTATGAAATTTATTGAAACTAAGCGCGACTTTGTGATAAACTCAACAAGATTTTCTTTGGTTTGCCAATTTTTTATTAGAGGGAAGTTTTACTGTGGTGCGTAAATTTTTAAAAACCTGTTTGATAGTTAGTAGTTTATTGGCTTGTAGTGGTTTAGCTTATTCTGAAGATTCTCCTCAAGTTGTTTCACAAGGGGGGCCTCTTGGAGCTACTAGTATTGGTGATCAAAATCTTGGACAGCCAGATCCAAATGCTAGTGGAGCCTCTTCAACAACACAGACTACCGGTTCAAATCTAAATGATAGGGAACTTTTGCTAAAATTACAGCAGCAGGTACAGCAACTTCAGGGACAATTACAACAGCTAAAAGCACAGGGTAATGGTGGTGGATTACAGAATACCTCTAATGGTAGTTCGCAGTTTACTACTTACAGCTCAAAAGTTGATGGTAATAAAAATCCTCGTACGCTTGGAGGCAATGGTGAGAGTAAAGATCTTAGTCAGGCTTTGATTGGTGGTCAAACGTCGTCAGATATTATGGGGAATGTTAATGCTAGTAACTCTATCATTAATTTAGCTTCTGAGCCATTAGGAGGCGTCTTTAACCAAAAAGGCGGTATCGACGTTGGTGGAGCTCCGGCGATTACAACACAAGGTCAAGTTACCTACTTATGTTCGTACTCTGGTAACAACAGTATTCCAATTGGTCAGATTTCTTCTAACCTTTTTGCTTCTACATTGTTGGGTCAAAGAGAGAAGTTTGATGACTACTCTGTATTCTTTGGTGGCTTTATAGAAGCAGATGCCCAAGCTTGGTTTGGTAGTGCTGTTACTAAGGTGCAAAATGCTGGCCAGTTATCTAGCAATGGCCAAAATATATATTTAACATCAGCTAATTTATATTTCTTATCAAATCTTGGTCATTATGTAACAGCTCAGTTTGATTTTGATACTAATGAGTCAGGAAGTTTTAGTTTAGGTAATGCTTTTGTAATTTTTGGTAACTTAGATATATCACCATTCTTCGTAACAGCAGGTAGAAACAAGCTATCTGTTGGCTCATATGGTGGTGGTGGTACTTGGACTAGCGGTATCACCAAATTTCTATCACCAAATCAGGTTACTAACGTATCTATTGACTATAAAGATCAAGTCTGGAACGCCAACATTGCAGTATTTGGCTCTGATGATAGACGTGCAAACTTCTCAACAGGTTTATTCTATGCTGATAGCTGGACACCAAACTTAGCTGCTGGTTTTAACGTAGGTTATGTCTTTAATATTGCTGGTGCTGGTAACTCTTCGATTGCTAACTCATTAGCTAACTTAAATCGTAGTAGTGATAATGTGGGAGCTTTAAACGTTGACGGCAACTTAACTTATGCAATTTGGGATGGATTTTTAAACTTAGGAGCAGGTTGGGCTAGTACTACGACAAAAGAAGATTTTAATAATAATGGTGGTAGTGTACTTGCTGGGGCATGGTATGGAGCACTTAACTATTCTGCGATACTTGGTGGTAGAAATACTAACTTCGGTGTGACTTATGGTCAATCATATAATGCTGCAGCTATCCCAATGGAGACAGCAAATGCTTCACCAACTTTCGGTCAAACAGCATCTGGTATCAAACAGCAACTTATCTTCTCGGCTCAGCGAGCTTACTTTGATGACAATGTTCTATTTGGTCCTGAATATGCGTATCAAAGACTATATACTGGCGAACATATGAATACAATTACTCTGGATATGTCGGTATACGTATAAAAAATATCACTTATGAATGTTTAGAAAAAAGCTTTTAGTTCTTATCACAATATTATTTTTTTTCTTAAACACCAGCTATGCAGTAGTTAATCAAGTTAACAATTCTCAACAATTAGATGCTAATGAAGTTAGTAAGCTTGCTAAAGAAATTAAGCTTTTACAAGCTCAGATAGCTAATCTTGATACTCAAAAAATAACTGATGATATTGTTGTTGGACTTGGTTCACAGCAAAAAGTCTCTAATGATCAATTTAATGACTTTGATAAAAGTACAAAAAAAGTTAGGGAACAATATTTACAGCAACAGGTATCTTTAAGCTCATCTGACGATAGAGAGGTTGATGTTGGTAATCAAGTTAAGATTACTACTCAAGGTGAGGTTTCATACGTTGGCTCATTCTCAAGTAATAACACCGTACCAATTGGACAGTTACCAAGTAACCTTTTTGCCTCAAGTATCCTAAGGCAAAGAGCTTTTTTTGATGATTACTCAATTTTTTTTGGTGGATTTATTCAAGCTGATGCACAAATCTGGAATGGTACTGATATCACAACTAGAAATGGTGGTAATTTTACAGGTAATGGCGAAAATATATATCTAACTAGTGCAACATTATATTTTTTGGCAAATCTTGGTCATTATGTCACAGCGAATTTAGATTTTGTTGCTAATCAGAATAATAACTACGATCTTCAGGATGCATTTGTAATTTTTGGAAATCTTGATACAACACCAGTATTTGTGTCAGTCGGTAAATATAGACCTTCTGTTGGCTCGTTTGGAGGTGGTGGGCCCTGGACAAGTGGTATCACTGCGAATATGTTTAGACCACTTAGAGTTACCAACGCAGCGATAAACTATCGTGGTGATACCTCAAATGCTAACTTTACAGTGTTTGATGCAAAAAATCATGCGACTTTTTCAGTAGCCTATTTTGATGCTGTGAGTATTCCAAATATAGCTCAAGTTGGTTTTAACTTGGGTTATATGCATGATATTCGTGGTGCTAATAACAGATTTAATTTTATTGATAAACGGGTTGGAGAATTTAATATCGATACCGCTATAAGCTTTGAGAGTATTCCTTTTTTACCAGGGAATTTAAATGTTGGTGCTGGCTGGGCAACTACTACAACCCAAAGTACACAATTTAATGGTCGTAGTAATGCATTTGCAGGAGCTTTTACAGTACAAGCAGCATATACATTTAAATTATTTGGTAGTGGTCAGAATATTAACGCTAGTTATGGTCATTCTTATAATGCTGATAATATTCCCATGCCATTATCTGCTGGAGGGAGCTTTTTTCTAGCAGCTTCAGGGATTAAAGATCAAATTTTAGTATCGACACAAAGATCATTTTTTGACGATAATGTTCTTATCGGTCCTGAGTATTCATGGCAAAGCTTATACAATGGACAACGCATGAATACACTTACATTAGATCTTTCAGTTTATATCTAGACATATTTAGAGTCTATTTTAGGAAGTAACTAGTTAAGAAGTATTAGTAACAGTAACATAATTTATTTTATAGTTAATCCGAAAGATATTTGTAGAAAAAGATATTTGTAGAAATGTTATAATGTCTAATAAAAATGCCATCATATAGCCAATATTTTAGAGACATCGTAATTAATAAATATGAAGAAGGTATGACGGAGTTCGAGCTGAGTAAGTTTTTTAACATAGATAAGCGTACAGTTGTTTCATGGATAGAGTTTTATAAAAGAACCGGAGATTATAGTTCAAAGCAAGGAGTTGGTTGTGGCAGAGTCGCTAGCTTTACCGATAAAACATTGATTGAACAGTATTTGATAGATCATCCAGATGCAAGTGCATTAGATATAAAAGAAGCATTAGCCCCTAATATTCCAAGAAGTACATTTTATGATTGTCTTAATAGACTTGGTTTTAGTTTTAAAAAAAGACTCCAAAATATAAGCAAAGAAAAGAACATGAAAGGTTGGAGTATATAGAAAAACTAAAAGAAATAGCTCAAAACTTGTTATTTTATATAGATGAGATGGGGTGTGACAATAAGCTTTCTATCCTAAGAGGATGGTCACTAATTGGTGAGCCTAGTTATGGTGAGGTTTTAGCATATCAAACACAAAGAAGAAGTATTGTTGCTGGATATAATTATGCAGATAAAAAGATTATAGCTCCATTAGAGTACAGTGGATATACCAATACTGAAATTTTTAATCAATGGTTTGAGGAACACTTATGCCCATCATTAAAACCTAAAACTACTATAGTAATGGATAATGCTAGTTTCCATAAATCCTCTAAGCTGATTGAAATAGCCAATAAATTTGATGTACAAATATTATATCTACCTCCGTATTCTCCAGATTTAAATCCTATTGAAAAGGTTTGGGCTAACTTTAAAAAAATATTTAGAAAAGTGAATAATAGTTTTGAAAAATTTTGTGATGCTATCTCTTATGTGTTTAACAAAATACTCTCGGATTAACTATATAGAAATGTGTTTACTTTCTGAGCAGGGTAAATATTTAGATATACCTAGGAATGCTTATTTATAATTGTAAATCTAATATTAATTATTATTTAACAACTTTCCTAAATTATTTTCATTAAATATTTTATTAATAGTTTATTTGTATTTGTATATTTATAAGTATTAATTATAAGTATTAATTATAAGTTTAATAAATTAATTATATTTTGTAAATTATTATTTATTTGTTAATTTTATGTTGAGGAGGTTAATTAATCTTTAGCTTTTATAAAAATAATATTTACTAAAATATAGATAAGGAAGGTAAAAATGAATAAAAGAATAGCATGATTAATTTTATTGACAGGTTCTATAAATGTAGGATTGGCTTATCCAGATAATAAGTTTAACTTCATAGATAAAACCTCAGGAACAATAACGAATTTTAAATTCACTAGGAATGATCTAATTATCAGTGATCAAAAAGGTGCTGGTGAACTTATATATCTGGATCAAGATGAGGTTACGGGTAATATTTTTAAATATAATCAACCAGCGGAGAGACATAAAACAGAAGATGTATTTACAAAATTGACCTCTCATCCATATGCATTTAGAAGTACTGATTTTACTTTTAATATTGATAAAGAGGAAAAAGATGCTCTAAATTTTGCTATAGTCGGTGATATCAGTTTTGATTATAAGCCAGAAGATGATAAGCAAAAACTAAAAGTTGAAATTAATGATGTTGCTATTGCACAAGGTAGCAATAATCATGGTAACAATGGGTGGTTTGCAATAAAGTCAAATAATTATGATTCTGATAGAAATGTGGGTGGTAATAAGATTGAGTACATGTATAAGAAAAGTAGAGGTTCAAATAAAGATCAATGTTTTTTCTTCAAAAGAGGAGAAAATACTAATAATGAAATCATAATCACTTCAGGTAATTGTGTAAATAACTGGTAATTAAGAAGGGAAATAAAAATGAAAAAAATATTATTTTATTTGGTATGTTTGCTGTTACTTCAAATATGTATGCAACACAGGTTAGCGCTCAATTAAAAATCCAGAATAATTCTAATGCTATGATGCATGTTGAAATGTCTAAAGAGCTTAGTTCTAAAGCAACATTTGAGGGAAATACTGTTTATGATATTCAACCAGGTAAAGTACAAAAAGTTATTGTTTTGATAGATTATGGAGCTACTGGCGATGTTCAAGTTAAAGTTGATGCTCAGTGTAAGTTTAATGCGAGTATTGGTGCAGGAGTATGGGAACTTATAAGTTCTGGAGGCAAACATCTTGCTAATTTTAAAACGGAGGTGGGTTGTAATTTTGCAGCTAATGCAAGCGCTTTTGCGACTCTAGGTATATCTCAGTTAACATCGCTAGTAGCTAATGTATCTTTCACAAAGAGCGATGGATTACATGAATGTAGTTTGAGTGAAGGTTACATAAACATTTATCCTAGATCATCAAATCAAGTGGGTATAGATTACCACATACCAGACACATTAGGGGGGCTTAGTATGGATGCCAAACAAGTGAAGATAATTCATTAGTTGTTGATAAAGATATTCTAACTCCAACTTATGTTAAGCTTATCTCCCCATCTTCAAAGATTACATATTCTATAACTCTAGATTCATAATTGTTATTCTAAATTACAAATTAATTTTTACTTTAAGTGATTTGCTTTATAAAAATTCTGAAATAGAGTAAGATTATCGATAAATATATAAATTATAAAATTATTGAGTAAAGATGTCTTTTTTAGTTGCAATTGTAGGTAGAGCCAATGTTGGTAAATCTACTCTTTTTAATGTTTTGACAAATTCGCACGATGCCTTAGTATTTGATTTTGAGGGTGTAACTCGTGATCGTCAATACGGACAAGCAAAGTATGATGATTTAGATTATCTAGTAGTTGATACTGGAGGTATTTCAGATAAAGATGTGGGTTTTGATGAGTTTATGGCTAAACAATCACAGATTGCTATAGATGAGGCGAATTTAGTTTTCTTTGTGGTTGATGGCAGATCTGGATTGACAACCGGAGATGAGTACGTTGCTAGCCTTTTACGCCAGAAAGATAAGAAAGTAGTAGTTGTGGTAAATAAGGTTGATGGTACTGATGAAGAAGCTGCAATGGCTGAATTTTATAGTTTTGGTTTTGATAAGGTATTTGCAATATCTGCAGCACATCGTAGAAACACGCAAAAGCTAGTTGATAAGTTTCTAAAAAAACCATTAAATGAATACTATCAAGATTATACTCAAACACAAGAGCATAAAGAACAACAGCGCCATGGTATCCATTTTTCATTAATTGGTAGACCTAACGTTGGTAAATCGACACTTACAAATAGAATGCTTGGCGAAGATAGGGTTGTGGTATTTGACATGCCAGGCACTACAATTGATAGTGTCAGTATCCCATTTGAACGCCATGGTCAGAAGTATACTATAGTTGATACAGCTGGTGTGCGCAAAAGAGGTAAGGTAAAACAAACTTTGGAAAAGTTTTCGGTAATAAAAACATTACAAGCAATACAAGATTCAAATGTAGTAGTTGCAGTAGTTGATGCAAGACAAGGTATCTCAGATCAAGACCTGAGTCTGATACATTTTGCTATTAAAAATGGTAGAGCATTGGTCTTAGCTGTAAATAAATGGGATGGTATGACAGAAGAAGATCGTATTCAGGTTAAGCAAGATCTTAAAAGAAAGCTTTTTTTCCTGCAAGATTATGTCGATATACATTTTATCTCAGCATTACATGGTACTAATGTTGGGCATGTTTTTGAGTCAATTGATACTGCATATGCATGTGCAAATAAAAAAATAACTACAGCTGATGCTACACGTCTAATGCAGCTTGCGGTAGAGGCACACTCACCGCCAATGGTAGGTAAATTTAGAATTAAGCTTAAGTACGCTCATGTTGGAGGACATAATCCTCCTGTTATTGTAATACATGGTAATCAAGTAAGTAGACTGCCAAACTCATATAAAAGATATTTAGAAAATTTCTTTAGAGAAGCCTTAGATTTTTGTGGTACGCCAATAGTATTTGAGTTTAAGCAGTCAGAAAACCCTTTTGCAGATAGAAAAAATAAGAGATCAAAAGATGAAGGCAGTAAGAGTAAAAAAGTTAAGTAAGCTTGCTGATGAGATAACTATTAACATTAGTGGTGCAAAAAATGCTTTGTTACATCTAATTTTTGCAAGCTTAATTCCGGATACTAAAACAAAATTTACTAATGTTCCAACAACTCTTTTAGATTATAAAGGGGCTAAGGAGATCTTAGAAAATGTTGGTGCTAAAGTCATTGAAAAGGATGAAGAAGTAACTATTGATACTGCAGCTATTTCAAATGAAACTTTAGAACTATGTGGGGAAATGACATCTAAAACACGTTGCTCTTTGATGCTTTTAGGTTCATTGCTTAAGAAAAAAGGTCGTGTTAAGATTGGTTTTCCTGGTGGTTGTAGTTTTAGTGAAAAAAGACCTTTTGACATACACTTAAATGGATTAGAAGCATTAGGTGCTGAGGTTAAGTTGGCTGATGATCATATAGAGGTAATTTATAAAGAAGAAAAAAACGCAGAGTTTAAAATGCCTTTTCCATCGGTTGGCGCAACTATGAATTTACTAATGTACGCCGTGACAGGTAATTCTGAGGTTGTACTTGAAAATGTTGCTTTAGAGCCTGAGGTTGTTACATTAATAGACTATCTTAATCAATGTGGTGCAAATATTGATTTTGATGCTGATAGCAGAAAAATAAAAATCTTAGGTGTTATGAGATTAAATGGCTGTGAGTTTGAAATTATTTTTGACCGTATTCAAGCTATGACCTATGCCGCTATGGCGTATCTGTACAAAACAAACGTTACAATTACAAATATTAATACTCAAGATACATACAGTATCAAAAAGCCTTTGGAAAAATTGACTAATGCAGGAGCTAAATGGGAGTATAACCAAGCTAATCGTAGTATTAAGTTTTTTGGTAAGGATAGTTGTATTAAAGGAGTTGATATAATTGCTGCACCTTTCCCACATTTTCCTACCGATTTACAGCCAATATATGCAGTAATGTTATTTATGGCAAATAGCTCTAGTACTATTCAAGATACAGTTTACCCTGAGCGCATAAATTATGTGTATCAAATTCGTAAAATGGGTTTTAATATATCTATAGATAATACTCTTATAAAAATAAATCCACTTAAAAACCTAAATGATATACGTCCAGCAGTGATGAGTGTCAAAGATTTACGTGCTGGTATGGCATGCTTAATGGCTGGATCATTATTAGATGAATTTTCGACTATTAATAATGCTCATCAGATATTTAGAGGTTATAATAACCTTATAGAAAATATGTCTCATTTTATGCGAATAGAGATTCTAAATGATAATGTTTAGGTGAATAATGTCAGAGTATATATCTTTAGAGCAATATAATACCTATCGTATTAAGTCTTTTGCTAAATATGTTTATTTTCCTACTAATAACCAAGAGCTATTGGATATTGTTAATAATCATAATAAATTATTTTTCCTTGGAAACGGTAGCAATGTTATTTTTTCTAAAGAGTATTATGATGATGTAGCATTTGTGATTTTTACTAAAAAATTCAACTCTTTTAACATTATTGATAATTATGCTAGTGTCCAAGCTGGAGTATTATTACAGGATCTTGCATTTGCTACCTATAATGCCAGCTTAAGTGGTATTGAGACTTTTTATGATGTGCCAGCTAGCGTTGGTGGGGCATTGATTATGAATGCTGGTGCATATGGTGATGAGATATATACTTGTGTCAAAAGTGTCACAATACTTGACCTTAATACTAAACAGATAAAAAAATATCTAAAAAAAGATATAGAGTATGGTTATAGATACTCTATGTTTAAATATATGAAAGATATTTGTATTTTATCAGCGGAATTTGAGTTTGAGTACAAATCAAAACAAGAAATCAAAGCAAAACTAGATGATATTTATTCACGCAGATTGTCTAATTTACCACAAAAGCCAACAGCTGGGAGTGTTTTCAAGCGACCACAAGCAAATATGCCTGTGGGAATTATGGTAGAGCAGCTAGGATTAAAAGGTAAACAAATTGGTGATGCGCAAATTTCTCCAAAACATGGAGGTATAATAGTGAATAATGGTAATGCAACTGGTCAAAATATTTTAGATCTTATCGAGTTTATCAAACAACAAATTTTAGAGCATTATAATATCGAGCTGCATGAAGAGCAAATTGTTATTTAAATTGCTTTAGATAAAACCTCTTTCTTATATGCATAATATCTACTATACTTTGCATAGGGAAAAATTTTTTGTTAAGTTATGAAAAAAAAAGTTTTAACTTCTTTTATAATAATCTCCTTATGTTATTGTAGTGCTATAGCTGATACAATTACTGCTAAGGCGCAACAAGCAGTTAAAATTGATGTTAAGGACAATCCACTACGCCAATATGCTGCAAAAAGTTCTATAAAAAGTGACTCAGCACTAGTATCTGAAAACGAAGTTGTCAGTGGTTCGACTATTAAACAAGATCAAGCTCCTAAAGCTAATGATTATGGAGATGCTTTGAGTAGTCTTGTCGATACTAGTGATGATGGCTATGAAAAGCTTTTAACTGAGGCTGAAGAAATTCTAAAAGATAATTCACCATCAGAAACTAAAAAGAAAATAGATGTTTTTAATCATGAACTTGAGGCTAAAGCTGAGAAAGAAAAACAAAAAATTAAGGAATCAGCAACCACCGTTCTAGACGAAGCGCATAATATAATTAAAGAGAATCATAATATTAATCAAGATTATAAAAAATCACAAAACTACTATAAGTCTAAGTCAGCTAAAGATTATATTGATGAGAATGTCAAAAAATATAATAGTGAATATAAAATAAAAAATTATAAAAATCTTTTAGACAATATTAGTACACCTGAAGAAATAGATAAATCATTTGAGCAAATAGATGATGATGACGAAGATAGCCAAGGTTTTAAGTATAAATTATCAGATGACTATCCTATTGAGCAAATTACTACAGTGGGATTATTAAGTGGAGAACAAAAGCGTTTTGACAAATGTTTGATTATGAAAACTTATGGTGGAGCTACATGGAGAACATATTGCCAACCACTCAAGAAACCAACACAATGTTCTGATTATGATTGGCAACAGTTATCTACTATGCCAGTGATGTATTGTTGAACTAATTATTTTGTGAGTTTTTCTTAAAATCAGCTATTTGTTTTTTTAGTTCTTCTAAAGTTATTCTATTTGGGTTTGCCCGAGATTTTAAAGTGTTATCTTGTGCCTTACGTACAGCATAACCATACAGAGCTTCTATTTCTAGCTGTAAATTTTGTTTAAATTTTTCAACAAATCTAAGCCACATATTTTTACCAGTTAGTCCAAACTGCATATTTGTATCAGCTAGAGGTTCATTTAGATATCTTATATCTTCGAAAAGAGTATTTATATTCTCGTAAGTAAAAGTAATAAGGTCTGACTCAATCGCTGGAGTTTTGTATTGACTTGCTTGTAGGGTATTGCCCCAAGTCAGAAGATCAATCATTGTATTAGTATGCTTATAATTACTAACACTTGTAAAAGCCTCTTTGAGAGTCGCAAATGATTTATCACCAAAAGTCGAAAAAAGTAAAATACCATTATCGTTAAGTAGTTGATAATAATCATCTAGTTCTTGCGATAAATTATCTGTTATGTGAATAATTGAGTTTGAGAAAATAATATCAAAATGTTGTTTAAGGTTTTGACTGGTATGAATATCAGCATTAGGAAAGCGCTTTTGTAATCTCTCAAGATAATCACTATCACTATAACCAGTGACTAAGATATCTTTAGGATCTAGTTTTATAAACTCCAAACGCTTAAGTAGTCTTTGAGCAATTTCATTTTTTATAAATGATTTAGGGTATAATTTTCTCTTTGATAGTCTATTAAGAAAAAGATTATAATTAAACATATAAGAGTCTGTCTTAATATAATTAGGTATGAAGATTATAACAAAAATCATCAAAATACTCTCTAATCAAAATTGTTTATTATGTAAACAATCAGCTGATGATACTATTTGTAACTATTGTCTTGAGAGTTTATTAAGCCAACTAAACTTTCAAAAGCAACAAATAGAGCTTAATTCGTGATTTGATTATTTTTATTTACTCAAATATTCTTCTGAAGTTAAGTTTTTACTGCAGAGGTTTAAATTCAATAAAGATTTATTGGCCGGTGAGATTTTTTCTAAAGTAATTAGATATTGGTGGGATAATGTTACACAGCAGGACTTCAAAGACGTAGATGCTATCGCAGCAGTGCCAATACATAGGCTTAGGTATCTTATATCGTGGTTTTAATCAAGCTGAAGTATTAGCTAAAACACTATCAGAATATACGGGTATTAGTTCAACTTTTGAGAACTATGCTAGAATTAAGTATACAAAATCTCAAGCTAAATCATCAAAGCATAAAAGGGCTACGCAGATAAAAGGAGTATTTTGTTTAACTAAGCCAGTCATAGCTAAGCATCTAGTTGTATTTGATGATGTTTTAACTACTGGCTCAACGCTTGCTGAGTTTATTGAGACTCTTACAAAAGGTAGCCAAATTCAAAAAATAACGATAGTCACACTAGTTCGACCTGAATGATATAACTTAACTACATACAAAAAATATCATGCCAAATACTAAAACAAGACTTATTTTAGCATTTTACTATAAATATTGATTTCATTGATATTCTCAAACTAGTTTAGGTATAGCCAAATCTATATAAAAATAGTTCGTCTTTCCGTCAAGTTTGAACGGAATCTAGCAAAAACTTGTTTATAAGCTATTTGATCAAGCACT
The DNA here is from genome assembly GCF_000833475.1 of Francisella tularensis subsp. tularensis. Lineage (NCBI taxonomy): Bacteria > Pseudomonadati > Pseudomonadota > Gammaproteobacteria > Thiotrichales > Francisellaceae > Francisella > Francisella tularensis. Next base: position 1,781,398 of record NZ_CP010115.1, on the reverse strand, counting down.
ATTTTTAAACATAGTAGGTTATATATTCTTATATATCTAGTAGACAAACATATCTAATATAAGTAAATGTTATTGATAGTATAAAAACTATATATTTAACATTGTAAATATATTTTGTAATAATTGATATATAGAAATTAGAAATATTTATACATAGGTACTAAAATGAGAAAAATAATATTATCAGCAATAGTGGTTTTTGGTTTATCAACTATGAGTTTTGCACAAGGACTACATCAGATAAATAGCTTTTCAAATAGTTCTTTTCCACCTCCGGTTTTAAGCTTGGCAAGCTAGTTTAAATTTAAAGTAATTACTCAGGAAGCTTAGATCTGATTTTACCACCTAAAATATGCGCATGGAGATGAAAAACCATCTGCCCACCTTCTTTACCAGTATTAAAAATAGTCTTAAAACCTTTTAATCCCATTAGCTTAGCAACTTTAGGAATACTAAGTATAAATTTTCCCATAAGCTCTTGATCTTGCTCAGTTAGATCGTTTAAGCTAGCAATATGTTTTTTAGGTATAACAAGGATATGTACATCAGCTGCTGGATTGATATCATGAAAAGCAAAAATATTTTCATCTTCATACACTTTTTTAGATGGAATTTCGCCTGTGATAATCTTGCAAAAAATACAATCTGACATAATGTTTATTTCTCCTTTTTAAAACTATAGTAAATCAAGCATGCAACTCCAACAATTATAAAACTAGTACTATAATTACTAATAAAGTTTTGTAGTTTAATTAAAGGAGTTGTATCTTTATTCAAAGTATATATTACTCCAATAGTTGTCAAAACTAGTCCACAGCCTAATGCAAATCGATATTTTTTCTTAGGTTCTTTTAAGTTATTAAATTGTGTAGATGTAGTAGTATTTTTTAGATTGATTTGTGTTTGTTGTAATATATCAAAAACCATACGTGGTAATTCTGGTAGTTTATCACTAACTCTAGGCATATTTTCCATTGAACGATGGTAGAAACCTCTTAGTCCCATTTGCTCCTTCATCCACTTTTCTAGGATTGGTCGGGATGTTTCCCAAATATTTAATTCAGGGCAAAGTTTTTGTCCAAGTCCCTCTACATGAAAAAGAGTTTTTTGTAGAAGTGTGAGTTGAGGTTGAATATTCATATTAAAACGACGAGCTACTGCAAAAAGTTGCATCAATGTGTACCCTAGTGATATCTCTTTCATAGGTTTTTCAAAGATTGGCTCACAAACTGTTCTAATTGCTGATTCAAGTACATCAACACGCGTATCGCTTGGAACCCAGCCAGATTCTATATGAAGCTCTGCAACCTTGCGATAATCTCTTTTGAAAAATGCTAGAAAATTACCAGCTAGATACCTTTGATCATCGCGGTTAAGAGTGCCAACGATACCAAAGTCTATTGAAATATATTTAGGATCAGCAGGATTTGATACATCAATAAACATATTACCAGGATGCATATCAGCATGAAAAAAACAGTCATCAAATACTTGTGAATAAAAAATTTCTACACCGCGCTGTGCTAATAGACGACGATCAACTCCTAAAGCATCTAGGGTTTCTATGTCTGAAACTCTTACACCACCAACTCTTTCCATCACCATCACAGTAGAACTAGTATATTCCCAATAAATTTTTGGTACATAATGTATGGCAGAGTCTTCAAAATTTCTGCGAATTTGAGAAGCATTTGATGCTTCACGGACTAGATCAAGCTCATCAAAAAAGCTTTGGTTTATCTCTTTGACAATCTCTACGGGCTTAAATCTTCTTATTTCTTTAAGTTTACTAAGTAAAGTTGCAAAAAATAGCATCAAAGAGGTATCAAGTTTAAGAATTTTCTCTATGCCTGGACGTAATACTTTGACTACTACTTTATCATCATTTTGCAATATAGCAGCATGCACTTGAGCTACAGATGCCGAAGCTAATGGAGAACTTTCAAAGCTTTTAAAAATCTCATTGATAGGTTTTTTCGCAGCTTTTTCAATTTGTTCAGCCGCTATTTTATTATCAAATAGCGGAACGTTATCTTGAAGTTTTGAAACTTCTTTTATTACATCTGGCGGTAGTAAATCGGCTCTAACTGATAATGCTTGACCGAATTTGATAAAAATAGGTCCAAGTTTTTCTAAAGCCTCTCTAATACGCACACCATGCTCAAGTCTGCGTACTCTTCGAGAGTAGTAAAATGGATTTAGCAATAATAAGGCTCTTAGAGTTTTTATTTTTGTCGCTCTGATAGGTTCATTGAGTAGACAGTACTTATTTATAACATAAAAAATGTAGATAAGCCTTAGAAATTTTTTAATCATTGTTTAAGCCTTCTAATAATTTTAGCTTCGCTTCTATTCTATCAGTAGCTTGCTTTAGCTCTTGAACTTGGCGATAAAAGATATTAATCTCATTTTGAGATATCAGTGTCTTTTTCTCCTCTGTTAGGAAATCTTTGATATCGACAATAGTCTCTTGTCGAGATGTTTTAAAGTATTGTTTTGCTTTTTGAAAAGGTTTAGCTACAATTACAGCAAATTCAGGACTGGTGAGTTCAGATATTCTATAAACTAGATCTATATCAATAGCATTCAAAAATTTATTAAAAGCATTAAGATCTTTGAGACTACCTTGATAATCAAGTTTCTCAGCTATTATTAACTCTTGTAGATTTTTATTGAAAATAAGCTCCAAAATATAAGCCAATTTACCTTTTAAAATGTTTTTAGTAAGTTCGTTGCTAGCATATATTTTAGAATCTTCTACTTCTAATGTAATGATTAAGTCAATATCAGTAATATTGACACTTAGGGCTTTACCATTTATGGGTAACAGTAGAGCACTTACCTGAGGATCAAATTTAGGCAGAAGACTTAAGGCTGTGTTTACTAGTTTTAGCATCTTAATATTTATATCCAATATGTAATGCTACAATTCCACCGGTCATATTTTGATATTCGACGTTATCAAATCCAGCATCGTACATCATCTGTTTTAGTGTTTGTTGATCAGGATGTTTGCGGATTGATTCAGCAAGGTATTTGTAGCTTTCGGCATCTTGTGTGATAATTTTACCTAAAAATGGTAGTGCTTTGAAAGAGTATTCATCATAAACTTTAGAAAGTAAAGGTATGATTGGCTTAGAGAATTCTAGAACTAACAAGCGACCACCTGGTTTTAGAACTCGACACATTGATGCTAACGCTTTATCTTTGTCTGTAACATTTCTAAGTCCAAATGATATCGTAATACAATCAAAATAATTATCAGGGAAAGGTAGACACTCAGCGTTAGCTTGGACATATTCGATATTGCCAACACAACCTTTGTTTGTAAGTTTTTCTTTGCCTACTTCAAGCATCGAGGAGTTAATATCACTCAAGATTACTTTACCTTGTTGACCAACCATTTGACAAAATTTATATGCTAAGTCACCTGTGCCGCCAGCAAGATCTAAGACATTATCACCCTTATGAACTCCAGATTTAGCAATGGTTTGTTTTTTCCAGATGCGATGAATACCAAATGACATTAGATCATTCATCAAGTCATATTTAGCTGCTACTGAATGGAATACCCCAGCTACCTTTTTTTGTTTTTCTTCCCAAGGCACTTGTGTAAAACCAAAATCTGTTGTTTTATTTTCTTTAGACATCTAAACTAAATTGTAATATTGAGATATTATTTCATTATAGCAGAATATCAATTATTTGTATTGGCAAGATACCATTAAATAGGGAGTATAAATATGTATATATTATCAGGAGATATTGGTGGCACTAACACTAGATTAGAGGTTTCTCTTTTAGAGAATGGTGCGACACAAAGTATAGCTATAAGAAAGTATAAAGGTGCGAATTTCAATTGTTTATCTGATATTATTGATAAGTTTTTATCTGAGGTGGACTTAGTAGGTCAAATAGATTCTGTTTGTCTTGCAGTAGCTGGATTTGTCTCTAATGGTGAAGTTGAAGTGACTAATCTGCCATGGATGGTTTCTGAGCAATATATCTCAGAAGGACTTGGTATAGACAAAACTAAGGTTAAAGTGATTAATGACTTTGAAGCAATTGGTTATGGTATAGAATCTCTAGATAGAGAAAAAGATATAATCACAATCCAAGAAGGTAAAAAAGATGATGATAACTTATGTGCTGTAGTTGGTGCTGGTACAGGTTTGGGAATGTGTTTAGTTAGCTATGATAAAGACGATAAGCCAAGAGTTTATAAAACAGAAGGAGGTCATGTGGATTTCTCACCTGTTGATGATGAACAAGTTGAGTTATTTAAGTTTATGCGTAAGACTTTCCATCGTATCTCTCCTGAGAGATTCTGTAGCGGCTACGGCATTTACAATATTTATAAGTATGTGGTGCGTCATCCTTTATATGATCAACCTGAATGTATGGAGTTACGTAGAGCATTATTTAGTGTTTCAGACTCTGATAAGGCAGCAGTAATTGTTAAGTATGCTATTGAGCATAGAGAGCCATCAGCATTAAGGACGATAGATATATTCTTAAGTATATATGGCTCAGTTGCTGGTAATTTAGCACTTACAAGTTTACCTTTTAGAGGTCTTTATATTGCTGGAGGTATTGCACCTAGGCTCATCAAGCAAATAAAGGAGAGTAAATTCTTAGAGAAGTTTAGAGATAAAGGTAGAATGTCAAACATGATGAAAGATTTTCCAGTGCATATAATTATGAACACAGATGTCGGTTTAATAGGCGCACGTACGTATGCTGCTGGGCTAGTAAAGTAATTTAATTATTGTGGATATTTTTTTGTCGATAGTACTTTGATATTTTTTTAATACCTACTAGTAAAATGTATATAGCGCAAATACCTGTGATAATAATATAGAAAATAGCGAATAGCATAAAAATACCTAACAGTATTGCAAGCTCACTAATACAAAATATCGCAAGGATAATTACTAAACAGATACAGCCTAATATGTTTTTATATGAGCAGGCTTTATTTTTTGTTAAAGGGGTTTTGTCAATATTTAGAATTTCTTCGCTCATTTTTTATTAATGTTGTTGTCGTGTGCTAATTATACATATATGAAATATTGCTTTGCAAACTAAAATGTTAAAATTATCTTTTAATATGTTTGGATAAATAGATAGATTGTATTATTAAGAATACAAAAGTTATGCCTAAAAGACCAAAAAGTTTAAAATCCATCCAAATATCAGTAGAGAAGAAATACGCTACAAATAAATTAAGTGTGCCTAGAACGGTAAAATAAGCTCCCCACATATTGTTGATTTCTTTCCATTTATGTTCTTTTAGATCGATAGCGTCTTTGAGAATTTTTTGCATGGGTGTTTCTTTCATTGTATACGTCGTAATTATTAGACCAATCCCCATTAACCAGTTAATTATACTTACTTTCCATTTTATGAACTCTTCGTTATGAAAATATATGGTAGCACCCCCAAAAATAGCGACTAAAATAGCTATAAAAATTTGTGTTTTAGCAACTTTTCTGTGGGCTATATATTCCCAAATAACTTGTGCTATCGTTACTATAATTAGTGCTGCTGTAGCAAAAAAAATATCATATATCTTATAGATACCAAAAAACACAATCGCTGGAAGCAAATCATTAATCATTTTATTCATTTTTATTAATATTAAGTGTTGTATAATAATTTTAGAAGTATAACGCTTGTTGTAGAAATTATGAAGAGTTTAATCGAATTATATAGTTATGGTAATAATCTTTCTGAACTAAAAGAGCTTGCTAATATTTTAGATAATGATGGTGTTATAGCTATACCAACTGATTCTGGATATGCTTTAGCTTGTCGCATGAAATCAAAGAAAGGTATAGATAAAATTATCAAAATAAGAAATTTGGATAGTAGTCACAACTTTACACTTTGTTGTAAAGATTTATCAGAGATATCTGAATATGCAAAAGTTGATAATAATGCTTATAGGTTATTAAAAAGATATACTCCTGGCCCATATACATTTATTTTAAATGCGACAAAAAAAGTATCATCGTTATTAGTTACTAAATCTAAGAATACGGTAGGTATTAGAGTTAGTGAGCATTACGTGCCAAGAGCAATATCAGCTGAAATTGGCGAACCATTAGTTATCAGTAGTTTTATAGTACCTGGTCATCAGCATGTGGTTACAGACTGTGATGAGGTTGATAGCCAGATAATGAATTATCTAGATGCGGTAGTTGAGTCAGACTATTGTGGTTATGATCCAACAACTGTTGTCGAGCTACTAGAATTACCATATCAAATTTTAAGACAAGGAGCAGGTGAGATAGATCTATAGCTATTCAAATGTCTAGTAAAATCGAAAATTGAAATAAGTATAATCAATTATGAATGGTTACAAAACAATATCTGAAAATATAGAATTTGAAATTGCGCCAATAAAAAAATCTCGCTTTATCGTATGTATATATAAAGTTGCAAATCATATAGAGGTATTAAATAGTTTAGACGCAATAAAAAATAGCTATCCTAATGCTAACCATTATTGTTGGGCTTATTCTTTGGCAGATAATAATCAGTTTAGATTTAATGATGATGGTGAACCAGGTGGTTCTGCAGGTAAGCCAATCCTTTCACATATACAGGGTTTTGAAGTGACAAACGTTCTAGTTGTTGTTGTCAGATATTTTGGTGGTACTAAGCTTGGTGTTGGTGGGTTAATCAGAGCCTATGGGCAGGCAGCTAAAGAGGGTTTGACTTTAGCTAAAATTACTTGTGTTGAGGTTCAAAATGAAATATCTTTAGAATATGATTACTCAGAAACAGTAAATGTAGAGAACTTAGCAAACCGCTATGGTATCCAAATCATAAAAGAGAATTATTCTGATAATATTTCTAAAATTATTAAGATTGTTGCATCTGATAAAGATATGTTCTTAGAGGAAATTAAAAATATAACCAAAGGCAAAATAAAAATTACAGTGCACTAAATTGTCTCATTTTGAGCTCGTTTATCGCGAATGAGCATATATATTATTGAGCCGAATAGACAAATAATTCCACTGAATATAAATATAATCATAAAATTATCATTTGTTGATTGTAGTATTATTCCTGTAATAAGCGGGGCTAACCCAGCGCCAACAAAATTAGCAAAGTTTTGTAATCCACCAATTGTTCCTACTAAACTGTATGGAGAAATATCAGCAACTAATGCCCATGTTGGAGATATTCTTAGTCCTAAGCAGAAGATAGTGACGCCAATTACACAAACGATAACAAAAATATTATCAATAAATGGTAATGCTAGGATCGCTATAGACGCAACTAAGCATCCAGCAATTATAGGAGTTAGACGTGCAAAGACAGCAGTATATCCCTTTTTTATCATAAAATCAGAGATAATCCCACCTAGCATTACAGAAGCAACTCCTGAAATAAAAGAAGCAGATGTTGCAATACTCATTTGTGAGAGGGTTAGATGTTTTACTTTTATAAAATAGAAGGGCAGCCATGTTAAAAATAGCCAGTAGGCATAAGATGAACATAGATTTCCGATACATAAGTAAACAACGTTTTTATTTCTTAGAGTCTCGGAAATGGAAATCTTTTGAGACTTTTTAATAATTGTTGTTGTATGCTCTAGTGTTTCTTTAGTATGTAGAAGCTTCCAGCCAATCGCAGCAATTAGTCCTACAACACCTAATATTATAAACATACCTCTCCAATCTATTAATAGCATTAAGCCAACTAATATTAAAGGTGCAAGAATATTTGCTAATCTTGGCCCTAAAGCAATTATAGATGACATAAGTCCTCTTTGAGAGCTTGGAAAACGATGTTGGATTATCCTAGTAGCTACTATAAAAAAAGGAGCTTCAGCAAGACCAAGCAGTATACGTGTTAGTAAGATTGAGTAAAATCCTATTACAAAACCTCCTAATATACACGCTACAGACCATGCAATCATACTTATTAACATTACTTTATTAACACCTAAACGATCAACCATATATCCTGCTGGTAAACTAGCAATAGCATATGACCACATGAAAGCGGATAGTAATATCCCCATTTCTGTTGGCGTTATGTTAAAAGCGTTAGCTATTTCAGTATTAGCTATACTTAGAGTTGATCTGTCAACATAATTTAGTAATGCCAAAAAGAACAGTAAAAGAATTATTAAAGTATTGTAGTAATATTTTTTCATTGTGGGAGAGCTTATATTATTTGACACGCATACCTGGTTGAGCACCCTCATGTGGCTCAAGTATATATATACCTTTACCATCTCCAGCAGCTAAAACCATGCCCTCAGACATTCCAAATTTCATTTTTCTAGGAGCTAGATTTGCTACCATTATAGTATGCTTGCCAATTAAATCTTCAGGTTTGTAAGCAGACTTGATACCAGCAAAAACTTGTTTGGTGACACCACCTAGATCCAATATTAGTTTAAGTAATTTATCCGCACCTTCAACATGTGAAGCTTCAGTAATTTTAGCTATACGCAAATCTACTTTCATAAAATCATCAAAAGTACATTCAGCTGCGATATCTAGTTTAGGCTCTTCTTTTTTAGATTGCGGAGCTTGTTCATTTTCTAACATTTTCTTTGTATCCTCTAAAATTTTGTCTACTTTTTCTTTTTCGATACGAGTGGCTAGAGGTTTGAATTTATCTATTTTATGATTTATTAAAAACTTTGGAGCATCAGCCCAGCTTATGAACTGTATATTTAAAAATCTCTCTGCCTCAGCAACAATGCTAGGAATAATAGGCTTAAGATAAACGATTAAAACCTTAAACATATTTATACCTTGTGAACAGACTTGATGAACTTTTTGTTCTTGTCCTTCTTCTTTAGCTAGTTGCCAAGGTTTATGGTAATCTATAAATTGATTAGCTTTATCGGCTAATGCCATTATCAGTCTCACAGCGTGGGCAAACTCTCTTTTCTCAAAAGCTTGTGTTATAGCATCGTGGTTTTTACTAAATTCACTTTCTAATTCTGGATCAAAAATCTCTCCAGACAAGGTAGCATCAAATTTTTTGTATATAAATCCAGCACAACGACTGGCAATATTGACTACCTTACCTACTATATCAGAATTTGATTTAGTAACAAATTCCTCTAGATTCAAATCTATATCATCAATGCGGGATGTCAATCTTGACGCAAAGTAGTATCTTAAATAACTAGGCTCTAAATTATCTAGGTAAGTTCTAGCTTGAATGAACGTCCCTCGAGATTTTGACATCTTCTTACCATTTACAGTTAAGAAACCATTAGCAAATACACTAGTAGGTGTCTTATAACCAGTAGATGATAATATTGCTGGCCAAAATAGTGTATGAAAATAAATAATATCTTTACCAATAAAATGATAAAGCTCACTTTCACTAGAACTATCTCCCCAGAAATCACCAAAATTAATATTATTCTTATTACAATAATCTTTGAAGCTTGCAATATAGCCCATTGGAGCATCTAGCCACACATAGAAGAATTTTTGTTCATTTGTACCTGGGATTGCAAAGCCAAAATATGGCGCATCACGCGAGATATCCCAACTTTGTAAGCCTTGCTCAAACCATTCTGCTAGTTTGTTAGCAACTTCTGGTTGTAAGAGTGTATTAGATTCTATCCAATCTTTTATATTTTTTTCTAATGCGGGTAAGTCAAAAAAGAAATGTTCAGAGTTTTTTTGTATTGGCGATTGACCAGATATTACAGATCTTGGATTGATAAGCTCTGTAGGATCATATGTGGCACCACAAACTTCACAGCTATCACCATACTGATCTTCAGCTTTACATTTTGGACAAGTTCCCTTGACAAATCTATCTGGCAAAAACATTTTAGCCTCAGGGTCATAAGCTTGAGCTATTGCTTTTTTTGAAATAAGATTTTTATTGTTAAGTTTATTATATATATCTTCAACAATCTCTTTATTTAGAGAATTATGAGTAGAGTGATAATTGTCAAAATTAATTTCAAAATCAGTAAAATCTTGTAAGTGTCTATTAGAGTATTTTGTAACTAACTCTTCTGGAGTAATTCCAAGACTCTTGGCTTTGAGCATTATTGGCGTACCATGAGTATCACTACCACAGACAAATATGCATTGATTGCCTTGTAGTTTTTGGAATCTGACCCAGATGTCGGATTGTATATAGCCGAGCATGTGACCTAAATGTAAGTCACCATTAGCATATGGCAGAGCATTAGTAACGAGTATCTTTCGCATTTTTTGATTATAATATCAATTTATTAACAATGATTCTGTTATTATAAAGTTTTTTAACTATTTTGTTTAGCTAAATTGTGCATTAATACTGCTAAAATTGCTGATAGCATGTAAAAATAGTGTAATGTTCTCTTGACACTGTGTTTTATGTATATATAATAAGATTTCACATGGTTTAGGAGAGGTGGCCGAGTGGCTGAAGGCGCTCCCCTGCTAAGGGAGTATAGGCGTTAAACCCTATCGAGAGTTCGAATCTCTTCCTCTCCGCCATTCAAAGTTTTCGATCTTTTCAAAATCGGGTGCTTAGCTCAGCTGGGAGAGCATCGCCCTTACAAGGCGAGGGTCGGGGGTTCGAACCCCTCAGCACCCACCATTCTGTAAATAAATCGTTCTATAGTGTTTTGTATGTTTGTCGATTATATGTTTACTGCCAGTAAATATTAACTGTCTTTGAGGTTGATGTGGCGTATTCGAGCGATTTACTTGACTAGTGTAAAATAAAGAAGTTAGTGGAAAAGAGAATTACACTTGAGTATATGCTCAAAAAATCTTATTAATTATTAATGAAGTTAAATGCTATTAGTAAAATTTGTTATGCATTTATCAAGTTCATTTTTTAAGAGTGTATCAGTAATGCCTGTATTGGTGTCAAAATTTTTATTAAATTCGGGTAGTGAGAAAGGTGTTACCTCACCTTTAGACATTAAACCAAAAGTGACTTTCGCGGTGTTTAATACGGTTTTAGCACCTCTTGGTCCAGGGGAGGTTGATAGTAATAGTATTGGTTTGTCATACCAAATACTTCCATCATTAATTCGAGATATCCAGTCGAAGATATTTTTAAATGCAGCAGTGTAGGCACCATTATGCTCTGCTAGTGATATTATCAGTGCATCATGTCCTTTTACATTCTTTTTGAAATCATGTGCTAAAGGATGAATTCCATAAGTATTCTCTCGATCTATACTATATATGGGCATTTCAAAGTCATTAATATCTAGTAATGTTGTTTTTATATTGGGAATTAAGTTTGCGACATATTTTGCAAATTTTTGATTTATTGAATTTTTACTATTACTTGTACTAAAAACTAATATTTTTTCATGATGTGTTATGTTAAGAGTTTTATTTTAAGTAACAATATTTAATCATATGAATGTTGGTATAAATAAATTAAATATTGTTAATTTATTTCATAAAAATGTAGAGTTTTGAAAAAGTATAAGAATTTTTTTACTGCATAAAAGTCATTTTACATAAGCACTTATCTATTGACTATATGTTTACAGCTAATTGGTCTGACGATAAAGTTATAAAAAGTGTATTGATATGGTTATTTTAGTATTGATTTTGCTGTTGGATATATGGGAAGTATAAAAAAGATAAAAAAGTTTGCAAAAAAGATGAAAAAAATTAAAAAAAGGTGTTGCATTTTGTGAGGAGGATGCGTATTATATGTCTTCACCGGCTGACGGGTGATGTTAGCGGTTAGGAGCTAAGGTTTCTAGGATATTTAAGAGATATATTATATACAAACACTTTGTTAAAGAATTTGAGTAATCAGTAGTTAGAGTCAGAATTTGAGAATTAAACTGAAGAGTTTGATCCTGGCTCAGATTGAACGCTGGTGGCATGCTTAACACATGCAAGTCGAACGGTAACAGGTCTTAGGATGCTGACGAGTGGCGGACGGGTGAGTAACGCGTAGGAATCTGTCCATTTGAGGGGGATACCAGTTGGAAACGACTGTTAATACCGCATAATATCTGTGGATTAAAGGTGGCTTTCGGGCTGTCGCAGATGGATGAGCCTGCGTTGGATTAGCTAGTTGGTGGGGTAAGGGCCCACCAAGGCTACGATCCATAGCTGATTTGAGAGGATGATCAGCCACATTGGGACTGAGACACGGCCCAAACTCCTACGGGAGGCAGCAGTGGGGAATATTGGACAATGGGGGCAACCCTGATCCAGCAATGCCATGTGTGTGAAGAAGGCCCTAGGGTTGTAAAGCACTTTAGTTGGGGAGGAAAGCCTCAAGGTTAATAGCCTTGGGGGAGGACGTTACCCAAAGAATAAGCACCGGCTAACTCCGTGCCAGCAGCCGCGGTAATACGGGGGGTGCAAGCGTTAATCGGAATTACTGGGCGTAAAGGGTCTGTAGGTGGTTTGTTAAGTCAGATGTGAAAGCCCAGGGCTCAACCTTGGAACTGCATTTGATACTGGCAAACTAGAGTACGGTAGAGGAATGGGGAATTTCTGGTGTAGCGGTGAAATGCGTAGAGATCAGAAGGAACACCAATGGCGAAGGCAACATTCTGGACCGATACTGACACTGAGGGACGAAAGCGTGGGGATCAAACAGGATTAGATACCCTGGTAGTCCACGCTGTAAACGATGAGTACTAGCTGTTGGAGTCGGTGTAAAGGCTCTAGTGGCGCAGCTAACGCGATAAGTACTCCGCCTGGGGACTACGGCCGCAAGGCTAAAACTCAAAGGAATTGACGGGGACCCGCACAAGCGGTGGAGCATGTGGTTTAATTCGATGCAACGCGAAGAACCTTACCTGGTCTTGACATCCTGCGAACTTTCTAGAGATAGATTGGTGCCTTCGGGAACGCAGTGACAGGTGCTGCACGGCTGTCGTCAGCTCGTGTTGTGAAATGTTGGGTTAAGTCCCGCAACGAGCGCAACCCCTATTGATAGTTACCATCATTAAGTTGGGTACTCTATTGAGACTGCCGCTGACAAGGCGGAGGAAGGTGGGGACGACGTCAAGTCATCATGGCCCTTACGACCAGGGCTACACACGTGCTACAATGGGTATTACAGAGGGCTGCGAAGGTGCGAGCTGGAGCGAAACTCAAAAAGGTACTCTTAGTCCGGATTGCAGTCTGCAACTCGACTGCATGAAGTCGGAATCGCTAGTAATCGCAGGTCAGAATACTGCGGTGAATACGTTCCCGGGTCTTGTACACACCGCCCGTCACACCATGGGAGTGGGTTGCTCCAGAAGTAGATAGCTTAACGAATGGGCGTTTACCACGGAGTGATTCATGACTGGGGTGAAGTCGTAACAAGGTAGCCGTAGGGGAACCTGCGGCTGGATCACCTCCTTAACGGAAATGCGAAAGAATAAGAATAAGCTTTAATTACTGTTCAAGTGATTTAGCATAGTGTTTGTAGATAATGTATTTTAGTGTGAATAGAATACGGGTCTGTAGCTCAGTTGGTTAGAGCGCACCCCTGATAAGGGTGAGGTCGGTAGTTCAAGTCTACTCAGACCCACCATTTTAGGTTTAGTTGGGGCCATAGCTCAGCTGGGAGAGCACCTGCTTTGCACGCAGGGGGTCAGCGGTTCGATCCCGCTTGGCTCCACCAATATTTTATTTACATGAAGATAGAGATATTTAACAATTTAGTATAGAAATAGACTTAAGAAAATAAGTGCAAGCGGTGGATGCCTTGGCATTCAGAGGCGATGAAGGACGTGATAATCTGCGATAAGCTTCGGTTAGCTGGTAAATGAGCTATGACCCGGAGATTTCCGAATGGGGGAACCCACCTGACACAAGTTGGGTACTCACTCGATATGGAGTGTAGAGCGAACGAGGGGAACTGAAACATCTAAGTACCCTTAGGAAGAGAAATCAATTGAGATTCCCGTAGTAGTGGCGAGCGAAGTGGGAAGAGCCTGGTATGATTTAGCTGTAATTATAGTAGAACAAGTTGGGAAGCTTGACGATAGAGGGTGATAGTCCCGTATACGAAATAATCACAGTGGAACTAAGCATACGAACAAGTAGGACGGGGCACGTGGAACCTTGTCTGAATATGGGGGGACCATCCTCCAAGGCTAAATACTCCTGAATGACCGATAGTGAACTAGTACCGTGAGGGAAAGGTGAAAAGAACCCTTATAAAGGGAGTGAAATAGAATCTGAAACCGCTTGCATACAAGCAGTAGGAGCATGATTTAGTCATGTGACTGCGTACCTTTTGTATAATGGGTCAGCGAGTTACTTTTAGTGGCGAGGATAACTGAATAAGGGATCCGTAGCGAAAGCGAGTTTTAATAGGGCGACTAGTCGCTAGGAGTAGACCCGAAACCGGCGCGATCTATCCATGGCCAGGTTGAAGATTAGGTAGTACTAATTGGAGGACCGAACCCAATACTGTTGCAAAAGTATGGGATGAGCTGTGGATCGGAGTGAAAGGCTAATCAAGCACGGAGATAGCTGGTTCTCCCCGAAAACTATTTAGGTAGTGCCTCGTGTATAACTCATTGGGGTAAAGCACTGTTTCGACAATGGGGGTTTTACGACCTTACTGACTCGATGCAAACTCAGAATACGATGAAGTTCGATCACGGGAGACACACTGCGGGTGCTAAGGTCCGCAGTGGAAAGGGAAACAGCCCAGACCGCCAACTAAGGTCCCAAAGTCATAGCTAAGTGGGAAACGAAGTGGGAAGGCCCAGACAGCCAGGAGGTTGGCTTAGAAGCAGCCACCCTTTAAAGAAAGCGTAATAGCTCACTGGTCGAGTCGGCCTGCACGTAAGATTTAACGGGGCTAAGCTATGCACCGAAGTTGCGGAATATATTTAGTATATTGGTAGGGGAGCGTTCTGTAAGCCGATGAAGGTGAATTGAGAAGTTTGCTGGAGGTATCAGAAGTGCGAATGCTGACATGAGTAACGTAAAATAAGTGAGATTCTTATTGGCCGAAAACCCAAGGGTTCCTACGCAATGTTAATCAACGTAGGGTAAGCCGGTCCCTAAGGCGTAGCTGAAGAGTGAAGTCGATGGGAAACAGGTTAATATTCCTGTGCCGCTTATATGAACGAAGGAGGGACGGAGAAGGTTAGGTAGGCCTGGCGAATGGTTGTCCAGGTGAAAGTATGTAGGTAGGAATGCTAGGCAAATCCGGTGTTCTGTTGATCTGAGATACGAGACGAAGTCAAACTTGTTTGACGAAGCTATTGATACCATGCTTCCAGGAAAAGCTTCTAAGTATATTGTATAAGTGACCGTACTGTAAACCGACACTGGTGGGTAGGTAGAGAATACTAAGGCTATGAGATAACTCTGGTGAAGGAACTAGGCAAAATGACACCGTAACTTTGGAAGAAGGTGTGCCCTTGATGGTGATGAGACTTGCTCTTTGAGCTGTTGGGGGTTGCAGATACCAGGTGGCTGCGACTGTTTATCAAAAACACAGCACTCTGCGAAATCGTAAGATGAAGTATAGGGTGTGACGCCTGCCCGGTGCTGGAAGGTTAATTGAAGGGGTTAGCGCAAGCGAAGCTCTGGATCGAAGCCCCAGTAAACGGCGGCCGTAACTATAACGGTCCTAAGGTAGCGAAATTCCTTGTCGGGTAAGTTCCGACCTGCACGAATGGCGTAACGATGGCCACACTGTCTCCACCAGAGACTCAGTGAAATTGAAATCGCTGTGAAGATGCAGTGTACCCGCGGTTAGACGGAAAGACCCCGTGAACCTTTACTATAGCTTTGCACTGGACTTTGAATATTTATGTGTAGGATAGGTGGGAGACTATGAAGCAGCTACGCCAGTAGTTGTGGAGTCATCCTTGAAATACCACCCTTGAATATTTGAAGTTCTAACTCAGGAGAGATTCGAGGACAGTGTATGGTGGGTAGTTTGACTGGGGCGGTCTCCTCCTAAAGAGTAACGGAGGAGTACGAAGGTGCACTCGGTACGGTCGGAAATCGTGCCAAGAGTATAAAGGCAAAAGTGCGCTTGACTGCGAGAGTGACGGCTCGAGCAGGTACGAAAGTAGGTCTTAGTGATCCGGTGGTCCCGAATGGAAGGGTCATCGCTCAACGGATAAAAGGTACTCCGGGGATAACAGGCTGATTCCTCCCAAGAGTTCATATCGACGGAGGAGTTTGGCACCTCGATGTCGGCTCATCACATCCTGGGGCTGAAGCAGGTCCCAAGGGTATGGCTGTTCGCCATTTAAAGTGGTACGCGAGCTGGGTTCAGAACGTCGTGAGACAGTTCGGTCCCTATCTGCCGTGGGCGTTAGAGATTTGAGAAGAGTTGCTCCTAGTACGAGAGGACCGGAGTGAACGAACCACTGGTGTTCCGGTTGTTTCGCCAGAAGCATTGCCGGGTAGCTACGTTCGGACGGGATAAACGCTGAAAGCATCTAAGCGTGAAGCCTCCTTCAAGATTAGATCTCTCTGATGAAAATCAGTAAGGAACGTTGGAGACTACGACGTTGATAGGCTGGGTGTGGAAGTACAGCAATGTATGAAGCTTACCAGTACTAATGATCCGAGAGACTTAAGTCTATTTCTATGCTGAATTGTTAAATATCTTTATAACCCAAAACACAGTTTTGGCGATGATAGCTTGTAGGAACCACCTGATCCCATTCCGAACTCAGAAGTGAAACTACAAAACGCCGATGATAGTCTGGCATTGCCCAGGTGAAAGTAGGTAGTCGCCATCTTTTTCCATTCAAACTCTTACATAATAAGCTCAATCAATAAGCACTAAGTTAATATAGGGCTACTTGCCATTAAAACATTTTAATATCTTATATAAAATTATAATAACTCGTTGTTAATCTTAAAGTCACTTAATAATGGTTTTATTAAATAGTGTATTTATCGAAACCTTGTTCGATTATCTCTCAAATTGAATATCTATCTTATTTTAGAATAATCTATAAAAATCTAAATTTATATATCAAAATAATAAATTTTATTGTATAAAGGAAATATAAATTGGTTTGTATTCTTCTTTACTGCAAAAAAATAAACAACAAGAAATAGATATATTTTAGCTCAATATCTAGTGAATGATCAGCAACAGGCTATTTGTACTTTGGATTTGAGTACTCAACTACAAACAGATTACCGAGCTACATCTCCAATATGCTTGGTTAGCTTTATAAACTTAAAAAAAGGTCAATCATTAGAAATATCTGCTAATGCTAGTTCACATGTCTTTGTAGTTATGCAAGGCAGTGGTGAGAGTAGACAGGGAGATATTGTTTTTAGATGGACAAAAGGAGATGTCTTTAGTTTCCCTACTGATAAAACAATACGTCACTTATGCAGTGATGAAACTACTTTATATTATGTAAATGATGAACCTTTATTAAATTATTTAGGAGTTAAACCATCAGTAGCAACTTTTGTAGCTGCGCATTATCCTTATAAAACTATACTCGAAAATGTAGCTAATTTCATCTCGGAATTTGAAGCAACTAAAAGGAATCGTAATGGAGTTCTGCTAGCAAATACTGTTTGTCGTTTAACTGAAACTATTACACCTACTTTATGGTCATTATATGATGTATTGCCTAAAAATAGTGTTCAATTACCACATAGACACAATTCTGTAGCTTTAGATCTATGTTTATCGGCACCAACATCTGGTTGTTACACATTAATGAGTGAAAAGATAGATTCTCAGGGTAACCATATAAATCCAGTGCGTATGGATTGGTCTACTAATGGAGCGTTTATAACCCCACCTGGCTGGTGGCATTCTCATCACAATGAAACTGATGAAAATGCGGTTGTTCTGCCAATGCAAGATGCAGGCTTACAGACTTATCTACGTACTTTATTTATAAAATTTTTTGGATCGAATGGATAAGTCTTTAAAGTTATCAGTAGTTATCTGATATTATTATTTTATTTGTATATATTTGAGTTTTTGAAATTATATCATATTTATGTTTCTGTGAGTTACGAATTATGAGTATCGATCTTTTTTGCTTGTTACTAAATAATTTTTTGATTTTTAAATAATAACTTAAAGACTAGAAGATTAATTAATAGTATCTATTAGTATAATTATTTATCAAAATCTTAGCTAATTTAATTTACAAATATAATTGTAGCTATAGTGCCGCAATTATTAAATATTGAATAGTAAGTAATGACTAATTTAATGTAAATAGATAAAATAAAGAGAAGTTATCAAAACTAAGTAGCTAATAGGAAAAGCAAACCTTGAGAATATATCCATCTTTCTAGCTAGTTTATCTTTGTTTAATTTTATTAGCCAGTAAACAGCTAAACTTTCTAAAACTGTTGAAAATAAAATAGAAAAAGATAATAGTAGAAATCCATCGGTAAAAGTTAAATAGTCAATATCAGGCATTTCTCCTTCGATTAAGAATTGATATGCGATTACAGATAAAATTCCTATAAATGCTATGTTTAATCTATCTGATAAAGCTTTTGTATCCATCCAAAATATTGCCCACATTGCTAATACTAACAATGTCAATGGAATCAGTACTTTTAAAAGAATATTAGTAGGTTTTCTTTCTAATGAGATACTAAACTCTAGCATTGATATTATTTGTGGTTTTCCATAGTAGTATTTTATAGGCTCTATATTTTTTAGATCGAAGTTACTTAGATGCCATTCAGCTACATTTATATTTGGATGATCTTTAACATAGTCTTTAACTGTAATTTTATGGTTTGGCTCGACTATTAATTGTACCTCTTTAGAATTATAGCCAAATGGTATTATATACGCTTTTAAAGTTTGCTTATCAAATGGGAATTTCTCAAGTCGCATTGGAGTTTCAAGATGTAAAGTACGTTGCTCGGTGTATATAATATCGCCATTAGGGTAAATCTTTATTTGTCTAGCTTTTATTTGAGGAGTTCCAATTTCATTAATTATAGAAATTTGTGGTTTCCAACCTTCAAAAACTTCATCATATTGAAAGTCGCCTTGATATAATTTATATGGAGTTTTTTCTTCATTTTTATCAAATTCTAATCTTTGATCATTCCAGCTAAATCTAAAAATCACATCAATTTGTAATTGTTCATTCATTTCATCTAAGATTTGGATATCAGTAATGAATGCTGAGGTCTTTACAAGCGTTGGCTTTTGTGGAGGAATATCACCATATCCAAATATATCCGAGTAGAATATTGCTACTATACTTAATACTAATATAATTTTATATATATTTCTCATTTATCATAAAATTTAATATTCTTAGTTTATTTTACTAAATAAGTAACTATATGCCAAATTTACTAAATAATTGTTTTCAAAAGTAATTCTTAAATATTAAGAAATAATATCTCTTAGAAAATTATAAATTGAATTAAGTTTATAATTGTTGTTATAAACGGTTGCATTATAAAAAACAATAAGTTTGAACCATTAAAAGGTATAATAACTAGTGCCAAAATTATAAGAAAGCCATATTTTTCTATACTATTGTACTTATATGCTAAATTTATAGGTAATAAAGATGAAATTATTCTACTACCATCTAATGGAGGTATTGGTAGTAAATTTAATATCATCAATACTACGTTGATCATTATTCCATAAAAAGCCATTCCTTGGATGTATGGATGAAGAGTAATATATTTTGCTACTATTGCCCAAATAAAAGCCATTGCTAAGTTTGCTAATGGTCCTGCAATGGCAACTAATATCGTATCTATCTTAGGTCTTTTAAGTTTGGTATAGTCAATAGGAACAGGTTTTGCCCAACCAAAAATAAAAGGAAATCCAAATGAAATTGATGAAATAAGCATTAATCCAGGAAATACAATAGTGCCAATAGGATCAATATGAGATACAGGGTTTAATGTTACTCTACCCAATCTATAGGCGCTATCATCACCACGAATTTTAGCTACAAAAGCATGAGCAGCCTCATGGATAGTAATTGCAAAAATCAGTGGAATAGCAGCCATTAATGCGACCATTAAAATATGATTAAAATTCATTCAGAGCTATAAAACAAGAATATTTAGTAATTATTGAATTATAGAGATTGTGTCACTGAATATGAAGTTCAAAATAAATAAAATGATTAAAAAATGTAAAAAAATTAGGTTCTGTGCACAAAAAACTTAAATTATATTGAAAATAGCTAAACCGCTGTTATTTAAGATTTGAAAAGCAATAAATATCAATGGTTTAGCAAATGAATTATCATATAAAAGAAGTATTCTGGTCAATTATTTTATCATTCTTAAAATCACAAAAAGGTATACATACCAATGATGAAGCCAAATTAAGATTGTTTATTGAAGCTGTATTTTATGTGTTACGTACAGGCTGTCAATGGAGAATGTTACCATTTTATTATGGTAAATATAGATCAATACATAAGCGTTTTAAAGATTGATGTGATAAAGATATATTTTCTAGATTATTTAAATCAGTACAAAACCCTGATTTACAAGAAGTCATGCTTGATTCAACAATAGCAAGAGCACATGCTTGTGCTACGGGATATGATAAAGATGATAACCAAGCAATTGGTAGATCAGTTGGTGGGATAACCACTAAAATCCATGCTATGACTGATGCTTTAGGTAATCCAATAGAAATATTGTTGTCAGAGGATAAAACTCATGATAGTAAAGTAGCTATAGATTTACTAAAAAATGTATATAATACAAAAGTTATCGCTGATAGAGCATATCATTCTAATGAAATCAGGCAGCATATTCAAGGTATATCCTCTGAAGCTGTTATCCCTTGTAAATCAAATACTCTAAACCATATACCTTTTGATAGTCATGTATATAAAGAAAGACATTTGATAGAGAATTTCTTTTCTAAAATTAAGCATTTTAGAAGAGTATTCTCTAGATTTGATAAAACCATTTCAGCATATATAGGAATGATTAAATTAGCTTGTACTTTTATTTGGTTACGATGAATATTTATTTTTGTGCACAGAACCTAGACATTATAACATTTCTACAAATATCTTTTTCTACAAATATCTTTCGGATTAACTATATCACATCATAATTGTTATTTTGTATAGTCATTATAAAATCAAAGATACTTTGTGTACTAAGTGTAACAAAGTATAGCAGTTGTTTGAAAAAATTATGAAAAAGAAATTTTAAGAAAAATAAAGAATTAGTATCTACCTTGTTGAATCATAGCTTCTGCTACTTTTTCAAAACCAGCTAAGTTTGCACCAGCAACTAGGTTGTAGCCAAGGTTGTATTTACTACTAGCAAACTTACAAGCATGGAAAATGTTAGCCATGATTTGTTGAAGTTTAGATTCAACTTCTTCAGCTGACCAAGAAAGTCTAGCTGAGTTTTGGCTCATTTCTAGACCAGAAACTGCAACACCACCAGCGTTAGCAGCTTTACCTGGAGCTAGGATTATACCTTTCTTCATAAGGAATTCAATTGCTTCATTAGTTGTTGGCATGTTAGATGCTTCAACAACATACTTAACACCAGAATCAATAAGTTTTTGAGCATCTTCAACATCTATCTCGTTTTGAGTAGCTGCAGGGATAGCGATATCTGCTTTTATACCCCAAGGTTTTTGACCTGCGTGCCAGCTTGCATTGAATTCTTTAGCGTAGTCTTGCATTGTTTTTTCACCGTTACGGATTTTTAATAAGAATTCAATTTTCTCATCAGTTGTAATACCTTCAGGATCGTGAACAAAACCTTTTGAACCAGATATTGTAACAACTTTACCGCCTAATTGAGCAACTTTCTTACATACACCCCAAGCAACGTTACCATAACCAGATGTTACTACAGTTTTACCCTGTAAAGTTTCACCATCATGCTTTAGCATTTCATCTAAGAAGAATACTGCACCATAACCTGTAGCCTCAGGACGGATTAAGCTACCGCCTGACTCTAGCGATTTACCAGTTAATACACCATTCTCAAAACATGCACGAATTCTTCTGTATTGTCCATACATATAGCCGATTTCTTTACCACCAACACCAATATCACCAGCTGGGACATCGATATCTGGACCAATATGACGTTGTAATTCCATCATAAAGCTTTGGCAGAAGTTCATGATTTCAGCATCAGTTTTGCCTTTAGGGTCAAAGTCAGCACCACCTTTACCACCACCCATAGGTAGAGTAGTTAAGCTGTTTTTGAAAACTTGCTCGAAGCCTAAGAATTTGATAATACCAGAGTATACACTTGGGTGGAATCTAATCCCGCCTTTAAAAGGACCGATAGCGCCATTAAACTGATATCTGTAACCACGGTTTACTTGGATATTACCATCCTTATCAACCCATGGTACTCTAAAAGAAATACCTCTTTCAGGCTCAACCATACGTGCTAGAATATTTTCTTCGATATATTTAGGATTATGTTCTAGAGCTGGTTTAAGTGTAGAAAATACTTCTTTTACAGCTTGGATGAATTCTTTTTCATGACCATCTCTTTTTTCTACTTGAGCAATTACGCTATCAATGTACTTCTGAGCATTCATTTATGCATCTCCTTTATGATTTGAAATTTATTAGAATATTTTTTCATACGTGTTAAACCGGTCTCTTTATATCAGTTATTATAAAGAAACTTATGAATAAATATCCTGCCTGTACAACTTTGCATTCAACCAAGCTAGTTTACAACTAACTTAGTTTAATTAATACGATTTTATAATAATTTTTTATGATTAAAAATCAAATAATTTAATTTCATATATAAAAATATTTTACAAAGTGGTTATTAGGTTCTGTGCACAAAAAACTTAAATTATATTGAAAATAGCTAAACCGCTGTTATTTAAGATTTGAAAAGCAATAAATATCAATGGTTTAGCAAATGAATTATCATATAAAAGAAGTATTCTGGTCAATTATTTTATCATTCTTAAAATCACAAAAAGGTATACATACCAATGATGAAGCCAAATTAAGATTGTTTATTGAAGCTGTATTTTATGTGTTACGTACAGGCTGTCAATGGAGAATGTTACCATTTTATTATGGTAAATATAGATCAATACATAAGCGTTTTAAAGATTGATGTGATAAAGATATATTTTCTAGATTATTTAAATCAGTACAAAACCCTGATTTACAAGAAGTCATGCTTGATTCAACAATAGCAAGAGCACATGCTTGTGCTACGGGATATGATAAAGATGATAACCAAGCAATTGGTAGATCAGTTGGTGGGATAACCACTAAAATCCATGCTATGACTGATGCTTTAGGTAATCCAATAGAAATATTGTTGTCAGAGGATAAAACTCATGATAGTAAAGTAGCTATAGATTTACTAAAAAATGTATATAATACAAAAGTTATCGCTGATAGAGCATATCATTCTAATGAAATCAGGCAGCATATTCAAGGTATATCCTCTGAAGCTGTTATCCCTTGTAAATCAAATACTCTAAACCATATACCTTTTGATAGTCATGTATATAAAGAAAGACATTTGATAGAGAATTTCTTTTCTAAAATTAAGCATTTTAGAAGAGTATTCTCTAGATTTGATAAAACCATTTCAGCATATATAGGAATGATTAAATTAGCTTGTACTTTTATTTGGTTACGATGAATATTTATTTTTGTGCACAGAACCTAATTAATATAGTCTTTAAACAATTAAGTATTTTCTTTATTAAATAAAAAGTGTACAAACATGAGTATATCTTTTGAGTTTAGTTTTATAAGTGTTGTTTAGAATCTCTAAAAAGGAGTTATTGAAGTGTATGTTAAGTAATTATTTTAAACATTTCTATACAATCGTAGCTATAGATTGCCTAGAATATACGTACAGACAAAGTTTCTCTAAGTCAACTTTTAAGTAATAGCAATAAAGGATTAATGTTTATGAATTCCCAACAACATGCTTTAGATAAAATAGCTCAAGCTCGACAACTGATTGTTGTAGTAACAGATAGTTGGCAAACAAAATTAGCGAGATTGTTTTATTTTGGCAGAAAGAATTTAAGTAATTGGATAGTTATTAAACCAGCTACAGCTGTTGTAATTGGTAAAAATGGTCTAGCATGGGCAGATAGCTCGTACCTAAATTTAGCCAAAGCGCCGTTAAAGCAAGAAGGTGATAGTAGGTCTCCAGCAGGAGTTTTTAGCTTAGGAAAAATTTTTGGTTTTGCTAATAAGACATTTACTGATTATATTCATATAAAAACAGGTATAGAATGTATCGATGACAGTAATTCAAAATATTACAACCGCATAGTTAATAGTCAGCAAATTAATGATAAAGATTGGCACTCAGCAGAAAATATGTCAGAGATTTCACTCTATAAGTATGGTATAGAAGTTTTATACAATACAAATCCAATAGTGCCAAGAAAGGGCTCATGTATCTTTATGCATATATGGAAGTCTGCAACCATTGGTACAGAAGGGTGTACAGCTATGGCTGAAGAGGATATTAGTGATATTCAATCATTACTAGATTCAAATAAAAATCCAGTGTTAGTACAACTACCACAACATATCTATCATCAAGTTAAAGATGATTGGCAATTACCTGATTTATTATAAAGGTATAAATTAATGAATAAGTATATAATTTTTGATAATACAAAACTACTTGAATATATAGGTAAGAATTCTCTTATAACCCCATGTTATATCTATGATTTAGAGCTTTTAGAAGATACATTTTTAAATGCAAAAAAATCATTAGATAAAAATTTCAAAAATGCTGAGATTCATTATGCAATCAAGGCAAATCATAATCCTAAGATAGTAGGTATCGCCAAGAAGTATGGTATGGGGATTGATTGTGTAAGTGGTGGTGAAATTAAAAGGGCGCTAGAGCAGAAGGTAGATTCTCAGCATATTGTTTTTGCTGGAGTTGGTAAGGCTGACTGGGAAATTGAGTTAGCTATAGATAATGATATTTTTGCATTTAATAGCGAGTCTTTAGAAGAAATACAAGTCATTAATCAAATAGCTCAGCGTAAAAATAAACAAGTTAATATTTGTCTACGCGTCAATCCAAATATAGATGCACAGACTCATCATTATATAAGTACAGGTCAATTCGACGACAAGTTCGGTATTGCTTTTGTTAATATTCTTAATTGGTTAAAAGATGAATATCGTAACTTTGCTAATATAAACATAATAGGATTACATTATCATGTTGGCTCACAGATATTGAATTATCAGGTTTTTCAATCACTAGCCATTACAACAAACGAGCATATCAAGCTACTCAGGCAAAATGATATTAATATCAAACATATTAATTTTGGTGGAGGTTTGGGAATTGATTATCAAAATCCACAGCAGAATCCTATTGTAGACTTTGACGGGTATTTTGCCAGGTTTAGAGAGTTTTTTGAATATTGTGATGAGCTTACATTACATTTTGAGCTTGGTAGATCATTGGTGGGACAATCTGGAGTGCTAGTATCTCAAGTATTGTTTAATAAAGTAACTCAAGGCACACATTTTGTGATTATAGATGCTGGTATGACGGAGCTTATTAGACCAGCGCTTTATCAAGCACAACATAAAATAGCAGCTTTAATTGATGAGAATATTAATCAAAAACAACATTATCATATAGTTGGACCTATTTGTGAATCAAGTGATGTATTTGCAAAATATTATCAACTACCTAAACTAAAACGTGGTGATCTATTAGCTATATATTCAGCAGGTGCGTACGGAAAGGTTTTGGCTAGTGAATATAATCTAAGACCAAGTGTTCAAGAGTATTTTATATAGGGTTACAGACAATGCATATATCTAACAAAAAAATTTCGACATTATCGCTAACAATGCTAAATATTTCAGCGATAATTAGTCTAAGCTCGATTGCTTATATGGCGACAATTGGCTTACAGAGTGTTTTCTTTTATCTAATTGCCGCAGTTACATTTCTATTACCAACATCACTTATCTGCGCTGAGCTTAGTAGTATGATAACGCAAAATAATGGTGGTGTTTTTAGCTGGGTCAAAGCTGGCTTAGGTGAAAAAGCGGGTGTGTTAGCGATGTGGTTGGAGTGGTTTAATAACGTTGTAGGTTTTCCTAGCTCAGTAACAGCGCTAATCGCAACATTTTCATATATTGGCTTTAGAAATTTTGCTGAAAATACTCACACAAGTACAACGTTTTGGTTAATAATGGTGACTGTTTTTGTCGGCATAAGCTTATTTAACTGCCTACCATTAAGGAAAGTAGTAATCCTTAATATTATTGGTGCAGTATTCGGAATGATAATTCCTGGAGTACTGTTAGTTTCTGGGGCAATATACTTTGTGGTTACTGGACAGAGTAATTTAGAGTATCATGGTTTGAGTGATTTGTTACCAGTATTTTCTATAGGGACTTATGCACTACTTGTCAAAACACTCTCTTCATATTCCGGTATTCAGTCAGTAGCTTTCCACATGACAAATATTGAGAATCCAGAGAAAAATATTCCTAAATCTATATTGATAGCTACTTTGGTAATTGTATCGTTAACTATCTTAACCACGATTGGTTTGACAGTAATTATTCCTGTGAAAGATGTTAATGTTTTAAATGGTTTGATACAAGGTATTTCGCAAGTGCTGAATATAATCGGTTTAGGTGATGTTAAGCCAGTTGTTGTGATAATGATAAGCTTAGGTATGTTAGCTGCACTTAGTACATGGATCTTGGGGCCTGCACGTGGGATGCAGACAGCAGCAGAACAGGAGTTTTTCCCTAAAGTCATGGCTGGCAAAAATAGATTTGGCATGCCAGTAAATATGCTACTAATTCAGATTTTGATAGTTTTAGTGTTATCATCCGTATTCTTAGTAATGCCATCAGTATATGCGGCATTTGCGTTATTGATTGCTATTACGTCACAGTTTACCGTAGTTATGTGGATAATGGTTTTCATCGCAGCTATTAGACTTAGATTTATACGACCAGATACTCACAGAGTTTTTCACGTAGGTAGGAGAAACTCTAATTGGCTACTTATAACTATGTCACTAGTAGCTATATTTATGTGTATGCTAGGTTTTATACTTGGATTATTTCCACCGAGCTTCTCACATGTTAAAAATGTCTTCCAGTATACGATGATATTGGTTGTAGCAGATATTATAATTATCGCAATTCCATTAATATGGATTTAGTTACATAGAAAAAGAATTCTATAGTTTATATATGATAGATACTATTTAATTTCCACCTGTTTACCATCTTTATCAAAGGCACAGCGAACTGTAGTCCCTCTCTCAAAAGATATTCTTCCTTCTGGCTCTTTATTACTATGCACTTCAACTGCATAATAAACATTATTAGGAAGGTTGCTAAATGCAAATGCTATTTCTGAGTCTTTTTCAGCTTCATCACGTGTTATTATACCACCATGATAAACAGATGGTTTAAAGTTGTATCCTCCTTCTGGATACATTTTTTCAGCTTTTTAAGTGCACTCTTTAACTAAATTATCTTTACTTACACCACAGCTAGCCAGACCAAATGCAGTTATAGCAATTAGACCACAATATTTAAGTTTTTTCATTATTTTCTCCTATTAAAAGTTTGACATAATAAAGCATAAGTGCTTATCATTTTTATGATAATTGATAATTGAGCAACTTATAATCTAATTTTTGTGTATTAGAATCGAGTGTTCTAGATTTAACAAAAACTCTTTTTTATATAATCCACCGGTATAGCCACCAAGTTTACCGTTAGTATTAATTACGCGATGACAAGGAATAATTATGGGTAATAGATTCTTACCATTAGCATTAGCTACAGCTCTAAAAGCAGTTGGTTTACCAATATTTGTAGCTTCTTTACGATAGCTGATAGTTTCTCCATAAGGGATCTTTATTAGCTCGCGCCAAACTTGTTTTTGAAAGTCTGTGCCTGTTAGTCATAGTGGGACTGAGAAGCTTTTAAGTTCTCTTTTGAAATATTTATTTAGTTGATCTTTAGTCTGATTGGTTATATTGTCTGCATTGAAAGATATTTTTGCATTGTAAATTTTTAATAATTTTTCTATAGAATAGATATTCGAATCACTAATAAAAAAGCAAGCATATAGATAATCATCATCAGCAACTGCAATAAGATTACCAATAGGCGTCTGAATCTCTTGAGCATAAAATACGGTTTTATAGCTCTTTTTATTGATCGCAGCTAAATAAATTTGATGAGTTTCTTTGAGCATAGGTATATTATGTTTATTATGTCTTTTAAATGATAACTCAAACTATGTTTAATAGTAAATTTTATAGGTTTTTACCTGTAGTATTTTTAATTATTGGTATTATCGCATTTTTTAGTTTTGGTGGGCAAAGTTATTTATCACTAAATGCGTTAAAAGAGAATTATCAAAGTATTATAGTCTTTGCAAATAATCATTTCTTGTTAAGTATATTAGTTTTCTCATGCGCTTATATAATTGTTGTAGCACTTTCAATTCCAGGAGCTACTATTATGACCTTGCTTGGAGGGTTATTATTTGGCTTGCTATTAGGATCTTTTGTTGTCGTTGTCGCTGCTACGGTTGGGGCTAGTGTGGTTTTTTTTGCAGTAAAAACTGCATTAGGAGACTCTCTAAAGACTAAAGCTAAAGGCGGTATAGAGAAAATGCGTCGTGGTTTTGAGAGGGATGTTTTTAATTATCTACTATTACTAAGATTAATTCCGATATTCCCTTTCTTTATCATAAATATTTCTGCAGGAATGTTTGGCGTTAAATTTAGGGATTTCTTCTGGGCAACATTGCTTGGGATAATTCCTGGTAGTGTTGTTTATGTATGGGTTGGTACTAGTTTTGCATATGCAATTCAACAAGGTGATGAGATTAACTTAGGTATTATATTAGAACCACAATTTATTGTACCAATAGTTGCTTTGGCGATATTATCAGTCGTCCCTGTATTCATCAAAAAATTTAATAAAAAGGCTTATTAATTATGATTAAAGCAGATATTTGTATTATTGGTGGAGGGTCTGGTGGGCTTTCTGTTGCGGCTGGGGCAGTACAAATGGGTGCAAAAGTCGTTTTGTGTGAAGGCAATAAAATGGGTGGTGATTGTCTTAATTATGGTTGTGTACCTTCTAAAGCAATTATAGAAGCTTCTAGAGTGATTGCAAAAGTAAATAAAGCACAAGCTTTTGGTATAAGCATAGATAACAATAACATTGAGATTGATTATAAAAAAGTACAAGAGCATATCAAAGCCACAATAGCAAAAATAGAGCCACATGATTCAGTTGAACGTTTTGAAACTTTAGGTGTTAATGTTATTCAAGAATATGCTCAAATAATTGATCAATATACAGTCAAAGCAGGCGATAATTTTATTAAAGCTAGGTATATTGTCATAGCAACAGGATCAAGAGCAGCTATACCTAAAATTAAAGGCTTAGCTGAGGTAAACTACTTAACTAATGAAACCATTTTTGATCTTAAAGAAAAGCCTGAGCATTTGATGATCGTTGGTGGCGGACCTATTGGTGTTGAATTGGCGCAGGCTTATGCTTTACTTGGTAGCAAAGTCACTATTTTTGAAGCATCAGATACTATCTTAGGTGTACTTGATAATGACTACCGAAAAATTATACTTAAAGAATTTGATCGTTTAGGTATTAGCATAATAACAAATGTAAATATTAGTGAGATAGCTCAAGATGACCAAGAGATAAATCTTTACTGTGGTAGTAAGCTTTATCAAGGTTCTCATTTGTTAATCGCCGCTGG
The DNA here is from genome assembly GCF_000833475.1 of Francisella tularensis subsp. tularensis. Taxonomy (NCBI): domain Bacteria; kingdom Pseudomonadati; phylum Pseudomonadota; class Gammaproteobacteria; order Thiotrichales; family Francisellaceae; genus Francisella; species Francisella tularensis. The sequence continues at coordinate 1,751,705 of NZ_CP010115.1, read as the reverse complement.
AAGAGTGCCAAATTTAGATAAGCTTGATTTAGATAATGTTGGCATTAAATATACTTCAAGAGGTATAAAGGTTGATAGCCGTCTAAGGACAAATCACAAAAATATTTATGCAATTGGAGATGTTGTAGGAGGGTACCAGTTTACTCATGTTGCTGGTTATCACGCTGGTGTTGTGATTCAGAATATTCTTTTTAAACTGCCAATAAAAGTCGATTATAATAGTTTACCTTGGTCTTTATATACTAGCCCAGAAGTAGCTCATGTTGGACAAAATATTGCACAGGCGCAAACTCATGGTGCAAAAATTTTAAAGTTATCATATCAAAATAATGACCGTGCAGTAGCAAGTTTAGCAACTAATGGATTGATAAAGGTAGCGATAAATAAAAAAGGCTATATCCTAGGAGCGACAATTGTAGGTGAGAATGCCAGCGAACTAATTGTACAATGGACAATAGCTATTAAAAATAAGTTAAAAATCAAAAATATGGCATCACACATAGTCGCCTATCCAACTCTAAGTGAGTTAAATAAAAGATTGGCTGGTAACTACTTTATACCAGTATTGTATAGCAATAAAGTTAGGAGCCTAGTTAGATTTTTAATGAAAATATTTGGTAAAAAACTATGATAGAGCAGAAAATTAGACCAGTTTTTCAGAGAATATTTGTTGATGGTATTGCTAAGTTTATTGCGCCTGTGATAGCACCTAATTTAATCACACTAATATCGTTGATAGTTGGTTTGGTTGCTGCAATAGCTTTTTTTATAAATCAGTATTTATGTATATTTTTGTTATTACTGTCTGGATATTTTGATATTTTAGATGGTTCGGTTGCACGCTTACAAGGTAGTTCTTCATCATTTGGGACTATCTTAGATATTTTGAGTGATCGTTTCGTTGAAAGTTTTATTATTATTGCAATTTTCATTAATCAGCTTGATATAGCATGGGTTGGTTTATTAATGATGATGTCTATAATTGTTTGTATTAGTAGTTTTTTGTTAGTAGGGATTTTCAGTCAAAAAGAATCATCAAAGAGTTTTTACTATACTCCTGGCTTGATTGAGAGAGCCGAAACATTTATATTCTTTATTGTAATGATTTTATTTCCTAATATAGTAGTTGTATTAGGATTGATTTATACATTATTAGTTTTATGGACAACGCTATATCGTTGCTATGAGTTTTATGTTTATGATAAGCAAAGGAGTAAATTTAAATGAAAAATTTTTGAATAACACTTTTATTGGTTTTATGGCTGGTTTAATTAGTGCTTGTATCTTGTACTTTATTTTCACTCTTATCCGTCAGCATGGTGTTGAGTTGAATGATCAGTTTAAGTACGCACTTTATCGTCTAATGGTATGGGGTGGAGTTTGGGCTATTTTATTTGCACTACCATTATCAAAGAATATTTTTATTAAAAGCTCGATTATAGCTCTAGCGGTTATTTTATTTAACTTTTTAGTTAAAATGCCATTAGCAGGACAAGGTTTTTTTGCAGTAAATGCTGGAACTGAAGTGTTTATTATGAATATCGTCTTTAACTATATTTGGGCAATATTAGCAGGATTTATATATAAGGCTGTTGCTGGTAAATAACTATAGTTCTAAATTCACATCCTTGCTATTGGGTTTTTAGCCTCTTCTGCAAGTGTTGATATCGCATCATAACCTAAGTAGCTTAGTACACAAAGAGTAGTTGCTGTAAATAATCCACTTATAGAGTTAAATTCAAAAGGTCTTAAGCTTAGTAGCTCTTGAGAGGTACTTATCGCAGAGCTACCTAATACAAATAAACAGATTATTAGAAGAATTTCCATAATTATTAATAATATTAGTCCAACATTGGCAACTATACTAATACCAAGAAGATTGAATAGTCCAGTTATTAATACATATGAACATAAAATTACGTAATATGGAATCTCTGGGATGTAATGTTGTAGATAAATGGTTGCACTCATAGCAACAACAGTCGGTACTAAAATATAGTCAAGAAATAAAATCCATCCAGCTAGAAACCCCAATCTTTTGCCAAAGATAGACTCGACATAGCTATACAAAGAGCCTGCTACAGGATTTCTTTTAACCATATAGACATAACTAAAAGCTGTAAATGACATAATAATAATCATAGCGAAAAGATATGGCAAACTCACAGTAGTTCCAGATGTTTTAGCGATGATGCCAAATATTATCGCAGGTGCGAAAGGGATCATATAATTTAGACCAAAAGCTATCAAGTGAAAAAGGTTTAGTTTTTTGGCTAACTCTTGTTTGTATGGTGTTACAGCTCTATTTATTCTCATTGTACTTTGATTAGATAACATTGTTAAAGAATGTTATGCTACAAAAAAATAGGTGGTTTTTGAAGTATGGATTAAGCACAATAATCAACCAAATAAATACATCTACTAAAATTTAGTTAAAAATAAACTATATAGCTTGTATTTATATAAAAAGACCTTATATCCATATTATAGATTTTAGAAGTATTTTGATTTGATAAGTTTTGGGAGTTAAATAGTATGGCAGATTATTATTCTTTACTAGGCGTTAGTAGAGATGCATCAGAAGCAGATATAAAAAAAGCATATAGAAGATTAGCAAAAAAATATCACCCTGATGTTAACAAGGAAAAAGGCGCTGAAGATAAATTTAAAGAAATCCAAACAGCTTATGATGTTTTAGGAGATAAAGAAAAGAAAAAACTTTATGACACATATGGGGAAAACTGGGATAAGGTTCAGCAAGGCGGTTTTGGTGGAGCTGGCGGTGGCTTTGGTGGTTTCTCGCAAAGTGGACGATCTCAGAGTTTTAATTTTGAGGATTTAGGTGATATCTTTGGCGATCTTTTTGGTGGTGGAGCTGGTGCTAGAGGTTTTGGTGGAGGTCAGCCAAGAGCCAGGAAAGGTGAGGATATAAATATCTCTTTGCGCTTAAATGTTGAAGATGCTATCAAGGGAGGTTCAAGAACAGTTTCGTATAATTACCAAGAAGTAGGTGCTAATGGCATGCCTACAATGCAGCATCAAAGTGTCGATGTTAAAATACCACCAGCAATGGGTAATGGTAAGAAACTTCGTGTCAAAGGTAAAGGCGGAGCTGGTATTGGCGCAAACGCACCAGCTGGTGATCTTTATATCAAAATAGAAGTAGTAGATCATAAAAATTATAAAGTTGATGGTAATGATATTTATGAGCATATCAATATTGCACCATGGGAAGCAGCTCTTGGTACATCACTAGAGATTGATACTCCTTATGGTAAGAAAAAAATGAAAGTACCAGAAGGAAGTCAATCAGGGCGTAAAATGCGTATCAAGGGTAAGGGCCTTGGTGATGGTGATTTTTATATTGTTTATGATGTTAAGCTACCTCTTGCAGATACTGATGAGAAAAAAGAATTCTACAAGCAGATGCAAGAAAAAATGAATTTTAATCCTAGGGCTTAGATTGCCTTTTTCTATTACCTATTTCAATTATAAAATAACTTGTAAGTATTAGAGTTCCGCCAATTATTGTCGATAAATATATTTTCTCATTATTGATTAGCTTTCCAAAAATTGTTGCAAAAATAGGTTCGAAAGAAAAAATTACAGCAACTTGAGACATGCTTAGGTGTTTTTGATAAGTATTTTGTAAGTAGTAGCAGGTAATAGTTGAAATTGCACAAAATGTCAGCGCAATTATTAGTATGTAATTAAAATGTAAGTATATAAAAGATGATATATCAGTAATTAGTGGTAGAGGTATACCAAAGGCTATTTGTAAAATTATGAGTAGGCGTAAATCTCTAAAAGCTTCGCTACGGTGATCTTTTCTAGTTTCATAGCTTAGATATACAACGGATATAGCATACATTAAAGCACATAGCACTGACCAAAGGTAGCCAATAGTAAAGTTGTCAAAACTTGCACCAGATAGAGCATAGATTCCTATCAATGAGACACAAGAGGCTATGATACCATATATTGTTAAGCGATCGACTTTGAAAAGACTACCAATAAAAGGAATCATAACTACACTCAAAGCAGTCAAAAATGCCGATTGGCTTGATGATACTGTATATAGTCCATGTGTTTGGAAATAAAAACTTAAACCCTCGAGTGAGCCAAATATTGCCCCAACTTTTAGCAAATAGAGTTTGTTGTTGAATTTGGCTCTCAAAATTAAAGGTAAAAATAATAAGCATGACAAACTAAGTCTAATAGCTACAAAAAGCCCAGGTGAAATATACGCAAGAGAAATTTTTATTAATGGAAATGTTATTCCCCAAAATATCGTAACTATAAAAAGTGCTAGAATAGCTTTTCTTTGAATACTCATAATAACTAAAGGTCAAAAAATATGAGTTAAGTTTGTAGTTATTTGTTCTTAAAATCAAGCTAGAATTCTAGCAGAAGATTGGTCTTATGTTTGACTTAATTTCCTATGTAATTAGAATAAGTGATTGGTTGATGTTTATTTACATTAAATTATTAAAATTGGTATAATTTAGTGTTTTTAAGGTTAAATAATGAAACGAGTCTCAAAAGTTAAGCAAATTGGCGCTATAGCAATTATAGCTGGAACAGCTATTGGCGCAGGTATGCTTGGGATTCCTTTTGCAGTAGCAGCAGTCGGGTTTAATTATGCAGTTGCGGCTTTATTTCTTGTTTGGATAATTATGTATGCAACTGCTTTATTGATTATCGAGGCGAATATTTCTCAGCCTTTAGGTACAGATATGGATTCTATTACACATAATATATTAGGCAAGCCTGGTAGAGTATTGAATTTGTTATTTTATCTATTATTATTATATTCGTTACTTACGGCTTATATTTTTATGGGCGGGCAACTTTTTCAAACATACATACTTTGTTGGTTAAATCTAGAGAATGCTAGCTTAGCAAAGTTACTATTCTGTTTGATATTTGGTTTTTTTATATATAAAGGTATCAAAGTAGTATTTAGTGTTAATGAATTATTTTTAAGTTTAAAAGTATTAGCTTTTATTTTATTTATTGCATTTGTTGCACCACAAATTAGCACTTCTTTACTAGAAAATAAAGTTTTAGGAGTAGAGTATGTTTGGTTTGCTATTCCAATACTTGTCACATCATTTGGTTTTCATATTGTTATCCCAGCAATTAGGAACTACTTTGAGAATGATATTGTCTTCAAAAGAACAGTCGCTATTGGAGCACTAGCACCATTGCTTGTTTATTTGGTATGGGTTGTAGCTACGCTTGGAACTGTAAGTCTATATGGAAACAATGGCTTCATAGCGTTGAGTAAAGCAGGAGAGACTTTAGCCGAAGCGTACCAAGGTTTAGGACAGAATGGTCCATTAGTTTTTATAAGACTTTTTGAGAACTTTGCAATTATTACATCTTTTTTGGGAGTTGCTTTAGCTTTATTCTCTTTTAACAGAGATCTTTATGGTTTAGATATCAGGAAAAAATTACTGACTTTGGTGATAACATTATTACCACCGCTTATATTTGCGATATATTTTGTCAATAGTTTTATAGCTGCTCTAGGCTATGCTAGTATCTTTGTTTCAGTGTTACTGATAGTGCAGCCTGCGATGATGGTTTGGGCTATAAGAACTAAACAGGGTAAAAATGATATTCTTAGTAAACTATATTTATCTTTGATATTATTTAGCGGTCTTGGTATTATTGCGTTGCAATTATTAGTAGCCTTTGGTAGATTACCTCATATATAATTTCATTAACTTTCAAATCCTTGATTATTTTCTATGAAGAAACCTAATTTTGATATTAATAAAAAATCTTTTCCTAATGATGATTTAGTAGGCGATGAGTATAGCAAGAGTCCTAGTGTTGAGGAGTTTAGTATAGATAAGCTTAAGCAGTTTCCTAATGATATGATTGAGCTTTTTAAACTGATCCAAGCAGTTAGATATGATAGGACATGTTTGCAAGAAGAATATAATAGCTATCGTTTAAAACTTAATAACGATAGAATGGATCTTGAGTCTGAAGTAATTAAAATAAAAAAACAATATAATGCGAAGATATGTGCTTTGCAGGAAGAATATAATTCGGTAAAATCTAATAACAACATTGAGTTAGCTAAAATTAGAGAAAACTAATAAATGCAAAGTCAGTCGGACAGTCGCGCTTATAATGAGTGAGGAAAGTCCGGGCTTTACAGAGCAAGATGCCAGATAACGTCTGGGAGGCGTGAGCCTACGGAAAGTGCAACAGAAAATATACCGCCTTATTTTTTAAGGTAAGGGTGAAAAGGTGTGGTAAGAGCGCACCGCATTGGTGGTAACACTCAATGGCATTGTAAACCCCATCTAAAGCAAGACCAAATAGTGCCACTATGATGTTGCTCGCATCGTGGCAGGGTAGGTCGCTTGAGCTTATTGGTGACAATAGGCCTAGATAAATGACTGTCTATTACAGAACCCGGCTTATAGACTGGCTTTGTATTTTTTACAAAAAGTGGGTAATTATGCAAGTTATTGACTCTAAACTTCTAGATAGTGATGGTCAGATAAAAGATGAGCTTTTGATATCTGAGCTTAAAAGTTTTTATACTAGTGACAAGTTTGAGATTATAGCTGCAGCTCTAGAATTACTTAAGAATAAAAGTGCTGAATCTGTGCGTCACCCTACAGGTATTAGCTCATTTTTATATGCTATCGAGATGGCATATGTACTTTTCAAAATTAGAGCAGATGAAGAGTCTGTTTCTGCAGGTATCCTTTATGAATTGTATAATTTTGGTGATATATCTGATGAAGATATCGAGCAGGCTACTAATCAAACAGTGCTTAAGATTTTACAAGGCACGCGAAAAATGTCTGCTATTAGAATGTATCGCTCAGATAATATTTCCTTAGAGCAAATTGATATATTTAGGAAAATGCTATTGACAATTATTGAAGATGTCAGAATTGTTTTAGTAAAGATTGTCGACAAACTGTGTACAATTCGCCATTTAAAATCTCTAAGTAGTAATACCCAACGAGTTATTGCTAGGGAAACATTAGATATCTATGCGCCATTGGCAAATAGACTTGGCTTAGGTGCCATCAAATGGGAGCTAGAAGATAGAGCATTTTTCTTTTTACAGCAAGATGAATACAAACGAATAGCTAAAAGTTTAGGTGTGACGCGAAAACAGCGTGAAGATTTCCTGCATCAAGTAATCCAGGAATTAAAGTCAACGCTCAAAAAATACAACTTACATGCTGGTATTCAAGGTAGAGTTAAGCATATCTATAGTATCTACAAGAAGTTTAAGAATAAAGGTTACCAAGAACTTGATGATTTATATGATATTACAGCTGTTAGGGTTATCACAAATAATGTTGATGAGTGTTATAAAGTACTTGCTGAGGTTAATAATTTATATTCACCAATACCTGAAGAATTTAGTGATTATATTGCTCACCCTAAGCCAAATGGTTACAAATCAATACATACAGTTGTCAAAGTTGGCGAGCAGAATATTGAGGTTCAAATTAGAACCCAACAAATGCATGAAGAATCTGAGTTGGGTTTTGCGGCACATTGGCGTTATAAGGAAGGTGTTAAATTTGATGCTTCTTATGAGGCTAGGGTTGCTTGGTTAAGATCTCTTCTTGAATGGGAGAAAGAGATTAATGAAGATGATAGTCAAATCACAAAAGAGCTTAATAAAAAGCTATATGTATTTACGCCAGCAAATGAGCTAATAGATTTAGCTGAAGGTTCGACAGTCTTAGATTTTGCTTACTCAGTACATACTATGGTTGGTCACCGTACTAAAGGCGCTAAACTAAATGGTAAGATAGTACCGTTAACAACTAAGCTAAAGACTGGTGATAAAGTTGAGATTCTAACAGGTAAAGAACCTAATCCAAGTAAAGATTGGGCATCAGAAAATTCAGGTTATTTAACTTCTGCACGGAATAGATCAAGAGTCACCAAATGGTTTAATGAGCAGAATAAAGAAGATAATATAGCTTTAGGAAAAGATCGCCTTCTAAAAGAGCTAAGAGGTTATGACCTTAAAGAGGTCGATTTTGTTGAAGTTGCTGCTAAGTTTAATATGAAAACTAGTGATAGTCTTTTTGCAGCGATTGAGGGTGGAAGTTTAAAGACTAATAGCGTTGTTAATTATATTATTGATACTTATTCAGCAGAAGAGAAATTAATCAAGAAAAAGCATAAAGTAACAAACTTAAAAGCCAAAGCCCCAAAAGTCTTAGTTTCCGGTTTTGATGGTATGAAATATGAGATGGCTAAGTGCTGCCATCCTGTTTATCCTGATCAAATTCAAGGTTATATGAGTGTTTCAAAAGGAGTAGTTATTCATACTACAAACTGTCCTAATCTAAATCACCTCAAAGAAAAAAGTCCTGAGAAATTTATAGAGGTTAATTGGGATGATAATGAAGAGGTCAGCTAATAATTAACAAAAACTAATTTAATAGTATAAAATGTCAACTAGTATGCTAAGTTAGAAAAAATTTATCAAATTTGGTTTATTGAATGAAAGTTTATATTTAAATCAAATATCTTTGTTAGTTACCACTATAGTTGCCAGTATTTTTGGCTTGTTGTAACCAGCCATTTTTAATATAAAAAGTTACTTCATTAGTTGATTTTATTTCATTGCCTTGAGCAGTGCGTCCAGAGATACTAAGTTTATTCTCACCAGGAGTAGGTCGAGCAATTTTCCATTGTCCATCTTCGTAAGTCGCTGGAATAGCCGAACCATTTATTAGAAATGTTGGACTATCATTACTAGCTATCTGCGGATTGGTTGATATAGCAATCTTATCTTCTTTAGTAAAAATGTTAGCATCATTAGCTGGTGATGTAATCTGTACACTTAAATCTGCATTCTGACCATCTTCAAGGACTTCTTTGTTTTTCTCAGCTAACTCTGATGAGGCTAGTTTTGCTACATCAGACTGATTTATTTTGATAGGTTTATCATTACCAAGGTTTTGTGGAGCTTTGGTATCAATAACTGTAGGTTGTCCTACTTCAATAATTCTATAATCAACATCATCGTTAGGTTTTTCTTCTGAAAATACTACATTTCCATTCTCTGCGCGCCAGGAATAGACTTTTGTATCAGCTGCTTTAGCAAGAGATAAAAAACTCAATATACAAATAACGCTAAAGATATTTTTGTGAAATTTTGACATTACTAAATTCTTAAAGTACTACTTGTAACAAGTATATATAAAATTAGTTCTAATCAAAAGAGTGCTTAGATTAAATTTATCTACCTAGCACTTGTCTTCTATAAAATTCAGAATCATCAGAATTAATGATTTTGTGATCTTTTGTTCTACCTCTGACAGCAATAGTTACTGGACCTGGATTCGGTCGATTGACTTTCCAGATATCATTTTCAAAATGGGCAGGGTTGGGTATACCATTTATGATGAATATTGGGTGATCTTCAGCTGTTAAAGTAGGCTCAAGTATTATTGTTAATTTTTCATTATGCACAAATCGACTCTCACCATTAGCTGGTGAGATAATTTTTACTTTAACAGTCTCTGATTGATTAGTTGCTTGAGTTGTTGTTGCTTGTGGATTTTCGTTATCTAAATAAAGATCATTGTGTTTTAGATAAGTAAGTTGCTGTTCAACTGGAATTTTTTGTTCGATTTGATTTTTATGGTAAACACCAATTCTTTGATATTCTTGATCAAAAATAGGCGCCGTTTGTGAGAAGACTACTGTACCATTTGTAGCACGCCAAGTATAAACATTATCATCTTCATTAGCATAAGCTGTATTAGCCAAAGCTGCTATGAATGTTAGTAAATATAGACGCTTTAGATAACTCATGAAAACAACTATTTTAAAACTTTATATTTACAATTATATATGTTTATATTAGAACTATTAAGTTGTTTTTAGAATTTAAGAGGTTATATGATTACTTTAGGTTATGTTATTTATGACTGTATTGCTAATGCATCTATATTGATATTTGTTTTTTACTTTATAAAAAAAATAACTATGCATGGTTATTTGTGCTAGCTAGTTTAATTATAAAGGTATTTATTTATGGCAAGTATGGAATATCAACATCTCTGATCTACTTATCTGCACAGCTACTAACGGCTATCTTAGCAGCTATTATTTGGTTAAGAAACCCAACATATGTCAAGGTATCTAAACAAAAGAAATTGTTAGTAATAGTTATTGCGTTAATTATTTTGGCTATATGGATTGGACTGATGTATCAATATGTAAACCCTTATATATTGAATTATGAGTTACTGTTTGGTTTTGATTATTTATGCTATATGCTAGTGGTAATAGGTGGAGTATTTCTTATTTTTAGATTAGCTGTAGGATTATTATTTTTTTCTGTAGTATATATCAGTTATGCTGTTAATTATGCAAACTCTGCAATGGTGATTCAAAATGCGCCACAGTATTATAGAGATTTTATTCTATACTATTGGCTATCAGCACTATTTTTGTTCATCGCCGGAATAATTATTGTTGCAACATATACTAATGCTAAAAGAAGTGTTTAATATTTCTTATAGACTATAAATATCAAATCTATTAGTCTTACCTTTAAGCTGTGAGCTTGGCTTTTTGTTACTGAGAAATTCGGCATTTATGGGTCTTTTAACTACAGCTTTGGGGGATATTTGTGTTTGGATAATGTTGTCTAATAAATTCGAGTTAGATACTTCATCATTAAATCCTACTTGATGAAGGATTTGCATACCTTGTTTGACTTTAGCACTTTTTAAACGTGGTGGAAACATTGGGTCAACATAGACACAATCGAATGATTTATCAGTCGTAAGTATATACTCATTACTATCTATATTGATTAAGGTTATTCTATTGGCAATCTCTTTCAAATAATTTATTTGTTGAGCTCTTTGTAAAGCATCTTTCAGTAGTAGATATAGATAAGAATCTTTTTCTAGAGTTAGTAAAGTATGGCCTCTAGCAGCTAATGTGAAAGTATCCCTACCTAATCCTGCTGTAGTATCAAGGATGGTAAGCTTAGCTTTAGAGCGACCTTCAATTGCCTGTACAACACTACATTTCTTAGTTTTAGGATTTATTCTATTTAAGATTTCACTATCATTAAAATCTATAAATAATTCTTTATTATTATAATGAAGTTTTAGATTATCATTTTCAAGGTATAAGTATTTATCTTGCTTGCAAAACTCATACTCTAATCTATCTTCTATAAATTTATCAAGGTGATTCTTTACATCTAAGTTAGAAATATTTATCTGCATTATTTTTTCTTTGCCCGAGGGTGCGCTTTATCAAAAACGCTTGCTAGTTGTTGGAAATTTAAATGTGTGTATATCTGTGTACTAGAAATATCAGCATGACCCAATAAATCTTTCACAGCTAATAGATCTTTAGATGAATCAAGTACATGACTAGCAAAAGAATGCCTTAGCATATGTGGATGGATATGGCGGCTAGCATATTTTTGAGCGAATATTTCAAGACGCTTTTGAATTGATCTATTTGTCAAGTGTTTACCATCACGGGAAATAAATAGATAATCACTGCTTGGTTTTAAGCTATCTCTGATTTTGAGCCATCTATTGAGGTTACTTAAGGTTTTGGTACCAAAGTATACAATACGTTGTTTGTTGCCTTTGCCTGTAACACGAATATTTTTTTGTGATATGCTTATATCTTTTAGTTCAACTGATGATAATTCACTAAGTCTAATGCCACAACTATACAACAGATCAAAACAGGCAATATCACGAGCTTCAATATCATTGCTTGGATTTATATCTAGTAGATATGCCAATTCATCTGTGTTGACTACTTTGGGTAGTCTTTTGCTATCTTTAGGTGCTTTGATACCGTTAGCTGGATTTTGTGATATTATTTCGCTATTTATGAGAAAATTAAAAAAGCTTCTAACTGAACTAAGTTTACGCTGGAGTGTCTTAGGAGAATTGCCTTGAGCATGTAGCTTTTTTATCCATATCAATATATCACTATGAGTTAAACTAATAATATTTTTATCACTAAGAGCTTGATTTAGTTGCAATAGATCCCTTTGATAGTTATTAATAGTTTCTTGAGAATAGTTTTTAAGATAAAGTAAGTTGTCAAGAAAATTATTGATATGCTCTAAATTAGTCATACTTAAGTTTTAAGCAACAACACATAATATAACTATTACACCAGAAACTAGTGAAATTAGCCATAAACTTTTATACGTGGATATCTTATAATTGAAATTTTCACCAAGGTTATTTATCTTAAATGCCATAAGCGCCGGCATAATCATCAATAAAATGGCGATTGATAAACCAACACAAGTCATTGCGTAAATAAAAATATCTGGATCCATTTGGTTTATTATTAGAGGTATAGCAAAGGTTAGTACTGCTGCTATTGAGTAACCTATAACTTTTTTAGTTTTGTATAATTTATATGTGTCTAAATTAAAATGAAATAGCGATAAGTTCACGCTTAAGAATGATGTCATAATCGCCACATAAGTAAAAATATGTAATACAGCATCTGTTGTTGGAGTTCTTACTTTAGTACCTAGCGTTTTTAGGATATCGCCTATATTAGCCTTATCTACAGGGATATGATTAAAAATTGAATCCATAAAGCTTACTGGACCATGTAGTGGTAGTACACCTAGTATAGTTACGACCCATACTAAATATAGTATTAATGGAATAATACTGCCTATTATAACAATACGCTTCATATCTTTAGAATTTTTACCAAGATAGTCAGATAAAGCTGGTACAATAATATGCGAGGTAAAAGATGTTGTAAAAACAGGTATAGCTATTACTAGTGATATTCCAAGGTCAACAGGTGCTACAAAAAGATTTGGAATATCAATATATCTGTTAAAAACCACACATAAAATTACTAACACTAAGATCTTAAGTATTATAAAAAATCTATTAGCGTAATCTACAAATCTAGTCCCTAAGACTACGATGCTACCAAAGATAATCACAAAAATTAAAGATGATAGTTTTTCATCAAGACTTGGGAATGTTGTCGATAATGAAGATGCAGCTGCAGAGATATATGCAGTACTTATGAAATACATTAATATCAAAAAAGCAATACTTGCAACAACTCCACCTGACTTACCAAGATACTTTTCTGCTATAGTTTTGAAACTACTACCATAAGGCATCGAGCAAGAGATATCTGATATAACCACAGCAGTGTAAGTCATTATACTCCAAACTACGAATATGAGAATGGAGCCTATAACAAAGCCAAGTTTAGCAGTAATTATTGGTAAAGCTAATATGCCGCCGCCAATCATGGTACCGACAATAATCATTATAGATCCTAAAATTTTTATTTTACTATTACTATTCATCTCTCTACTTTATAGTGTTTCATTTAAAAATAATTGCCATTCAAATCTAGCGCTAATATTTCTTTATAATCTTGTTCTAACTGTTTTAGGTTTTTATCTCTAAGTATTATAAAAGCCACTACATCTGATTTGCATAAATTAACTGTATGTGATCTAGTATATCCTACTGGTTTTTTTTGGTCGACTATATTTATTGAAGGATATTTTAATTTTAACTAACTCAGATCTGGTAAAGGCTTATTAGCGAAGTTATATAAACATAGAACTTTCGAAAAAGTTTTTTCTTTTTTAGCGATTTCTTTATTGAAAATTTTCTGTGCAAAAATTTCAATCTGCGTATCAAGACCAGAATATGATGCTAAGGTATTTAGCGCTCCAGATGCACCAGAGATTCGTGGATTTACTTCAATTAAAACTGGGTTATTCTCGGCAGTCAGAAAAATTTCTGTGTGAGCAAAGCCATTTCTGATAGCAAGCTTTGTCAAAACTATCTTGGCATATTCAGTAACTTTAGCTATTATCTCTTTATTATTTTCTAACTCAAAAGATAGTATTACTGGAACCCCATGATGTATTTTAGTAACATATTTTTGTACTGAAGATACATAGTGTTCACCATCTTTTGAAAATGTTCCAACAGCATATTCTACACCCTTGATATACTCGGAGATAATGAATTCACTATAGTTTCTACCTACAGGTGAATAAAAATCTTTTTTTATATAATCAACTAATTCAGCTTGAGAATTTAAAATTGCTACGCCAACGCTTGCACTGCCATCCAATGGCTTTATAAAACAAGGATAGTTAAAATGACTAATTTTAATATTTTTAAAATTAATAATTTCTTGTTTAAGATGATTTAGCTGGTTATCCTTAAGCACTTGGTGCATCAGGTATTTATTATTCCTATATTCTGAGGTAGTTATATCATTTGAGTAATTTGTAATTTGCTGCATAAGATAATCAGCTATTGCTACAGAGTCTTCATAACCACAAATTACATAATCGATATTTAATTGTGTCAATTTTGTTACATCAATAGCAGTTTTTTCACAAATAAAAATATTTTTTTGATTTACCAATTCAGATTGTAAACAAAAATTAGACGATATTTTGCTGCGATCTAAGGTAAATAGTATAAAGATTTCTATAGCAAATTTATTTAGTTCGGCTATAAGATAATCTGCGGAAGCGACTGGATCAACAATTAGAACTCTAGGCTTATTTTCCAATAATGTTAACATGCAGATTAACCCCTATTAAAACTTATCAAGAACTTTGTGGCTTATGAAATATATCAGCATTGACTAGTGTTATGATAAAATAATTTACGGGCATCAATATATTAAGAGTTAACTATTTGCTGAGTATGTCGGTAAATTCTATTATAAATTATAGGGTTTTGCAATATGATTGGATTTTGATTATCCAAATAGATTAATGCTCACGCTTTGGCGAAGATTTCTTTTGTAAGTATATTGCATCAAAGTTGATAGGTGCAAGGTTAAGAGGTAAAAAACCTCCTTTGATTATTGAAGAGTCAATTATTCTTTTAGCATAAGGAAAAAGGGTATTTGCACAGTATGTATTAAGTACAGAATCAATTTGTTCTTCACTCATGCTGGTAATTGTAAATATTCCAGATTGAGTAACTTCAGCTATATAAGCATTAGTTTCGTTGTTCTTTGTGGTTACAGTAATAGTCAAATCTAGCTCGAAATTTTCATCATTTATTTTTGTGGTATTTATATCAATATTAAAATCAGAACTAGGATTCCATTGTTCTTTAAAACAAGCAGGTGAGTTAATAGTCTCAAAAGAAACATCTTTTGTATACACTTTTTGGATTAAGAAAGATGGTTGGATTTCATTATTTTGCATGATTTTCCCTAAGACTTTTATAAAGTTTATAGTTTTGGAAAATTATAACAAATTGAAAAAGTTTTATGTAATTAAATTAGCGTTTTTTTAGTTCAAAGAGAATATTTAGTGCTTCTAGAGGTGTTATTGTATTAATATCGATAGCATCAAGTTTTTGTTGTAAAGGATTTTGAGTTGTTGGTTCTAACTGAAATTGAGCTTGGACTTGGGTTGATTCTGTTAGCTGTTGCTTTTTTTCGAGATTATATAAATTTTGCTTTGCTGACTCTAGGACATCTTGAGATATTCCGGCAAGTTTGGCTACTTGGATGCCATAGGATTTTTTAGCCGCTCCTGTAACAGCTTTGTGCATAAAGTAGATATTATCTTTATATTCTTTTGCTTCAAAATGGATGTTACATACATTTGGATATTGTTTAGCCAATTCTGTTAGCTCAAAATAATGTGTTGCAAATAAAGTAAAAGCCCCTATTTGTGCAAACTTCTCTGCACATGCTTTAGCTAATGCTAAACCATCAAAAGTACTTGTGCCACGACCTATTTCATCCATTATTACTAGTGATTTGGCACTAGCATTATTGAGAATATAGGCTGTTTCAGTCATTTCAACCATAAAAGTTGATCTACCGCTAGAAATATCATCAGATGCACCAATCCTTGTGTAGATAGTATCAATATCACAAATATCTGCATAACTTGCTGGTACAAATGAGCCGATATAAGCTAGAAATATTAGCTGTGCAACTTGGCGCATATATGTCGATTTACCGCCCATATTTGGACCAGTTATTATTTGTAGGGTATTAGTATCTTTGCTTAGTAAAGTATCGTTTGGGATAAATGGTTCATCAATATTATGCTCAATAGCAAGGTGACGAACTTCTTTAAGTTCTAATTTTGCTAAGTTATTAAACTTAGGTTGACTAAGTTTAAGCTTAATAGCTCTCTCAGCAAAATTTGCTAAAACATCTATTTCAGCAATACTTGCAGCAGTTTCTTGAATTTGTTTGTAGTATTCGATAACTTTCTTTAATAGAGTATCATAGATTAACTTTTCACGGGCTAGAGCCTTTTCTTTTGATGAAAGGACTTTATCTTCGAAGTTTTTTAGCTCTTCGGTGATATAGCGTTCACTAGCTTTTAAGGTTTGGCGTCTGACATACTCAGTTGGGATTTTATCAGCATGCTGTTTAGATAACTCAATATAATAGCCATGAACACGATTGTAACCAACTTTGAGTGTACTTATACCAGTTTTCTGTTTTTGTAATTCTTCAAACTTGATTAGAAAATCATAAGAATTATCTTTTATGCTTTTTAGCTCATCTAGTTCTTTATCAAAACCTTCTTTGATGACGCCACCATCACGAATGGTTGTTGGGGAATTCTCAATAATCGCTTTATCTAAAAGTGTAACAAGCTCATCAAGCTGGTGGATGCGGTTATTTATATTTGTAATCTCTGGAGTATTTTTTTCACTGAGGAGTTTTTTGAGTATTGGTAGCTGCTCAAGGGAGTCACGCAGAGCGACAAGATCTTTAGGTTTTACAGTTCCAAGTGCTACTCGTGAGATTATCCTTTCAATATCACTGATATAACTAAGCACATCTTGAATTTTTAAAAAATGTTGATTTTCACCTAAACTGTTTATAATACTATGGCGAGTAGCTAAAATGTTTAAATTTCTTGTTGGATTGCTAAAATACCTTTTTAGTAAACGACTACCAAGGCTAGTCTTACATTTACCAATTATGCTAAGTAAGCTACTTTTTGAGTTATTATCTAGCTCAAGATTTATACGACTATTTATATCAATGTTAAGCGTATCTTGTTCTTGTTCATAGCTGATATCAGTAATATGCCTAGGAGTATCCTTGAGAATATTTGTAAGGTAGCTAAGTATTGAGCCAATAGTTGTTAGTTGATCATTTTTATAAAGATTTAGGATATTATTAGCAATATTGGTATCAAGAGAATCATTGATATATTTTTTTGCCTCAAAATTACTATAATACCATTCTTCTAAAGCTTTAATTGGTTTTTTAAAAGGATTCTGCTGAGCAAGTTCGTGAGAGTTAGTAATAATTTCTTGAGGTGATAATTTCAGAACAGTATTTTTTAGCTCATTTAGGCTAGTTAGTGTTTTAACTAGATAAATTTTTCCTTGCGTATAGCTTGTGTATGCTAAATAATACTTATTATTTTTTTCAAAAATACTCACAAGAATACTATCTTGATTGTTGTCTAAAAAAGCTTCTTCAGAAACTGTCGCTGGAGTTATAATACGTGTCACTTGTCTCTCAACGGGACCTTTTGAGGTGTTTGGATCGCCAGTTTGCTCACAGATAGCAATCGATAGACCTTTTTTGACAATTTTTGCAATATAGGCTTCAGCGGCATGATATGGCACTCCAGCCATCGGGATTGATTCACCATTTGATTTACCACGAGCTGTGAGCGTAATATCTAAGAGCTCAGCAGCTTTTTTAGCATCATCAAAAAAAAGCTCATAAAAATCGCCCATACGGTAAAATAATAATATATCTTGATACTGTGATTTAATTTTCAAATATTGTTGTATCATCGGGGTGTGATTAGAAATATCTTGCATAATAGCTAAATTGTAGAATCTTTTTGTTAGCAAAGATTATATTACAAATGTTTAGCATAACAAACTTTCAAAATCAGTCGTTGTTACTTTTTTATTTTGCTAAAATACTTTAGAATATCATGTAGCGATTTTTATGAATTGATTTGCATTTGAAAGGAGAAAATAAATGAATTATTTAGACTTTGAGTCAAAAATAAAAGAAATCGAAGATAAAATTACATCTTTGTCACATGTGTTTGAAGATGAAAAAACAGAGGCTGAGATTAAAAAGCTAAGTAAAAAAAGACTTGAGCTTATGGAGTCCACTTATTCTAAGCTTACAGACTGGCAAGTAGTACAATTATCACGTCATCCTGATAGACCATATTTCAAAGATTTATTACCATTAATTTTTACTGATTTTCAAGAACTACATGGTGATAGAACTTTTGGTGATGACTTAGCTGTTATCGGTGGTTTGGCAAAATTAAACAATAAGCCTGTCATGGTGATTGGTCAAGAAAAAGGTCGTGATACTAAGAGTAAAATAAAACATAACTTTGGTATGATGCATCCAGAAGGGTATCGTAAAGCTTTAAGACTTATGAAGTTAGCAGAGAAGTTTAATATGCCAGTTGTGACTTTTATTGATACTCCTGGTGCATACCCTGGTATCAAGGCAGAAGAACGTGGTCAAAGTGAAGCTATTGCAAGAAATTTATTAGAGATGAGTGCACTAAAAGTTCCTGTTGTATGCATTGTGATTGGTGAGGGCTGTTCTGGTGGTGCCTTAGGAATAGGTGTTGGTGATAGATTACTTATGCTACAGTATAGTTATTTTGCGACTATTTCACCTGAGGGTTGTGCTTCAATTCTACACAAAACTGCTGAGAAAGCATCTGAAGTTACACAAATGATGAATATTACTTCAGGTCGTCTTAAAGAGTTAAAGATCGTTGATGAAGTGATTCCAGAACCTTTAGGTGGAGCTCACCGTGATTACGAAACTACAGCTACTAATATCAGAAAAGCTGTGGCTGCCGAGCTAAAAATACTTTCTGAGATGACAGTCGAACAAAGAAATTCTAGAAGGTATGATAAGCTAATGTCTTTTGGAAGATTTAAAGAAGCTTAGTTTAAAATACTAAATTTCAATGCTCTTGCAACAGATAAAATCTCAAGCAGGCTTTGGCATAGTAGAATCAATGCTTGCAGCTTTGATTTTATTGTTTGTATTATCCTCAGGTTTTCTCCTTCTAAATAGTGTCTTAGTAAATATAACACTTGAGAATAAAAAAGATGAGATAGCAACTATCCTTGATGAGAGGGTCAGTATTTATCGTTTAACTGGAGTTTTTGATGATACTAAGACAAAGGATGGTATAGAATTTATCAAAACTGTTGTGTTAGAGAAACAAAACGAAGCTAAGCCTGAAGAAAATTTAGAAACTGTGAATAGATTTAAGCCATTAAGTGTTGCCGACATCAGAAAAATGGCTGAAAAAGCAGATAAAAAAAACCAAAAAGCGGCTGCTAATGATGTTGATATAATATATAAAGTAGTCAATATTGCTGCTATTGATAACCAACTTGGTGTTGCAGATTGCGTTAAGATTATTGAGCGAGAGGTAAAGCAAGATGATAACCAAGCGCAATAATAAAGCTGCTGGATTTACGTTGCCAGAGCTAATGGTTTCAATGGTTATAGCAGCAATCGTTATGGCAATGGCTATTGGTATTTATATTGATATGAAGAAGCAATATATCAAACTAAGTGACAAACATAAGATAAATACTAATCAGCTTTTGATTAAGCAAATTTTCTATAATGCTATAGGTCATTCTGGATTTACGACTAAATATGGTGATATTTATCAACAGCTTGTGGATAACTCTGGGGATAACTTTGGAGATATCTTTGGGAATATGGGGGTAATAACCATAGGTAAAGCTCCAATTCAAAATTTAGAAGGTCTGCCAAAGGGATTAAGTCTTTCAGTTGAAGCTTGTAAAGAGCGAATGTTACAAGATGAAGATCTTAAAAATATGAATATAAATGAGAGTATTCATTGTGTGCAACCAGATACTGATTTTTTGATTATTCAAAGAAGTAGTTTAGACTCAACCTTAAAAACTAATTCATCAAATAATATTTTCAAAATAAATGAGTTTCAAAAAGGTACGCCACCAGAAAAAGATCTTAAAGCTAATGATTATCTAGTTTTATGTAATGCTTTTGAGTGTGAACTAGTTAAGGTTGGTGCTGTTACACTAGATTTTATCTCAACCACTAAACTAGTTGAAGATAAGTTCAAAATAGGTGATTATGTTGGTAAGTATATTTTAGAGGTTTTCTTTATAGCAGCTAGTGGCAAGAAAGATAAAGATGGTCAAGAAATCTACTCTTTATATGAGTATGTCAAACAAAATTCTGCTGACTCGGAAATATATGAGTTAATAGATAATGTCAGTGATTTAAAGATAGAATATGTTTTAAATTCTGATATTCATCAAGGAAGTGCAAAATTAAAATGGCAATCACCACAACAGCAGCCAATAAAAGTAAAAAGTTCAACAATTGCAGCGCTTAAGATTTCTTTCAAAGTATCGGATCAACCAACGAGTAAGATATTCTTATTAAGCCAAGTTTAGGAGCTTATATGTATAAAAGTCTAAACACAAAAGTTTCTGGTTCGGCATTGTTGATGGCTTTGATATTTTCTTTTGTAATTATGGTGATGCTTACCGGGCTTTTATATACATTTAAGATGGGGCTTTTGACCACTAAAAGTATTATCAAAAATAATAATGAAAAAGTCTTAGGTGAAACCTATATATCTAAAGTTAGGGATGATATAAACTTTACAAAATCTGCTGAGCTTGAGATAGGTGATAGTAAGTTTCAAATTATAGTTAATAAGGATGATGTATCATCATTTTTCCCAAATAATACAAATGCAGAGCTTTTCCAGTCACAACAATACAATAGTTATGATGTGATATATAAAGCTTTTAACTTAGGTACGCATGTTGATCTTACTGAAAGAATTATCTACAACGCATTAGTGGCAAATAGCTATCAAAATTTTGATGGGGATTTTATCCCGATTAATGTGCCGATGATTAATCCTGATGCGATGACTGATTATCAAGAGAGAATTTATCGCCTAAAAAGTGATGGCACTATTGATGATATGCCAAAGGGATTTATTGAGCTTATCCAAAAGCAGAATAGGCAGTTAAGTATTTTTACAAAAAATGCAAAAATTGGTGTGCCAATTCCTGAAAAGATGGCGACTGATTATAAAGTTAAGGTAGGTTGGAATCTTGAGAAAGGAAAGTGGAGACTATACCTACTATTGTATGATACAGATAAATTGTTTACTACAGATATACTTTTAGATGACCTTCTTGATGAGGAGAAGGTTAAAGGCTTAGAAGCTGATAATGAAGCTTTAGGTAATCAAATTGGTAAATGGCAAGCTGTAATTAGCGGTGGTGGCAGAGAGATGAGTTCAGCTGGGGAGCAATTTATCAAAAATGGTATCATAGATGTGGTTTGGTATTTTGATAAGAATGATGCACCTCCTGAATTGATGATGGTTAGAAGTGTTAGGCAAAATCAAACTGGCAGTGATACTAAAAAAAAGACTAGTAAATTTAAAAAAATAACTAGGCAACAGCTAGAAATCTACTATTCCGAATATTCATCTGGCAATAAAAATTATGTTGTTAAACTAGCTGATAGACTTGAGTTTAAAGAAGAGTTAAATGAGGATACGGTTAAGTTGTTAGTACCAGATATGGCAAGTAACCTTGAGGCAAATATGGTGTTGATATTTCATCCTAATGAACAAAGTAAAACACTTATGGGTATTAGTGACTTTAACTATAATGGTGATCATCGTGTCGGTAAGAGTTTAGATACATACATTGATGGCGAAAGCTTTGGCAAACCAGTGATAGTATCTAAATCTAATGATTCTATGTATATAATTACATTTGAGCCTAATAAATTACACCGTTATGAATATAAAAAAGGTTTTGGTAGTTTTATAAGTCTAGAGTTTGGCTCAAACGGCCTTGAAAAAGAATTTGACTTTGATAGTGAAAATAATGGTGATATGGTTGTTGTTGGTTTATCAAACTCAAAAAAAGAAGATGATAAAAAAGATGCTGGAATTCAGTTAGTTGTACCAAAATTTGGTTATTTATTTGTATTTACACCAGATAAGGTTATGCAACTTAATTATGATTTTGAAATACTCCAAGAGATTGATTTAGGTGTATCTAATCCACAAATTTTAGCTGATTTTGATGCGGTTAAAAACACTATTAATAAGATCTATATTCAATCAGAAGCTTTAGAGGTCAAAGCACAGGAAATTAGCGATGAGCTTGGTGATGAAGCCAAGCCACAAGATAGTTCTGAAATTAATGATAAAAATAAATCTTCTTCGCAAAATAAATCTAAGCCAAAATCAATAACTGAAAGGAAAAAACAAGAGTTAGCAAAAAACAATGCTAAAGCTAAAGATGAAGAAGACAATCAACCAGCAGAACGTATATATTTAGACACTAAGTATCTTTATCCTTTGGGGATAGTCAAGGAAGTTAAATTATGAATATCTTAGAAAATATTAATACAGAAAAAAGAAATCCTAGAAGTTTAAATCTTGATTCCATGTCTATAGCTGAAGCAGTTAGCTTAATGATAGATGAGGAGTATGGTGTAATTGAAGCACTAAAAGAACAGCATAGAAATATAACAGAGGTAATTTTGGCAACATCTTATTCCCTAAGAAATGGTGGCAGGATTATATATATTGGTGCAGGTACAAGTGGTAGATTAGGTATATTAGATGCCGTTGAATGTCCACCAACATTTAGTGTTGATTATAATACAATTGTAGGCTTGATAGCTGGTGGTGAAAAGGCATTTATTCAAGCTCAAGAAGGAGCTGAAGATGATGCTAATTTTGGTAAAGAAGATTTGCAGAGCATAAATCTTACAGCTAAAGATATTGTAATAGGTATTGCTGCTAGTGGTAGGACTCCATATGTGATTGGTGCTCTTGAGTATGCTAACTCTATTGGTGCGACTACAGTTGCTATTAGTTGTACTAAACAAGCAAAAATATCAAAATATGCTAAATACTCTATAGAGGCAGTACCAGGACCTGAAGTTTTAACAGGTTCAACAAGGCTAAAGGCTGGTACTACTCAAAAGCTGATTCTCAATATGATATCAACTCTTTCAATGGTCTCTGTCGGTAAAGTTTATCAAAATCTGATGGTAGATGTAAAACCTACTAACCAAAAGCTAATTGAACGCTCAAAGAATATTATCTGTGAAGCTACGGGAGTAGATTATACAACTGCGGAGAAATTTTACTTAAAAGCCAATAAATCTGTCAAGGTTGCAATAGTAATGATATTAAATAATTGTGATTATGAAAAAGCTTTGGCAATATTAAAGAACAATAATAATTTTATAAAGAGCTAAGATGAGATTATTAATATTGTTTATAGCCGTTATGTTTAGTTTTGATAGCTATGCTACTATTTATGAAAAATATCAAAATGGTGTGCCAGAATTTTCTAATCAGCAATCCCAAGGTGCTAAACAGCTTAATTTAAGTGATGATCCAGTTTCAGTTATTGACATGAATAGTATACCACACACAATAGTTTGGGGTCGTGCTCAGCAGCAGCAATATTTACCTTATTCACAACCACAAGAGGATACGCTTCAGGGAGCATTCCCAGAAGAATTTACAGATAACTATTTTGATTTTTATGGGAGAAATTATCAATATCATAGCTTAATGTCATCAACAATGGGTGTAAGTATGTACGCTCCATTTGGTGCAAACAATATGCGTTTGCAAAGAAACTACTAATATGTTTTGCTTTTTGATAAAAAGCTTATTGAGCGTAAGCCAAAGTGTATTTTATCGGGGTTAAAAAATATATTTACAACTATCAAAAGAACTTGATAATAGTTTTGAAATTCGATTAACAGGTTTTTATAAAGGGTCTAGATAACTTTAGCACTAAATTTACTTACTAAAGGACACATGATTTTATACAAATCATTATCCTTATTGTTCCACCTAAACTCAAACTATTTCAAGCGTAATACAAAATTATCATCACTTAATCTATTGAACTTTGCAAGTTCTATTTGAGAGAGCTACCAAAATGATTCAAAAGGATTAATATGATTTCTACCAGGAGTAAATTCATTATGTGAGTGATAACGATATATTATTAAGTATACAAATTTAGTTTTATCATTTTCTATTTTTTGTTGTGGAATCACTATACTGTATGTTTTTCGACGATATGAAAAAAAATGTTGTAACAAGCAATAAACTAAAGAGGTGATTTGTGCAAAAAAGTTGTAAAAAATGTATTTTAAGTTTGGCGATAGCTGTAATTATTTTAATATTGATTGCATGCAGCCCCGTATTCGCATCAAAAATGACATTAAAGTGTACGACTTCTCTTCCAACTTTTGGGTATAAATATAGAGAAGATAATGCTATTTTTGAGCAACTTCCTAGCGATTTACCTAATAATTTAGATTGTGATCTATCACCTAATGAAATTGAAAGTATATATAATCTAGTATTAAAAAGTTTACAATTTTCAAATGTTAGATCTTCATCAAAACAAAAGGTAGTTTTATTGGTCGGACAGCCAGGAGCAGGTAAATCATCAGTATCAAATCTAATACATCAAAGAATGGGCTCCGATGGAATTATAAATATCAATTTTGATGAACTTATGACATTTCATCCAAAATATTATCATTTAACATCACATCATATTCCACGAATTTATGCAACTATAGAAATGAAGAAGATTATATCTTTTGCAAGTATATTAAGAGAGAAACTAATTAAATATTGTGTAGAAAAAAGATATAACATTCTCTTTGAGAATGGTTTTACCGAACACGCTGCTACTCAAGAAATTCCTAATATAGTAAATAAGTTTAATATAAAAAAATAGAATTATATATTGTAGCAACACCCAAAAAACTCAGTCATTTAGCAAATTATAAAAGATACCAGAGACAACTAAATAGTTTTTACAATGACAGAAATTTGTTTGAAAGTCAACATTATGATGGGCCAAGAAGATTATCTGACGTAAATTCATCTAATAGAGCTGATCAATTTAGACATTCTGTTATATCACTTGAGCAGAATAAAAACTTATTTTCATTAATATCAAAAATAACTCTATTAGATAGATATGCAAATATTTATTTTGAGACTGAAGATACAAAAAATATTGAAAATTTTTATGTTAAATTTCAAGAATTATTTGATAAAGATGTAAGACAACAACTTCTTAAAGAATTTGAAGATTTTGTAAGCCTTTTTTCTAAAGTTTATCCTATATGGCTCATAAGCTGACGATATATACTCTAGAATTAATGAGTTGTTCTTAAACTTAATCAAAATTTTGAGCTTTTCGTCATATATTGGATAGTTGTCAAGTCTTTGTTTCAACTGTTCTATACCTCTAATTTAGTATACGTTGATGTCAGAAAAAGCGAAAGAGATAGCTTATAAAAGATATTCTAAAGAATTTATTGATGAAAGTAAAACTATGTTGGCAGTTATGGTGTAGACTATGCTAATGCTCACAAACCGTATCCAAATTACAAAATATTGCGACAATAACGTGTGGATCAATGACCGAGTTAATCCACGTAGACCTACAGGCTCAACACCACAAGCAATACAACTAGACAAATATTTAGGTAATGCTTACTATAAACACAAATACGAATAATTTATTAGTTATCTACAGTATTTGCCGCTTTCTTAGTTATGTTATGTGGGTAAATTATATTTAGAACAATTTTTAAGGTAGACCCTTGGGCAAGTATTGATAATATAACTACGGTATATGTAATACTAACTATAACATTACCTTCATCAGGTAATGATAATGCCAATGCTAAAGATATACCGCCTCTGACTCCAGACCAAGCTACGAGTAAATTATCTTTAGCTGAAGCTCGAGTAAGCTTTTTATCTATTACAGTAATTGGTATTGATATACTGACTAATCTAGCAAATGTTACGATGAATATACCAGCAGCACCAACCCAGAAAGCACCATGATTAAATGGTATACTAGTTAATTCTAGACCTATAAGTATAAATAGGAAAGAGTTAAGCATATTATCGATAACCATCCAAAAATTATCAAGTTTTTCTACTTGGTCTGGAGATGTTTTTTTACGATCTGAAAGATTATTGCCGATGAATAAACCAGCAACTACCATGGCAATAGGACCTGATACATTTAAGCTATGAGCGATTACATATCCCATGCTTGCAACGGCTAATGTGACAAAAATTGAAGTTTCAGAGTCTTGATTAGTCTTTAGAAATATAAGTGCGACTCTAGCAAATATATAACCAAGTAGTATGCCACCACCAGCTTCTGAGCCAATCTGTTTAGCTATTATCCAAATATATTCAATACCATGACCATTAATAGCTTGTCCAAATTCACCACCACTACCAAAGAAAACGATATTTGATAATACTACGAAAAGGACAATTCCTGTAGCATCATTAAACAATGATTCACCAACTACACGTGTTTTGATATGTTTGGGTATAGATTTATTACCAGCAAGTGTACTAATTACTGCAATTGGATCAGTAGGTGATATCAACGCTCCAAAAACTAAGCAATAGCCTAAACTAATTTCAAAACCAACTAGGAGACAGAAACCATAGATTAATATAGCAGTTGTAAGTGCTGATAGTAATAGACCAATACTTGCAAGTCCAAATATAGCTTTTAACTTTTTTTTTAGATCAATCATATTAAAATGCAACGCATTAGCAAATAATAAGAAAGATAACATTCCATCAAGAACAGTTTTTTTGAAATCAAAACTTGATAAAGCAACTACTAAAAAATTTGATGGACTCAAAAATGAGGCACATAGTGCCGAAAAGGTTATTGAAAGAATTGTTAAACCTATTGCTTTGGGTAACTTTAGAAACTTAGTGTTAATGTAACTCATTAATGCAGCTACAACAGTTAGCAAACTAAATAAAAAATATTCACTCATAATAATTCCTTATAAGCCACAGCTATACTCCCAGCTGCATGCCTTTGATAATTCTTCTAATAAATCTTTTTGTGTAAAGAAACCATCATCTAACTTATCAAAAGGCATATCTCCAAACATAAAGCTATTTGTTTTAACCTCTAAGTCAGTTACTTTTTCAATATCTTCTTTAGTTAATATCTTAAACTGTTGTTGAGTCAAATGTATACATGGTTGACATTCAAGACTGTATTTAGCAGCTTTGAATGGTAACTCTTTAGTTAAATCAAGAATATCATCATAGCTATGATTTAGTAAAGGATATGCTAGAGGTCTATAATCATATCTTTCTTCTTCATCTAGATTCTTTAAAAGCCGTGAGATACTGGACATATCGCTGCGATGACTAAGTAGGATAGTGGCATTACCGTTAGCATCAAGTTCATCGATTTTATTAAGTAGAGTTATACCTTTAAGAAAACTCGCACACCAGCTAAATTGTTGCGATGGGAATTGCTTACGTGCTAAAACTAGCTCTTGGAAGGTATTTTCTGATTTTAAATGAAAATAGCTGATATTTTCTTTTGTTAGCCAGTCAAAAACCGCTTCTAAATAACTATTCCAATTAGCCGCAGCGAAACCTGTATCTACTGATAAGATACAGAAGTTACCCGATAAATTTTGCTTTGCCCAGCATATAAGCGCTAAAGAATGAATGCTGTAGTTAGCAATAATTATATTATCTAACTTCTGCATTTTACATTCCTATAATGTCTTTAACTTCTTTGAGTTTATCTTTTGCCAAAGGACGTACTTTCACAGCTCCTTGGTTAAGAATATCATCGACAATTTTAGGATTATTTATATAATAGTCATATTTTTCTCTAGCATCTCTGAGATATTCGTTTATTTTTTCAAAAAGTATTTGTTTGGCATCTCCCCAACCAAGTCCACCTGCCAAGTATTTTTCCTCTAAGGCTGCTATCTCTGTTTGGCTTGCAATACTTTTGTATATGGCGAAAATAGTACAGTTATTTGGATCTTTTTTCTCTTCAGGCATTTGAGAATTTGTAATAATTTTCATTACTTGTTTTCTAAGTTTTTTCTCCGTTGAGAAAATGGCTATAGTATTATCGTAGCTTTTTGACATCTTGCGACCATCTAAACCAAGTATAGTTTGACTATCTTCACTTGTCAGAGCTTGAGGAGCCTTGAGAACTGGTTTTTGGTAAATATGGTTGAAACGGTTAGCGATATCTCGAGCTATTTCTATATGTTGAATTTGATCCTTACCAACAGGAACTAAGTCCGCATCGAATATAAGAATATCTGCAGCCATAAGTACTGGGTAGTTAAATAGTCCCATAGTTATACCTTTATCAGGATCAGCATTCTCCTCTTGAAGATTCTGATCAACTAAGGCTTTGTAAGCGTGAGCTCGGTTAAGTAATCCTTTAGCAGTAGTTGTACTAATAGTCCACGTTAATTCCATTATCTCAGGAATATCTGACTGACGATAGAAATAAGCTTTGTCAGGGTCAAGTCCAAGTGCTAACCAAGATGCAGCTATTTCATAAATGTATTGCTGGCGTAATTTTTTATCCCAAAGTTTGATTAACGAATGTTGATCAGCAATAAAGTACATACATTTATATTGATCATTTTTAATCATTTCGATTGCTGGTTTAATAGCGCCGATATAGTTACCTAAATGTGGCGTCCCTGATGGAGTGACACCAGTTAAAGTTATTTTTTGTGACATTTTTATCCCACTGATTGTAAAATATTTAAATACATTTTAAAACAATGTAAATTTTAACATATAAGGGCTATCAAAATAAGAGAATTTATCGTGAATTTTTGGAGCGGGAAACGAGGCTCGAACTCGCGACCCCAACCTTGGCAAGGTTGTGCTCTACCACTGAGCTATTCCCGCAAATTTGTGAAATATGGCACACCCAAAGGGATTCGAACCCCTAACCGCTCGGTTCGTAGCCGAGTACTCTATCCAGTTGAGCTATGGGTGCAATATTTGAGCCATATTATATAACGTTATTTTTAGTTAGTCAAGTTGGTTATTTCATTAATTGTTGTGATTAATTTACTTTCTAATTCCTGATCAGTTAGTTCAGTATTGTCTATTACAAAATCAGCTATTTTTTCTCTTTCTTTATCAGATATTTGTAGGTTGATAAAAGCAACAGCTTGTTGTCTGTTTTTGCCGTCACGTTCCATTAATCTTCTAATTCTAGTTTCTAGATCTGCTTTGATAACTATTACTTTCTTTAGATAGTCATAGTGACGGAAGTTGTATGGTCCTAGCAGTGGGATATCGACAATAGTCATCACAGTGTCAGACTCTTTTACTTGTTTTTTTATCTCTTTATTGATTACTGGATGTAGATAGTCTTCTAACCATTTTTTAGCTTCTTTAGATTCAGTGATAATAGCTCTAAGCATTGCTCTGTTTATCTGCTTATTCATCACTATTTCATCACCAAATTTTTCAGCTATTTTTTTTAT
Organism: Francisella tularensis subsp. tularensis; assembly: GCF_000833475.1. Taxonomy (NCBI): domain Bacteria; kingdom Pseudomonadati; phylum Pseudomonadota; class Gammaproteobacteria; order Thiotrichales; family Francisellaceae; genus Francisella; species Francisella tularensis. The sequence continues at coordinate 1,722,254 of NZ_CP010115.1, read as the reverse complement.
TACCGAGGGTTTTTTAGTGATTTCTCTACTTATGGTATCTGCACAGACAACATTTAAGTTTAGCTTCTCTTTTAGAATTCTTGTTGCTGTTGATTTACCACTTGCAATACCGCCAGTTATACCAATTGGATAAGTATTTATAAAACTCATCTACAACTTACTTGTAAAAATTATTTGAGCACAAATTTTAATATTTTTTTTTTAGAAAGTCATATATTTTTTGAATAAAATATATTTTGAGCTTAAAATAGCTAGAGTTTTCATTGTAATTTTATATTGTGTCGCTTAAAAATATTATCTTAGAGCGGATAAAATCTTCTAAACAGCCATTATTATTTAGAGATTTTATGCAGATGGCTTTATACTATCCTCAGTTGGGTTATTATTCTAGAGCAAAAGAAAAAATCTCCTCTCAAGGTGATTTTATTACTGCTACATCGCAAACTTCTTTATTTGCGCGAACTTTTGCTAGACAGTTTGCAACTATAATTTCTCAACTTGGTAACGACTGTAGTGTCATAGAATTTGGCGCTGGTAATGGTAAGTTTGCTGCAGATTGTGTTGATGAACTTGAGAGTTTGGCAATATTGCCAAAACGCTACATAATTGTAGAGTTAAGTAATGATTTAAGATTAAGGCAGCAGCAGTATATCAAAGAGAATCTATCGCATTTATATGATAGATTTATCTGGCTTGATAAATTGCCTGCAGAAAAAATTAAGGCTATTGTCTTTGCCAATGAGCTTTTAGACGCGATGCCTGTTGATATTTTTAGATCTGAAAATAATAAACTAATACAGCAAGGGGTTATTAGAAAAGGTGATACTTTTGAATTTTCTGATATGCCAAAAAATGATGTCCGTTTTGAGTATGAATCAACTAAAATACTAAATGATGGTATTACTTTTAATGATGGTTATACTAGTGAGATAAATACTTGGATTCGCCCATGGGTTAAGTCTTTGCGCGAGGTTTTGTCACAGGGTATAGTTTTCTTATGTGATTATGGTTACCATAGGTCTCTGTATTATTCAAAAGATAGATATATGGGGACTTTAGCATGTTATCATCAGCATCATGTTAATTTTGAACCATTTATAAATATTGGTGAGCAAGATATTACCGCGCATGTTGATTTTACAACTGTTGCGGAGGCTGCTATTGAGGAGGGGTTTCAACTTGATGGTTTTATGACGCAAGCAAATTTTTTGAAAAGAGCTAATATAGCTGAAGTTTTTAGTAATATATCTCAACGTTTGAGTACAAATCAGCTTTTAAAATATAGTAATGATATAAAAGATTTACTTCTTAATTATAAGCTCGCTGAAGTCTTTAAAGTTATGGCTTTTTCTTTAGATTTTGATTTTGTTTTAGAGGTGTTTGATAATCAGGATAATATTGATTATTTATTATAGATTATTAAGTGCATGTTTAATTTTGTTTTATTGATTATAAGTTGGCCTGCTAATTGGATGTAAACGTGCGATTTAATGATGTAAAAAGTCTCATAAAATAACTGTTTTAGCAGAAATATAATAACGATATGGTAATCTTTAAGATTATTGAAGTTGTTAATAAAGTTTTACAAGATTATAATTACCTAGTATTTAGTAGTTAACAAGCTTGTTACTGGTTGATGTTGTCTATCTATTGACTTATAATCGAGAAATAAGTTTTAATTTCGTTAATATTCGATTAATTCGGAGGATAAAGGATGTCGGATTTCACTAAAGATATTGATGTTTTAGAAACCCAAGAATGGCTTGAGGCTTTTGAAGATGTCATAAAAAGAGAAGGTGCTGATAGAGCCAAGTTTTTATTTGAACAATTACTTGCTAAAGGTTCCGAGCTTGGTATAAAAAGTGCTTACTCAACTGCTAAAGTTAAGAACTATGTCAACTCTATAGATGTCTCTGAACAACCAAGTTATCCAGGAGATATAGAGCTTGAACAAAAGATTGAAGCTATCAATAGATGGAACTCTACAGTTATAGTAGCTGCAGCTAATAAGAAAGATGGTTCTATAGGTGGACATATTGGTACTGGTGCCGGCGCTATGACGCTTTATGAAGTAGGTTTCAACCATTTTTGGAAAGCACCCAATGATGAACATGCTGGTGATTTGATATTCTATCAAGGACATCTTTCTCCTATTGTTTATGCGCGTTCATTCCTAGAAGGTAGAATAACTGCAGAACAGTTAGAAAACTTTAGAAAGCAAGCATTTAATGGGCAAAATGCGGTATCTTCATATCCTCATCCTTATCTACAACCGACTTATTGGCAGTTCCCAACTGTTTCTATGGGGTTAGGACCACTTCAAGCTATTTATCAAGCTAGATTTATGAAGTATCTAGAGGCTAGGGGTTTAGCAAAAACATCTGATCGCAAAGTTTGGGCATTCTGTGGTGATGGCGAGATGGATGAGCCAGAATCAATTGGTTCTATCACTAGAGCAGGTCGTGAAGGGCTGGATAACCTTATATTTGTAGTTAATTGTAATCTACAAAGGCTAGATGGTCTGGTAAATGGTAATGGTAATATTGTTGAAGAATTAGCAGATGTATTTGCTGGTGCTGGTTGGAATGTTATCAAGGTGTTGTGGAGTAGTGACTGGGATAAATTATTACAAGATCCAAGAGGTGGTAAAAAACTTGCTCAAAGGTTAAGTGAATTAAATGATGGACAATTCCATACAATTAAAGCTCATGGTGGTGCTGAGTGTCGTAGAGTTGTCTTTAGCGGTGATGAAGATTTAGAAGCGCTAGCTAAGGATATGACAGATGATGATATTCAAGCATTACGTCGTGGAGGCCATGATCCATTGAAAATTTATGCAGCATATAAGAAGGCGGTAGAGAATCCAAATGGTCGTCCAACACTAATTCTTCCTATGACTGTTAAGGGCTATGGTTTAGGGGAGTGGGGTGAGTCAAAAAATATTGCCCACAATGTCAAAAAACTTGATACTGATGCACTTGAGCACATCAAAAATAGATTCAATGTCCCGGCTTCAAAAGAGGATATCGAAAACTATAGACTCATCAAGCTAGATGAAAATTCGCCTGAGATGAAATATCTACACTCTAAGAGAAAAGACCTAGGTGGTTATATTCCTAAGAGATTGGAGAATAAGCAAGCATTAGAGATTCCAAGCTATAAAGATTTTGCTAAGAGCTTATTGGATGATAGTGGTGATAGAGAATTTTCAACTACTACCGCATTTGTAAGAATATTATCCCACTTGGCAAAAGATAAGAATCTAGGGAAGCATATTGTACCAATCACGGTAGACGAGTCACGTACTTTTGGTATGGAGGGCTTGTTTAGGCAGTTAGGTATCTATAACCCACATGGTCAGCAATATGTGCCAGAAGATAAACAGCAAGTAATGTTCTATAAAGAGTCTGTAGATGGTCAGATTTTACAAGAAGGTATTAATGAGCAAGGAGGTTTTTGTTCTTGGATTGCCGCAGCTACTTCATATAGCGTACACAAGGTTCCAATGATTCCTTTCATGATTTACTACTCAATGTTTGGTTTCCAAAGATTTGGTGATCTTGCTTGGGCAGCTGGCGATTCGATGGCAAAAGGTTTTGTAATTGGTGGGACTTCAGGACGTACAACTCTAAATGGCGAAGGTTTGCAGCATGAAGATGGTCATAGCCATATCCAAGCTGGTCTTATACCTAATTGTATCTCTTATGATCCTACATATGCTTATGAATTAGCTGTAATCCTTGGCGAAGGTATGAAGAGAATGTATGTTGATGGTGATCATGTATATTACTATATTACAGTAATGAATGAGAACTACTCTCATAGAGCGATGCCAGAGGGCTGTGAAGAAGGTATCATCAAGGGCTTATATAAGTTAGATGAAGAGAAAAAGCCAGCATCTAAGCATGTACAGCTATTGGGTTCTGGTTCTATTCTAAGAGAAGTTGAAGCTGCAGCTAAGATGCTAAAAGAAGAGTATGGAATTACTTCTAATGTTTGGAGTATGACTTCAGCAAATGAGCTTTATAGAGAAGCTAAAGATGTAGCTAGAGCTAATATGCTTCACCCAACAGCAGAGAAAAAAGAAAGCTATATTGAGAAGTGCTTTAAAAATGAGCAAGGTCCTGTAATCGCTTCTACGGACTATATTAAGCTTTATACTGATCAGTTAAGAGAATTTATACCGCATGCTTTTGTGAACTTAGGTACAGACGGCTTTGGTAGATCTGATACTCGAGCAGCGCTAAGAAGTTTCTTTGAGGTTGATAGATATCATGTCGTTGTTGCTTCATTATATGCTCTATATTTAGATGGCAAAGTTGAGGCTAGCGAAGTTAAAGCTGCGATTGAGAAGTACAATATAGATCCAGAGCGTATGGCACCTTTTTATAGCTAATTGGTAAGGAGATATTAATGTCTATAGAGATAGTTAAAGTCCCTGATATTGGGGATTATGATAACGTTGATGTGATCGAGGTTAATGTTGCTGTAGGTGATGTTATTGCTGAAGAAGATTCACTAATTACGTTAGAAACAGATAAAGCAAGTATGGAGGTTCCATCTCCATTTGCAGGTAAGATCACTAAATTAACTGTAAAAGTTGGTGATAAAGTTTCTCAGGGAACTGCAATAATGGAAGTTGAGGTTGAGAGTGCTGCTGATCAAGCTGCTACTACACAATCACAACCTCAAACAACTAGTTCAGCTCCTGTAGCTGCTACGACGAACCAGATTGTTGATGTCGAGGTTCCAGATATTGGCGACTATGATAGTGTTGATGTGATTGAGGTGTCTGTAAAAGTAGGTGATGAGATAGCAGAAGAGGATTCGCTAATTACGCTTGAAACAGATAAGGCTAGTATGGAAGTACCATCGCCTGTAGCGGGTAAGGTTGTTGAAGTTATTACTAAGGTTGGTGACAAGGTTTCGCAAGGTAGCTTGATTTTAAAGGTTGAAACAGGCTCTAGTGCACAAGCTCCAGCTCAAGAACAGTCACAACAATCTGCACCAGTTAAATCCGCTGCTGAAGAAATTATTGATGTAAAAGTTCCTGATATCGGTGATTACGATAGTGTTGATGTGATTGAAGTATCTGTAGCTGTTGGTGATAAGATTGAAGAAGAAGATTCTTTGATTACATTAGAAACTGATAAGGCAAGCATGGAGGTTCCGTCTCCAGTTGCTGGTGAAGTTGTTGAAATAATCACAAAAGTTGGTGATAAAGTTTCACAAGGTAGTTTAATTCTTAAGGTCAAAACACAAGGTTCAGCACCGGTAGAGCTAACTAGTTCACAACCAGCGTCAGCTAAACAAGAGCAAGCTAAACAGCAAGCTGCTACACCTGCTGCTCCAACGCCAGCGTCAAGTTCGGTAAATGAGTATGCTGTAGATAATTCTAATGCACATGCGTCTCCTGCAGTGAGAAAGCTAGCACGAATTCTAAATATTGATCTAAGTAAGGTTAAAGCTACAGGGCGTAAAGGTCGTGTAACAAAAGAAGATTGTTATAACTATATTAAGCATGCTGTCACACAAGTTCAAACTGGTAAGGTCGCTGCTAGTGGTAGTGGTTTAGATCTTTTAGATGATCCTGTTGTTGATTTTGCTAAGTTTGGTGAGATTGAAACTCAACCATTATCAAGAATTAACAAGATTAGTGCTAAGAATTTACATCGTAACTGGGTGAAGATTCCTCATGTTACATTCTATGATGATGCGGATGTCACAGACTTAGAAGAGTTCAGAAATGCTAAGAAAGCCTTTGCTGAGAAAAAAGGTATTAAGATTACACCTTTATCATTCTTGGTTAAAGCTGCTGCAGTTGCATTACAAGAGTTCCCAAGATTTAATAGCTCATTATCAAATGATGGTGAGAACTTAATTATCAAGAAGTATTATAATATTGGTTTTGCTGCAGATACTCCAGCTGGTTTAATGGTTCCAGTTGTCAAAGATGCTGATAAAAAGGGTATCATTGAAATATCAAAAGATATTATGGAGTTGGCTGGCAAAGCTCGTGATGGTAAACTTGGCGCAAAGGATATGACAGGTGCTACATTTACTATCTCAAGCTTAGGCGTGTTAGGTACTACGTCATTTACGCCTATTATAAATATGCCAGAGGTGGCTATTATGGGTGTATCTAAGACAGCAGTGAAGCCTATTTGGAATGGTAAAGAGTTTATTCCTAGAACTATGCTACCATTATCATTATCTACAGATCATAGAGTGATAGATGGCGCATTAGCAGCTAAATTCTTAACTAGATATTGTCAGATTTTATCTGATTTACGTGAAATCATAATGTAAGCGGAGTTTTAAAATGAGTGATATTAAAACACAAGTTGTAGTTTTAGGTAGTGGTCCTGGTGGATATAGTGCGGCTTTTAGAGCAGCTGACTTAGGATTAGAAGTTGTTTTAGTAGAGAGATATGCCGAGATCGGTGGTGTGTGCCTAAATGTGGGATGTATCCCATCAAAAGCTATGTTGCATATTGCCAAAGTTATCAATGAGGCTCGTCATCTAGAATCTCTTGGTATAATCGAGATGGGTGGCCTAAAAATCAATAGAGAAAACCTCTTAAAATATAAAGATGGGGTTATCGGTAAGCTTACTGGTGGTCTAAAGGGTATGGCTCAGATGAGAAAAGTAAAAATCGTACAAGGTTACGGTAAATTTACTTCTGATAAAGAACTTGCTGTTGAGGCTGCTGATGGTAAAGTTACAAAAATTGCTTTTGATAACTGTATTATTGCCGCGGGTTCTAGTGTTATTAAGCTACCTTTTGTACCAGAGGACGATAGAATTATTGACTCTACAGGCGCTCTTGAGATGAAAGAGATTCCAGAAACTATGCTCGTAGTTGGTGGTGGAATTATCGGTCTTGAGATGGCACAAGTATATTCTGAGTTAGGTACGAAGATCACGGTGGTTGAGTTTGCTGATCAGCTTATGAATGGTGTCGATAAGGATCTAGTCAAAGCTTATCAAAAAGTAAATAGTCGTTATGATGTGCGCCTAAAAACAGCTGTAACAGCTATGGAAGCTAAAGAAGATGGTATCTATGTAACTATGGAAGGCGATCATCCTGCAAAAGATGAGAGATTCGATAGAGTACTTATGGCTATTGGTCGTAAACCAAATGGTAAACTAATTGATGCTGAAAAAGCAGGTGTTAAAGTTGATGAGAGAGGCTTTATCCCAGTAGATAAGCAATTACGTACAAATGTGCCTCACATTTTTGCTATTGGAGATATTGTTGGTCAACCTATGCTTGCTCATAAAGCTGTACCGGAAGGTAGAACAGCTGCTGAAGTAATATCAGGACTAAATCATAGTTTTGATCCTTTAGTGATTCCTTCAGTTGCTTATACTGATCCAGAGGTTGCTTGGGTTGGTGAGACTGAGACTTCTGCAAAAGCTAAAGGTATCAAGTATGAAAAAGGTGTATTCCCATGGGCAGCTAGTGGTAGATCGCTAAGTATCGATAGATCAGAGGGTATGACAAAAATTCTATTTGATGAAAATCATAAGATTATTGGAGCTTCTATCGTTGGTACTCATGCTGGCGAGCTTATTTCAGAAGCAGCTCTTGCAATAGAAATGGGTTGTGATGCTGAAGATATAGCTCTTACAGTACATCCACATCCAACTCTATCTGAAAGCTTAATGATGGCTACAGAAGTTTATGAAGGTACTGCTACAGATCTTCCGCCGCAAAAGAAGAAAAAGTAAGGGGCTGTCCTAGATAAGTTTACTTTAAAGTCTCTCTAACCCAGTGTCTAATTAGCTTTAGTTGCTCTTTAGAATCACTGTGGTTAAATCTCCACTCACACTCCTTCAAAAACAAGTGAAAATGTTCTCTAGGAATACCATTAAATTTCCTCAAATGTCTCTTTGCTTGATTCCAAAAATTCTCTATGCCATTTATGTGATTATGCTTTTTAGCAAATAACTTACTATGATTAATTCTTTAATGTTTAAACTCAGATACATCTATTGCATTATAGCTTCTAAAGGTATCTGTGTAAACGATACTATAGTTAATCCGAAAGATATTTGTAGAAAAAGATATTTGTAGAAATGTTATAATGTCTAATAAAAATGCCATCATATAGCCAATATTTTAGAGACATCGTAATTAATAAATATGAAGAAGGTATGACGGAGTTCGAGCTGAGTAAGTTTTTTAACATAGATAAGCGTACAGTTGTTTCATGGATAGAGTTTTATAAAAGAACCGGAGATTATAGTTCAAAGCAAGGAGTTGGTTGTGGCAGAGTCGCTAGCTTTACCGATAAAACATTGATTGAACAGTATTTGATAGATCATCCAGATGCAAGTGCATTAGATATAAAAGAAGCATTAGCCCCTAATATTCCAAGAAGTACATTTTATGATTGTCTTAATAGACTTGGTTTTAGTTTTAAAAAAAGACTCCAAAATATAAGCAAAGAAAAGAACATGAAAGGTTGGAGTATATAGAAAAACTAAAAGAAATAGCTCAAAACTTGTTATTTTATATAGATGAGATGGGGTGTGACAATAAGCTTTCTATCCTAAGAGGATGGTCACTAATTGGTGAGCCTAGTTATGGTGAGGTTTTAGCATATCAAACACAAAGAAGAAGTATTGTTGCTGGATATAATTATGCAGATAAAAAGATTATAGCTCCATTAGAGTACAGTGGATATACCAATACTGAAATTTTTAATCAATGGTTTGAGGAACACTTATGCCCATCATTAAAACCTAAAACTACTATAGTAATGGATAATGCTAGTTTCCATAAATCCTCTAAGCTGATTGAAATAGCCAATAAATTTGATGTACAAATATTATATCTACCTCCGTACTCTCCAGATTTAAATCCTATTGAAAAGGTTTGGGCTAACTTTAAAAAAATATTTAGAAAAGTGAATAATAGTTTTGAAAAATTTTGTGATGCTATCTCTTATGTGTTTAACAAAATACTCTCGGATTAACTATATGTGGACTTTTTTTATAAAGTCTGACATCTATGTCAACGGTAGTGGATTATATATGTATGAAAATATATGTTGTTATCTATGTAGGCATAGAGGGCGTAATCGAGAGAAATTACGCCATTTAAGTGAGATTTACTGATGATATAACGCACCTTTAGAGGCGAGAGAAAAGAAGAGCAATTCCGCTCTTCTTCAAACCTAAAGGAGACTAACATGCGAAAGCAAAAGAAAAAAAATATATCATCAGATGCTTGGCTTAGTAAAAAAATAAAATTTACGATTGTCGGTTTTGTTTTTACTATACCTTTTATAACAGTTACATTTAAAGAAATTAATTTTTCTATTAATGTGACTATAAATGGTAGTATTAATACACCAAGCAGTCTCATTAAAAAAATATGAAAAATTTAGTTTACACAAAAAATCAGTCTCCATTATATAAACTAAATTCAAAAAAGAAGCTTGCTACTTTGCTTTATACTGATATCGCTAATATAAAAAAATGTTTAGCTAATCCTAAAAGATATAGAAATTTTGAAAAGCCTGTTGCTAACAAGGTTAGATCTTTTGAGCCACCAGTTGGACTAAATAAAAAGATACATACAAGAATTTTTCAATTATTAACAAGAATTGATGATATACCAGAATATCTTCACTCTGGTGTAAAAGGTAGATCTTATGTAACTAATGCAAAACAACATCAACTTTCACAGTATTTCTTGAAAATGGATATAAAGGATTTTTATCCGAGTACTGGTAAAGACAAAGTTTTTCTATTTTTTTATGAATATTTACAATGTAGTCCAGATGTCGCTAATATGTTGGCTCTATTATTGACTAATAAAAATTTGACTAATGGACGACATTTAGTCCAAGGTAGTTGTGTTAGTCAGATATTGTCATTCTATTGTAATAAAGAAATGTTTGATGAAGTCTATAAATATTCTAAAGAAAGAAATATAACTTTTACTTTATATGTTGATGATCTATCTTTTTCTAGTTCACAAAATTTTAATGCTAAAGATAATAATAAAACAGGTAAATAAAATATTACATAGGAATGGGTATAAAGTTAAGAGTAGTAAAACTAAATACTCAAAGATAGGAAATATTACGGGAGTAATAGTAAAAAATACTAAGCTTTTAGTCAGAAATAGAACTCATGAAAAGATTCATAGACTACAAAATAAAGATAGTAAAAAAGCTAAGCAAATAATAGGTCAAGCTAGATATATAGAGCCTACTTTTTATACAAAAAAATAATCTTTTATTTTTTATGTAAGATGTTATATACCATCCACCCCTAGCTAAAATAGCAGGGTGTTAAAGCAAGCTAGTATATTTTAATTTTTTTAGCTAGCTCTCAAAATCTGAACTAAAACATCACGACAAAAATAATATTTTTGATTGAGTTTTAAGTTTATTTATTACTTTTGTCAAAGCAAGTAAATAATCAAGCAGATTTATCAAGCTATCAAATAAACCCCATAGGCTACAGTTTCTCAATATCGTCCGCCCTTAGCTGTAAGCAGGGCGTTAGACAGAGCCGATATTAGAGCTACTCTTCGCCGCTTCCCCAAAAATTTGGGGAATGCTCAGCCCACCGTCTGCGCTACGCTTGACCAACGAGTTTCACACGATGGACTAAAGCCGAGCAAAGCACCCTGTCGCAGGCTAAGGGCACAGTAACAAGTTTGCTAGTCTAAGTCCCTCCCGTTTCACTGGTAAAACCCGTTGGTCAACCTTATCAGGCCGACGGTGGGCAAGGCGTAATGCTTCGCATGATTAATACTTAGAAACGCTATTGTAAAAGATTTATATAGCCTCAGGGCTATCTAAATCAACTAGCGTTTCAGATAATACTTTCAAAACATTTGTTTGTTTTGAAAAGAAATTGTTTATTTCAGTAGATTGTATTGAGCAGGTTTATATCTTTAAAAAATTAGACCTAGTGATCCTTATATACACCTTGATAATTTATAGTGTTTTGATGTGTAGGGCTGAAAGCATTGAAATTACTGGTACTCGCAACTGGATTCGAACCAGTGACCCCTACCATGTCAAGGTAGTACTCTAACCAACTGAGCTATGCGAGTATGTAGAGTAATATTATAGTTTTATATCTTTTAAAATCAATAGTATTTTTAGGTAATTCGCTCAATTTTAATTCATATGATTAATTAAATGATTTACAATTAATATTATTATTGAATATTTTTTATTATTTATGAATATTACTAAAGTTAAGAAACTCCTTAGCACTGGCTATTGGAGTGATTTTTATATTTATCCTTTGGCGGCTATAATTTTTCTTATATATGGTTCTAAATTACTTAATTTTAATTTAAAAAGTATAATTGTATTATTTTTAATTGGTATCATTCTTGGATCATTTCTTGAGTATTTTATCCATAGAGTTATTTTTCATCACTGTCATATATTTAAAGAACTACATCAGCTACATCATGATAAACCTATTGAACTTATAGGTAGTCCTACTTATGTATCTTTACCTGTATATACAATTTGTGTTTTTGTTCCGTTGTGTTTTATATCAAACTTAGCCTATGCTTGTGTTATTTTTAGTGCGTTTTTATTTGATTTACTTTTTTATTTTATAATTCATCATATTACACATCATGTAAGAACTAAGAAGGGTTCAATATTACATTGGTACAAAAAATATCATGCGACTCACCATAAGAACCCTAATGTAAATTTTTCGGTAGCTTTTCCAATTTGGGATATAGTTTTTCGGACTAAAGGAAAACAAAAAGATTAGCTTCTAATACTGATTGTTATTTATGTTAATTAATATATCATGTTAAGACATATTCTATAATTTTATATTTTCTCATGCAAAAATTTACTTTTTTCGTTAGCTGTGCCAAAGGTATTGAGCTCCTACTCAAAGATGAGCTAGAAAGATTAGGTATATCTTCTCAAGAAAAACTCGCTGGTGTAGAGTTTGAAGGCTCTATTAAAGATGCATATAAGGTATGTATATATTCTTATTTAGCTAGTCAAGTTATGCTAAAAGTAGCTACTGATAAAGTCATAAATCAACAAGATTTATATGAATTTATATCATCTATAAACTGGATGGATTATTTTGCTGTTGATAAAACTTTTAAAATTATAATTTCCGGTAAACATTATGATTTTAATAATACAATGTTTGTTTCCCAAAAGACCAAAGATGCTATTGTTGACCAGTTTAGAAATGTTACAAATCAACGCCCGAATATAGATACAGAAAATCCTGATAATGTCATTAAACTTCACTTACACAAACAGTTTGTAAATGTATTCTTGTGCTTAAATATTGATAGCTTACACAAACGCAGTTATCGTCAGTTTCAGGGACAAGCGCCGCTAAAAGAATCATTAGCAGCTGCAATACTTATCAAAGCAGGGTGGTTAGAAGAGCTAAAAAAACATCAACCAATATTGATTGATCCAATGTGTGGTTCTGGGACTATACTTATCGAAGCTGCTCTTATGGCAAAAAATATCGCTCCGGTGCTGCTTAATAAAGAATTTAAAATATTTAACTCAAAGTTTCATAATCAAGAGTTGTGGGATAATTTATTAGAAATAGCAAAAAACTCACAAAAAGTTACTAATGCAATTATTTGTGGGTTTGATATTGATAATAATGTTTTGGATAAAGCACAGAGAAATATTTACCAAGCTGGTGTTGAAGATGTTGTAACTGTTAAACGCCAAGATATTCGTGACCTTGAAAATGAGTTTGAAAGTGAAGGCTTGATAGTTACAAATCCTCCATATGGTGAGCGATTATATGGTGATCAACTTGATGAACTTTTGGATATTTTTAATGGCTTTGGTGATAGATTATCGCAAGATTTTTATGGCTGGAAAGTAGCTGTTTTGACAAGCTTTGCTGACTCAATCAAAGAGATGCAACTGCGTACGACTGAACGTAACAAATTTTATAATGGTGCTATTGAAACTATCCTTTATCAGTTTGAGATAAATGAACATGCTAAATTTAAACATGAAACTCAGCTTGAGAAAAATATCCGTATAGCCGAAGCAAGTGCACAGAAGTCTGATGAACATATAGATTTTGCAAACAAGCTCAAAAAGAATCTCAAAAGTTTAAAGCCATGGCTCAAGCAAACAGGTCTCGAGTGTTATAGGTTATATGATGCAGATATTCCAACTTTTGCGGTTGCAGTTGATGTATATAGTGAGCATATTTTTTTACAAGAATATCGCGCCGATGCAACTATAGATCAAAATATTGCTAAACAAAGGTTCTATCAAGCTATATATCAGATACATAAAACACTTGATATAAAGTATGAAAATATCCATACACGAGTCCGTCAACGTCAAAAAGGCAAAGAGCAGTATCAAAAAGAAAATGATAAAAATAAATTTCATATTATCAATGAATTTGATGCTAAGTTTTATGTCAATTTTGATGATTATTTAGATACCGGTATATTCTTAGATCATCGCAAAATTAGGCAGCTAGTTGCAAAAGCTGCAAAAAACAAAACTTTATTAAATCTATTTAGCTATACATGTACAGCAAGTGTTCATGCTGCTTTGAAAGGTGCAAAAACTACAAGTGTAGATATGTCTAATACTTATCTTGAATGGGGTAAGAATAATTTCACACTAAACAATATCGATGCTAAAAAACATAGTTTTATCCAAGCAGATTGTATAAGTTGGCTAAAAACTAATAAAGACAAGTTTGATGTGATATTTTTAGATCCACCAACTTTCTCAAATTCAAAGCGTATGGATGATATTTTAGATATTCAAAGGGATCATGAATTGTTGATAAATTTAGCAATGGATTCTCTTAAGAAAGATGGGATACTTTATTTCTCAAACAATTATCGTCGCTTTAAAATGTCACCACAAATATTAGAAAAATTTAATTGCGAAAATATTGATAAAATCTGTTTATCGCGTGATTTCTTATCTAATAAAAATATTCATAACTGTTGGGAAATTAAATATAAATAAAACTATCTCAGAATCTAGTATTTTAAAGTCTGTAATATTTTAGCTAAGCTAATCTATCTGTGATAAAATTTGCATAGCAATAAAAAAATATATTTAATTAAATGGGACGATTTCAACAAAACTTGATGTATGCGGTTATCTTGGTGATAATTTTTGCAGTTTGTGTGTATTTTTTTACTTCAAATAATGAAGCTGAAACAAAAGGAGTCTATCTGCCTAAATACAGTGCTGAACTACCACCAACTGATCCTAGTCAAGTTAGAGTTTATAATCTACAATACCAGAGTGATACACAAGGAAATATTGGTCAAGTCAGAACCTCAACTCATGTCAGTAATGAAAAAGATTTTCAAAAACTTTGTGATAAAAACCTTAAAGAAGCTATCAAATTAGCAGCTCAACATGGTGCTCATGAGATCAAATATATTTGTCTTTATCCAGAAGGGCAAATCAATGAGTTAAGTAGTGTTCAATTACGTGGATACGCTTTTAGAGATTAGGTAAATGAAAAAACTAAATATAATTTTCGCTGGAACTCCTGATATTTCAGCTCAAGTTCTAAAAGACTTATATAAATCACAACATAATATCCAAGCTGTACTTACGCAACCAGATAGAGCAAAAGGTCGTGGTAAAAAAGTACAGTTTTCACCTGTTAAAGAAGTTGCATTAGCAAATCATACTCCAGTATTTCAGCCATTATCTTTTAAAAAGAATCCTGAAGTACTCGAGCAAATCAAACAACTAAAACCGGATGTAATAGTTGTAATAGCTTATGGAATTATTGTTCCACAAGAGTTTTTAGATATACCAAGGTATGGCTGCTTGAATATACATGTATCACTATTGCCTAAATGGCGAGGAGCTGCGCCTATTCAAAGAGCTATCCAAGCTGGTGATACAAAAACGGGGGTCTGTATAATGCAGATGGATGCTGGCCTTGATACTGGAGATATTCTAAATACTTTAGAAATTGAAATACAAGAAACTGATACTTCACAAACACTTCACGATAAATTTGCTAAGTTATCAATTAAGCCATTACTAGAAACTTTAGAAAAGATTGAAATAATTAAGCCCGAGCCACAACAAGGAGAGCCAACTTATGCACATAAGATTACTAAGCAAGAGGGATTAATTGATTTTACAAAATCAGCATGGCAAATTAGTTGTCATATTAGAGCATTTACACCGTGGCCAGGAGCATATTTTATATTAGATGATGAAGCAATAAAGGTTGGTGAGTTTGAGATACTTTATCAAAATACGGATAATAGAAAAGCAGGTACAATTATAGATATTTATAGAAGTGGCTTTGATATTGCGACAAGTGATAAAATTATTAGATTTAGACAATTACAATTTCCTAATAAAAAAATGCTTAATATTGTAGATATTTTAAATGGAAAAGATTTAGATAAATATATTGGATACAAACTAGGATAAATAATGAAAGTTGGATTTATAATAGATAACTTAAACTCTTTTAATATTTCAAAAGATAGCACTTATATGATGCTACATGCAGCCCAAGATAAAGGCTGGGAGATTTATACCTTTTATCTTAATGATTTATCAATAATTAATGGTAAGCCAAAAGGTGATGCACTTAAGATAAAAATTCATAAGACAAAACAAGATTGGTATGAGATTTTATCGCAACGCCATGATTTTTCATTACTAGATCTAGATTGTATCTTTATGCGTAAAGATCCACCATTTAATATGGAATATATTTATGTAACTTATATGCTTGATTTAGCTAAAAAAAATGATGTTTTGGTAGTCAATAATCCCCAAGCACTTAGAGATTTTAACGAAAAAGTAGCTATTTCAAATTATCCCAAATTTGCGCCGCATACCTTGATCACCAGAAGCTATAAACAGATTAATGAGTTTTATGAAAAGCATAAAGATATTATTGTCAAACCTTTAGATGGTATGGGTGGTAGTTCTATCTTTAGAATTAAAGAAGGTGATAAAAACAAAAACGTAATATTAGAAATACTTACTCAGCATCAAAGCCGTTATATAATGGTGCAAGATTATCAAAAAGCTATCAAAGAGGGTGATAAGAGGATACTTATAGTTAATGGTGAGCCAATTAAGTATCTTTTAGCAAGAGTGCCTAGTGATAGCGATAATCGTGGCAATCTTGCAGCTGGGGCTACAGCAGAAGTTAGAGAACTCCAAGATAGTGATTATAAGATAGCCAAAAAGGTCGCTAAGAAGCTCAAAAAAGAAGGCGTGATGTTTGCTGGTATTGATGTGATTGGCGATAAATTAACAGAAGTTAATATTACTAGTCCAACAGGTATCCAAGAGATATACAAAGCTACAAAAATAAACGCTGCTAGTTTACTAATGCAAGCAGTTGAGAAAAAAATAAATAAGATGAGACAGGAACACGAAAATGGAGAATAAATCAAACTCTCAAATTTTATTTGCAGAAGCACAGCAATATATACCAGGTGGAGTAAACTCTCCAGTTAGGGCATTTAAGAGTGTTGGACAAGAATTTCCAAGATTTATAAAGTTTGCAAAAGGCGCTTATCTATATGATGTTGATTGGAACAAATACATAGACTATATTGGATCATGGGGACCGATGATTTTAGGTCATTGTGATGACGATGTTTTAGAAGCAATACAATGTCAGGTCAAAAATGGACTAAGCTATGGAGCACCATGTAAGCAAGAGGTTGATCTAGCTAAAAAAATAATTGAGCTAATGCCAAATATTGAGCAAGTAAGATTTGTAAACTCAGGTACTGAAGCTACTATGAGTGCAATCAGATTAGCAAGAGCATATACATGTAGAAATAAAATTATTAAATTTGAAGGCTGTTATCATGGTCATGCTGATGAGTTTCTTGTTGCAGCTGGTTCTGGTGCGTTATCTCTAGGACAACCAAACTCTCCTGGAGTGCCGGAAGATGTTGTCAAAGATACTTTAGTAGCTAGTTTTAATGATATGGAGTCTATTCAAGCACTTTTTGAAAAATATAAAGATGAAATTGCTTGTATTATCGTTGAGCCAATTGCTGGTAATATGAATATGATTTTCCCACAAGATGACTTCTTAGCCAAACTTAGAGCTATTTGTGATCAAAATAGTAGTTTATTGATATTTGATGAAGTGATGACTGGTTTTAGAGTTGCTTTGGGTGGTGCGCAAAGTATCTATAATGTTAAGCCAGATTTGACAACTTTGGGTAAAGTTATTGGTGGTGGTATGCCAGTTGGGGCTTTTGGCGGACGTAAAGAGATTATGCAAAAAGTTTCTCCAGCTGGACCAGTTTACCAAGCAGGGACACTATCTGGAAATCCTATTGCGATGACAGCAGGTATCAAAACTTTAGAAAAAATCTCACAACCAGGGTTATTTGATGAGCTTGGAGCTAAAGCACAAAAGCTAGTAGATGGTTTAAATGAGGCTGCTAAAGCCTATGATTTTAATTTTCATGCAAAATGTCTGGGCGGAATGTTTGGTTTATTTTTCTGTAGTGACAAAATTGCAGTAAATACATTTGTAGATTTAGGCAAAACAAACCTTAAGATGTTTAATCAATTCTTTGCATATATGCTTGATAATGGTGTATATTTAGCGCCATCAGCTTATGAAGCAGGTTTTATTTCAATAGCTCATAGTGATGAAGATATTGAAAAAACCATTTGTCTTGCTAAAAAATTTTTTCAAGAGAATTAGATTAAAGTTGATAAATTAATTTATAAACTGACTGGTAGTACTCCTTTAATCTCTTTATTACCAAAAATATTTTCTAATGTTGTTTGAATATTAATCTTTAGTGAAGTCTTTGTATAGTTTGTCTGATCCATAGAAGTTGCACCATAAATACAAACATAATTAATAATATTATCTATATAATTAATATCATAAGGAGTAAGTGCTGCTATATTTATAGTTTGCTCTGGCTTTATAGAAGTTATATAACTATAGGTCTGATTATATTCACGAAGATTCGCTGAAATTAATAGGATCAGATCGGCATTTTCGATAATAGTTTTAATATTATGGTTATTAATATTTTCGCAGTTAATAATAACATTTGAGTTATTGTCTAATACTATTTTCTGCAACTCGCTATGAAAATCCGCTAAGCGTTGGTTATCACTATCTACAATCAAGATATTTTTTAGCTTATTGAGATCGCATGGAATAATACCTGAATTTTTAACTACAGTTGTACTTTGTTTAGCAATATCTAAAGCTATTTGTTGATGTTTATTAGAGTTAACTATTTGATTAGCATATTTTAATTGCTCATCTTGTGAGAGCTTGAATATTAAACTTTCATCGAGTTTATGTTTTGCTTTGAAATCAGTAATATTCGTATAGACATTATCAACTGCATTAGCAAAATTAGAATTTTGATTATATCCTTTTTCTAGTTCACAAAAAAGCTCTTCTAATTTATAAAGATCATTTTCTGACCATACTCGAACAGGCATTAATAAAATATCTATACCAGCTAAGATAGCTAATTTAGAAGCCTCAATAGTTCCAAAGTGTTTAGCAATAGCATGCATGTCCATGGCATCAGATACTACTAAACCATCAAATTTCATTTGTTGTTTTAGTAATTTAGTTATTATTTTATAAGAGAGGGTGGCTGGCACATAAATATTCTCACTTGTTGAAACTGATTGATACTGGGTGTCATCTAGGGCTGGTACACTAATATGTGCTGTCATTATCATACTACAATCTCTAGCAAGTTTACTAAAGGGTAGTAGCTCTGTTGTCTGTAATTCTTTCAAAGTTTTATCTAAGTTTACATTGCCTAAATGACTATCTGTTGCAGTATCACCATGACCAGGGAAATGTTTAATGCAGTCTATAATTTTTGCATCATGATAACCATTTATAGCATTTTTGGCGTAGTCAATAACTATATCAGGATTATCTGAGTATGATCTTACACCAATAATAGGATTATTTTTGTTAGAGTTAACATCCACAGCTGGAGCAAAATTAATATTGATACCTAAAGAATATAATTCATCGCCAATTATTTTAGCCATAGTATAGGCATTATGAGGATTATCTGTTGCAGCTAGTGCCATATTACCGCAACCACTAGTACCTTGTTGTAAGCGATTAACTCTGCCACCTTCTTGATCTGTAGCGAAAAATATTGGTGTATTGGTGTTAGCTTGAAGATCTCTTAATAGAGAGATAACTTGCTCATTATTTTGAATATTCTCTCTAAAAAGGATAAAACCACCTAAATTATAGTCTTTAAAGATCTTATTGACGATATCATTAGTTTTTGTAAAAGGTATACGCTGATTATTTGAATCTTCACCCCAATAGCGAAAATCCATCATAATTAGTTGACCTAGTTTTTGTCTTATATTTGAGTTTGTAGACATCTACAGTTTTAGAATAATATTAATATGAGAATAAATATATCACAGAAGTATTAGCTTTGTTTACATTCCCCAACCATGACTTACCAAAATTTTCTGACCTGTTAGAGCATTGGTTTTGAATCCAGCTAAGAATATGGCTGTATCAGCGATATCTTGGACCGTTGTGAACTCACCATCTACAGTGCCACCAAGCATAATATTTTTGACAACTTCTTCTTCGGAAATATTTAGCTCTTTTGCTTGCTCTGGAATTTGCTTTTCTACTAATGGCGTCATCACAAAACCTGGACCAATTAGGTTAGATGAGATATTGTGCTCAGCACCTTCTTTTGCTAAAGCTCTTACAAAACCAACTTGTGCGTGTTTAGCTGCTACATAAGCTGCTTTATTTTTTGATGCAAGAACTGAGTGAACAGAACCTACAACTATAATTCTACCACCAGTTTTTAGTTCAATCATATGTCTCATAGCTGCTTGAGTCACAAGTAATGTACCAGTCATATGAATATCAAATAATTTTTTCCAAGCTGATATACTAAAATCTACTATAGGTGATATTATCTGAATACCTGCGTTATTAATTACAGTATCAATACGCCCAAATTTTTTGACAGTTTCATCTACACCGGATTTCACTTGGTCTTCATTTGTAACATCCATTTATACAGCTAAAGTTTCTACAGTATATTTATCTGCTAAATCTTTTGCTACAGCTTGTGATTTTTCAATATCTAAATCTGCGATTACTACTTTAGCGCCTTGTTTTGCAAATTCTGTTGCCATACCTAGTCCAAGACCTGATGCAGCTCCGGTAATTAAAGTCACTTTATTTTTAACTGACATTTAAAATCTCCTTGAAATATTTTATTTAAGGTAATCAAAAACCACTTCACCAAAACCTAATGTGACATCAGCGATAAAGTGAAAACCTTTGACAATTTCTAAAACTGGTAAATGATGAAGAGCCGCTTGAACATGATTAAATACTTGTAAATCTACAGGTCCAGTCCATGCACCTTTTACAGTTATATCTTTAACATGGTATTTAACAAGCTGACAAATACTAACATCTCTACCATTAACATGAGGTATAGTTTTAAGTAAGAAGTTAGGAGTTTCTTCTAGTGCTTTTTTGATAGCATCTTTATCAAGCTCTTGATATTTATATCCCATTGTTCCAAAAGCTACATCAACACTGTTATATTTTACTGTACCTAGTAACGTATCAGAATCTACTGTAAGAGTAGGGTGAGCATATTTTTTTGGAAAGCCCCATATTTCACGACCTGCAGCGATTGACGGTAAATTATCTAATAGCATAATATGGGAATATAAGCCTTTCTTACCCTCAAATTCAACTTCAATAAGTTGACCAGCTTCATTAAAGCTACCAAAACCATTAGCATCATGCATTTTCATGAATTCAAATTTTACAAGACCAGTTGGTTTAAGAGGCTCTGGTACATATTTTTTTAGGACTTCTAGTCGATTATGAAATATTCTCTATTTGTAAATTTATAAGCTATTCTATTTGCTGTAGGCGATACTAGTGGCATCGAAAAAACATTTTTTTTAACATCTTCTATTTTCATCTTTTCTCCAGAATTGTTATAGTTCCAATTAACATTATAAGCACTAATATATTTTTTAGTAATAGTAATATTTGTACAAACTAGTTACTTGATTAAAAGTAATAATTTAAAGTTAATGGATAGACTTAGAAATTTTTTGAGGCAAGTTTTATGAAAAAAAATTATTTAATAGTATCTGTGGTGATGATTGGCTTTTTTGCTGTATCATTTGTAACTAATATTTTAGGACCTATAATTCCAGATGCAACTAACGATCTACATTTGACACTTTCGCAAGCTGGAGTTTTACCTTTTGCATTTTTTATAGCTTATATTATTTCAATTCCTGCAGGCTATGCGCTAGAGAAATATGGATCCAAAAAGATGATCTTATTTGCTTTTTTATTGGGCTCTCTGGGTTCAATTTTATTCTGTCTAAAAGTTAGCTATCTTACTTATATTGTAAGTTTATTTACAGTTGGTACAGCTGCTGCGATACTACAAGTAGCTTTTTGGCCTTTATTAAGAGTTGCTGGTGGAGAGGAGAATTACTCATTTTTCTCTGTATTACAGCAGGTATTTTTTGGTGGAGCATCATTTGTTAGTCCATTTGTACTATCTTATTTAGTTATGAATCTTCCATATTCTGGAGAAAGTAATTATTTTTTAATAAGCTAACAGGAACAAACTTTAGTTGGGTTGCTATTTATTGGTTTAATGCCATTGTAATGTTTTTGTTAGTGGTATTTATCAGTTTAATTAAGTTTCCAAAAGTTGAGTTAAAGGAAGATGAGAAATTAGAGGGTTTTGCTACTGTATTACATCTTCTAAAAAATAAAGTTGTAATAATATATTTCTTAGCAATTTTTGCTTATGTTGGTCAAGAGCAAGGAATCAGTGTTTGGATTTCTAAATTCTTGAGTGACTATCATGGCTTTAATACCGAAACTGTAGGCAATACTACAGTAGCATTATTCTGGATCATGCAATGTGTTGGCGGTATTTTAGGGATAGTTTTATTGAAGCTATATAATGTCAAAAATATTTTGAAAGTATTTCTAATTTTACAACTAATATCATTGTCTCTAGCATTGTTTGGATCAGCTACTATGGCTTTGATATTTTTCCCTGTTTGTGGTTTCTTAACATCAATAATGTATGGAGGAGTTTTCTCATTGGGAATGAATTCTTTAAAATCACATCATGGAACAGTATCAGGAATATTTTGTACTGGGATAATTGGTGGTGCTATAGTGCCATTAGTGGTTGGTAATATTGGAGATATCTTAGGCTTAAGAATAGCAATGTGTTTTGTATATCTAACTATAGTATATATTTTATATGTAGCTATAACAGCTAAGCCATTAATTGATAATAAAACTATAAAGCTGACAGAATTATTTTAAAATAAGTTGAAGTGATATGAGTAAAGAAATTTAAATTAAGAATAGAACTGTGGTTGGTGTTGATATCGGTGGCACTAAAGTGAATGCTGGTAGGGTATGTGGAGAAAATCTATTAGACTCTTACTTGAGCAAAATTCCACCAGATGCAGAACATAATGCTCAATCTGTTATTGATGTTGTCATAAATACTATAGCAAAAGTTTTCACCTCTGAAGTAGAAGGTATTGGCGTTGGGATTCCTAGTGTTGCAGATCGAGAAAAGGGAATTGTATATGATGTGCAAAATATCAAATCATGGCAAGAGATTCATCTAAAGGAAATACTAGAGGCAGAATTTAAAGTACCAGTTTTTATAGATAATGATGCAAACTGTTTTGCTATTGGACAAAGACTATATGGTAAAGGCAAACAATATGAAAATTTTGTTGGTATTACAATAGGTACTGGTATTGGTGGAGGAATTATAAATAAAGGCTCCTTACTAAAAGACTCTAATTGCGGTGCTGGAGAATTTGGCATGTTGCCATATCTAGATGGAATTTTAGAAGATTATTGTAGTGGTCAATTTTTTATAAAAAAGATTGGTGTTGAAGGTGTTGAGATTCTCAAGCGTGCAAGAAATAATGATAAAGATGCTATAAATATCTATAAACAATTTGGTAAACATCTTGGAGTAGCAATAAAGTCTATTATGTATACTCTAGACCCAGAAGTGATAATAATCGCAGGGTCAATAATATCAGCCAGAGAGTTTTTTGAAAAAGCAATGTGGGATGAGATTAAAACATTTGCCTTTACTCAATCAGCTAAAAAAATTAAAATAGAATGGTCAGAAACGGAGGGAGATTTTCAGGTTTTTGGCGCTGCAGCTGTTTATTTGGATAGAAGTAGCAATTTATAATTTTTTAATAGAGTAATGTTAAATGAATAAAACTCAGCTACAAATATTAACCTTTTTAGATGATGAAAAATATGTAAGTGGTGAGGATATTGCTCAAAAATTAGGCATATCTAGAGCAGCTATTTCTAAAAATATCAAAGCACTCAAAGACAGTTATCAAATAACAGTTTCTTCTAACTCAAGAGTTGGATATCGACTCCAAGAAAAATTAGATCTAATAAAAGTTGATGAACTAGCTAAATTTTTCAAAAATATAAATTACTTTTATTCTGTAGATTCAACATCAAAATATGCTATAGAAAATCAAGCTAATTTTAGTGAGAGTGCTATTTTTATTTCAGAATTTCAAACAGATGGATTTGGACGATTTAAGCGTAGATGGATTTCACCATTTGGTAAAAATATTTACTGTACTATGCTTGAAATAGTAGAGCTAGACATATCAAAACTTAATGGTTTATCCTTAGTTGTAGGAATCAGTATTGCGAGAGTTCTAAAAAATATTAACTTGAATGCTAAATTAAAATGGCCAAATGATATCTATGTGGATGATAAGAAGATTGCTGGCGTTATTATAAATGTTAGTGCTGAAATTAATGGTAGAGCTAAGCTATTTATAGGTTTTGGTATAAACATTAATATGCAATATAACGAAGAAATATCTAAAGATTGGACATCAATAAAGTTACAATCTCAACGCCATGCTAATCGAACTAACCTAACTATACAAATAGTAAAAGCTATTAAAGAAGATTTATCAGTTTTCATTGATAAAGGTTTTACACATTTCAAAAATGAATTTGAATCACTTAATTATCTAAAAGATAAAGTATTTTCATTTGCTCTAGCAGATAAAACTTATAATAACTGTAGCTATGTTGACTTAGCTAATAATGGCGAAATTCTTATTAAGAATAGCGAAGGGAATTATTCATTTTCTTCTGGCGATATTAGTATCTTGGATAAATCTATAAAATCTAAATAATCAGCATTTCGAGAAATTTTTGCACTACACTTATATCCTGATAGCTCTTCTATAGTATTTATTTGTTCATCAATGTATTTGATATTTGAGTCATTACAATTAGCAATCCAACCAGCTAATTTAATATTATGACGATTTAACTCATTTATAGTTAGTAAGGTATGGTTTATGCAACCAACTTTTATAGCTGATACTAGTAGTACTGGTATTTGCAGAGCCTTTATTAGATCAAGCTGGGTAGTGTGATCTGAGTAGGGAGTTAATAATCCTCCAGCACCCTCAATAAAGAGAATATCTAAATCTTGATTGTACTTATCTTCGATAAATTGCTTAAGATTCTCAATAGAAATATCTACTTTTGTTTTTGCTGCAATTATATGAGGAGCAACTGCTTGATTGAATGAAATTAAATTTATTTCAGCTGCTGTAAATTTATGCTTATAAGCATTTAGAATACTTTCTACATCTTCACACAGCTCTGAAAATTGACTTTGTCCAGACGCTACAGGTTTCAAACAAAGTGATTTAATATTCTGATGCTCACAAACTTCAATAAGCTTGGTTGATATATATGTTTTACCTACTTCGGTATCCGTACCAATGATAAAAAACTTTTTCATAACTTATTCCTTAAAACAAATAAATAGACCAACATGGTAACTGAGGTTTATATGATTAGAGCTTAAACAAAGCTTTCTAATACTCGAGAAATTTTGTTTGTTATCATTACCAGTGTATGTATTAACGCCTGTAGATTTTAGATGATTTGCTAATTCTCGAAAATTATTAAATCTAACATCTAAATATAAATCTTCATGATGTAGACACTTTAAATTAGATCTTTTAATAAAGTCTAAAATATTAGAACAACTATGCATTTTATTGACTCTCAAAATATCTTTTATTTGATGAAAATTTTTATCAAGAAGAGTAGTAAAAGCTAAAATTGCACGGTTATTTAATTTTTTTGTGAGATTTCTAATTAGTTTTTCTATATTTTGACTCCATTGAAATGACATATTTGAAAATATTAAATCATAGTCATTTTTAAGTAGGCGTAAATCTTTATCGAAATTGATTTTTAGCATTTTTATATTGCTCATATTATGTGAATTTTTTGATAAAGCAATATCACAAGCATCAATTTGATTAGGTGAAAATATTCTATTTAACTCCGACGGTTCAGATAAATCACGAACTCCTAAATTTAAGATTATATTTATATGATTATAATTCACTAATCTTGAATAATTCAGCGTTTGTTCTAAAAGTAGTTGGCGAACTTGATTTTGAATAGCCGAATTTTTAGAATATTCTGTAGCTTTTGAAAAGTTACCTCTAATTTGATCGTATATACTCATACTTAACCTCTTTGGAAATAATTTTTAAAGCTTGTTGAATCTGATCAAAAGTATTATTACTATGTAGCGAAAATCTTAGTATAGCTTGGTCTTTAGGTACAGTAGGATATCTAAAACAAGATACTATTATTTTATTCTCAAAGAGCTTATCTTTTAATCTAATTGCTAGATTAGCATTATTTAGTTGAATACTTCTAATAGGAGATAAATCTTTAGAGACTAACTCAAGATCTTTAGCATCACATAACTCATTAAAAAAAGTGATATTTTGCTGAAGTCTTGCTCGATTATCATTAGCATTTTCAAGGTTTTTTAGTTGTATTAAAGCAGCTTTTAATATCATTGGTGGTAATGCTGTTGTATAGATATAGTTACGCGCAAATTGTATTAGATATTCTGCAATTGCTTCTGTAGTACAAACCACAGCACCAACTCCACCAAATGCTTTACCAAGAGGGAAAACACAGATTGGACAATTTTTATAGCTTATTCGAAAGCTGTTGATCGCACCGCGACCATTTTTACCCAAAACTCCAAAACTATGAGCTTCATCAACTATAAGCTTTTCTGGTGTGATTTTAGCAAGCTTATCAAGTTGAGTAATTGATCCTGAGGTACTAAAAACTCCTTCTGTAGTTATAAAACTTTTACCATCATAAATATCTTGAAGTTGGCTTAATTGCTGATGTTTATATCTTCTTAGCTTAGCTTGTGAAAGCTTGATTCCATCAATAATAGATGCATGGATATACTTATCTGCAAAGATACTATCATGTTTACTAAACAGTGTTGAATAAATTGCTAAATTTGCCATAAAACCTGAACTAAAAAATATTGCTCTAGGATAGTTAATAAACTTTGCAAACTCATGTTCAAACTGTTGTGTCTCATCAGTATAGCCACAAACTATATTAGATCCTTTACTACCAAAGCCATATTTATCAAAACCATTTACTATGGCATGTTTTAAGTTGTGTGCTGATGATAGATTTAAATAGTCACTAGTTGTAAAATCTATAATAGAGTCATCTTTTATAAAAGGAGTTAACTCTCTTAATAAATTATCTCTTTGATATTGAGTATATTTATCTTGTAGGTTTAACATAATTCAGCATTTGATTTTAAGCCAAGCTTAGCTAATAAAAAATTATCAGAATTAACAGTAGCATTATTTTCTGTTAATAACTTATTACCATAAAATATTGAGTTAATACCAGCAAGGAAACATAGAGTTTGAGTTTCCAAAGACATATTTTCTCTACCTGCTGATAACCTTAGGCGTGCTTGTGGAAATAGTATTCTTGTAGTTGCAATAAATCTTACTAATTCAAAACTATCAATTTGTGCATTTGTATACTTATCTCCTAAAGGAGTTCCTTTAACAGGTATTAATGTATTGATAGGAATACTTTTTGGAGCAGCAGGTAGTTGTAATAACTCTAGTAATAAATTAAATCTATCATCTAGAGATTCGCCCATACCCAATATACCACCACAACAGACATTTATATCGGCGTTAGCAACATTTCTAATAGTTTCAATTCTTTCTTCAAATTTACGTGTGGTAATTATTTCCGGATAAAATTCTCTTGAAGTATCAAGATTATGATTGTAGTAATCCAATCCTGCTTGCTTTAGTTTAGTTGCTTCATCAGCATTAATACTTCCGAGAGTCACACATGTTTCTAAGCCAAGGTTTTTGACTTCAGTGATAATCTCAGCAACTTGATCAAAGTCTTTTTTAGGAATGTGTTTCCAAGCAGCGCCCATACAGAACCTTTTAGATCCAGCATCTTTTGCATTTTTTGCTTCTGCCAATATACTATCTTTATCTAATAGTTTATGCTTTTCGATACTAGTATTATAATGACCACTTTGAGGACAATATTTACAGTCTTCTGGGCAAGTACCAGTTTTGATACTTTTTAGTGAGCATAACTCGATATCATTACCAAAATTTTTATTATGAATCTCTAAAGCTTGTAAAATTAATTCTGTTAATGGTCTTGAGTAAATTTCTTTGATTTGTTGTAATGTCATTTTTTATAAAAAAGTTTTTTAAAGTTGTAAAGTATTTTATATCTTGTGTACAATTTATGTCAACTTAATATTTTACAAAAGGTTTACAATATGTATAGCTCAAACATATGGCATCCATGCACACAAATGAAAGACTTTGAAAAATCTCCACCTTTGAATGTTTATAGAACGGAAGGGCGATATATCTACACTAAAGATAATAGAAAGCTTTTTGATGCTACTTCAAGTTGGTGGTGTAAATCTCTTGGACATAGACATCCATACATAATAGATAAGCTTAAAAAACAACTAGATAAATATGAGCATACGATATTTGCAAATACTACAAATGATGAAATAGATAGGTTTAGTCAAAGAATTTGTAATTTGACAGGTATGGATAAAACTTTATACGCAAGTGATGGATCTTGTGCTGTAGAGATAGCTCTAAAGATGACAATACACCTTAGAAGCTTTCAAAATCAAACTAAAAAAATTAAGTTTGTATGCCTTGAAAACTCATATCATGGTGAGACTTTAGCAACTATGAGTGTCAGTGATTGTGGTTTATATTCTGATCCATATAAACCATTATTATTTGATAGTTTTAAGCTAAAAAATATTCCCTATGTTACTGGCAAAAATGATCCGCTATGGGCAAATGCTGAAAGGTATTGGAATAAATCGCAACAATATCTTGAGCAACACAAAGAATTTATTAATGCTTTAATAGTAGAGCCAATCTGCCAAGGTGCTGGGGGTATGTTGATTTATAGCAAAGATTATTTAAATATACTTTGTAAGTGGTGTAAGGAAAATGATATTTATATTATTTTTGATGAGATAATGACTGGACTAGGGCGATTGGGTAAACTTTTTGCTTATGAATATCTAGATATCACGCCTGATTTTTTGTGTGTATCAAAGGGGCTAACCTCTGGGATTATACCTTTTAGTATTGTTTTGACAAAAAATCAATATTATGAGATGTTTTATGATGATCAGTTAACTAAAGCCTTTTTACATTCACATACTCATAGTGGTAATGTTTTAGGAGCTGTGGTAGCAAATGCAGTATTAGATATATTTGAAGAAGAAAATATACTTACTAATGTTAAAGATCTCGAAAAACAATTTAGTGAATCTTTTCTTGAGCTACAAGAGCAATTACCTATTATAAAAAACGTTAGAGGTATTGGAGCAGTTATCGCAGCAGATTTAAATATTGATAAAAAAAGAGCTGGCTTAGATGTCTATCGAGAAGCTATAAAATTAGGCGCATTATTAAGACCACTAGGAAATACTATCTACTGGCTACCACCATTCAATAGTACTTATCAAGAGATTGATTTATTAAAGCAAATCACAAAACAGTCAATTATAAATGCTTTTAAATAGACATATTAATCTAAGAGTAAGATAGAGATCTTTGTTATATATTTACTTGATTTTTAGTCATTTCTTATTAATTCTGTTTTCTAATCAGATATATTCAATAAAGTCATTGTCAAATAAACTTAGACTCTAAACTATTGTTAATAAGCTTAATAATTTGATCTTCTGATAATTTTAGAGCTTGAGATATTTGCCTATAGTTTTCATTAATATAACCTGAAAAATATGCTGGATCATCTGAGTTAATAGTGACTTTAACACCTTTCTCAAGAAGTATACCTACAGGATGGCTAGATGAATTGCTATTAGTCTTTAAGAACTTATCAGATAATGGACACATTGTCAAAGGTATGTTATCTTTTATAACTCTTTGAATTAATGTTTCATCTTCTAGAATCGAGTTACCATGATCTATTCTATTAACACCTAGAACATCTATAGCTTCCCAAATATACTCAACAGGTTCTGAAACATGTGTAGTTAAATATAACCCTTCTTTTTTGGCTATTTCGAAGAGTTTTTTAAACTTAGAAGGTGGATTTCCGAACTCATAGCCATCTAAACCTATACCTATAAACCTATCATGAAAATCCATTAATTTCTCAAAATATCTTAGAGCATGATCTTGTGATAAATGAAGTAAAAAACACACTATTACACTAGTTTTTATACCAAAGTTTTTTTCAGCTTCTCTGATAGCTTGAGTAACTCCATTAAATATTACTGATAAAGATATTCCTCGCTCAGAGTGTACTTGAGGATCTATAAATATTTCTGTATGTGTTACATTATCTTTATGTGCTTTCACCAAATAAGAATAAGTTATGTCATAAAAATCTTGTTCTGTAATTAATACAGACACACCTTGATAATATAAATCTAAAAAATTTTGAAGATTATTAAATACATAAGCTTTGCTAATCTCTTTTATTGAATTATATTTAAGCTTAACATTATTTCTTTGAGCTAATTGAAACATCATTTCTGGTTCTATAGTACCTTCTATATGTAGATGAAGTTCAGCTTTAGGTCTTAATAGAAGTTTTTCATTGAGCATATTTTTGTAAAGTAACTAATACCAATAGCTTATATTATCGTATAAAAAGAGAAGAACTTTTAAACAATTTCATAGCGGATTGTACCATAAACAAACAATCATTAAAAATTTGGTAGATATTCTATAATTAAATTTAAATTAGCCTAATTATTTTTTACGACTATTAAAATATTCTCTATCAGCTATGTATATAGTTTTGGTTGCTTCAGCATAAATATTATTATCAGTATCTTCATAGCAGACTGGTAAGCTAACTACAGATTTATTTTTATCTATTACATCTTGTTTTATTTTTGCGATAATCTCTTGAGATAGTAAAAATCTAGCATAAACATGATCTGTAATTGGTCTAACATAATCTATATTTGCTGATAAATCCCAAACTACATAATCATCACCAAGGATATTACATAACTGTAATGGGTAAATTGGATCTAAAGACGAATATATAGCACCACCAAATCCAGTACCATGATAGTTTTTGGTATTTTCTGTCAGATTAAATTTCAGATGTACTTCAAGAAAATCATCTGAGACAAAAACTATCTCACCACCAGTTGCAACAAAAGCAGGTAAGTCATTAAATCTTTTAATAAGTTCTTCTGATTTTTCGCCAGATTTTTTATCAGTTTTAAAAAATGGAGTCATATATCAAACCAATATTTATCTTTTGTTTATAAACTCAATCACCTTATTCAAAGCTATTTTAGGATTTTCAAACGGAGTTATACCAAGTATGCCCATGAAACCATGAAACATTTCATCATCGTAGTAAGTTTCAACATAAGTTCCTTGCTGTTTTAATTTTTCTTCATAAGCATAAATACCATCTATTAGGATATCATGAGTAGCTGCTACAATTAGAGTATCTGGCTGCTTTGTATCTTTATAAAAAAGTGGAGATATTGTAGGATGTCTAAGTTTTTTAGGCTCTGACATAACATCTTCACCTATATACGCTTTGAGGAATAGTTCACACCATTCTGTAGTTAAATGATATTTGTTTTCATCAAATTTTTTATTACTATCGTATTTCGTATACATATCAACAGCAGGGTAGACCAAAATTTGTGCTTTTGGCATATTTTCTTGACGTTCATGACAAACTATAGTCACTAGATTACCTCCAGCGCTATCACCCATTACAAAGATATTTTCAGCAGAAATTTTAAATTTATTGATATTTTGATATAGCCAATCGTAAGCGTACAAAGCATGATCAACAGCTGCTGGATATTTTTGTTCAGGTGCTAGACCATATTCTAGCGAGAAGATATTTAAATTTCCTTGATCACATAGGTACCTACATACATGATCATAAGTATTTATCGAACCTAAGCACCATCCACCACCATGGATAAAAAGTACAGCTTTATTAGAGGATTTTTTAGGTTGATAATGCCTTAGTATGGTATTATTTTCTAGCTTAATATCTTCTTCAAGAATATCAGGACGCGGTAAACGCTTAAGCTGTTCTACCGAAAGACTAGTAAAAATTTCACGCTGTTGTGTTAAATCAAGCTTTTTAATTCTTCTTATTTCAGGAGTGTCTAATAATGCTTCTAATGATGGATTGTATGGCATAATATTTCCTTATTAAATCTTGTGTACTCTTATAATATCAATATCTAGTTTCTCTAATTTTCTTGAAAGCTCTCTTGTAGCTCGATCTAAAGTTGCTAAATTACTATCTTTTGCTAATCCTAAAACTGATGGCTTACGTGAGTGACCAACTAATGCTTTTAATTCTAATCTTCTTTTTATCTCGATGATATTCTCTAATAAGTATCTAGCGGTATCTGATTTTTTACCAAAACCAAAGCCAATATCAAAATAAATATTTTGTTGTGCTATACCATGTTTTAGAAGAATTTGCTTTTTTTGCTCAATATAATCACAAACATTATCTATAGCATTTTCTTTATCTAAATATTGATTTCTATCTGTAATACCCAAATTATGAATTATAACATACTTTTTATTATATTTAGCTATAAGCTGTGCTTTTTGCTCAATATTATTACATTCAACATCATTTATCATCCAGATAATATCATGATGCTTAGCGAGAATTTTTTGCATTACCTCTAGTTTGCGTGTGTCAATACTGACTAATGGTTTATAAATCAAATTTGCCAGTTGTGATTTAAAGTATTCTAGGAATTCATCTAATTTGTTAAATTCTTCTTCAATCGATATAGGCTTGGCATCAGGCTTAGTCGATTCAGCTCCGATATCAATAATTTCAGCACCACTTTGTATTAGCTCATCAAGGTTTAATTTACGTTGATTATCATCAAAATTACCATCTGAAAAAGATTGATTTGACAGATTAACTATACCCATACGTATTGTATTTGCAAGAGTTTGTTTAAGTTTTACTATCTCACCTAATTCTTTTAATCTTATATTAAGATCCCATTCAACATATTTAGGGTGATGCCAACCCTTTGATAATTCTAATAAAGGAGCCAACGCAAAACTACGATTAATTAGTTCTTTATGAGGAATAGTAAGTTTGTCTGTTTCTAAAATTAGATCTTCAGCAGCAAGAATATCTAAATCAATTACTCGAGGTGACCATGCAGGAGCATTTAGGTCTCTACCTATTTTTAATTCTATGTCTTTTAAGAGTACTAAAAGTTCATCAGGCTTTAGTGAAGAGCTAATTTTTACAGCTGTATTTAAAAATCTAATATCCCATTCTTTAGGAGCGTCTTCTTTAAGGACAGCTTTACTACTGTATAAGCTTGCTTTTCTGATGATTCTTATATTTTGTTGCGATTCTAGTGCAGTTATTGCAAGATGAATATTTTCGATAGTAAAACCAATATTTGTTCCAATTCCTATAATATATTGCACACTAGTTCCTAATTATAAAACAAGCTGACTCTATTTGAGAAACTGGGGGCTTTTTGTTAATTTTCAAGTATTTGATAGTTATATCACTATAGTTTTTTTGAATAAATAGATAAATTTGTTTAGCTAAATACTCTATAAGATTACAGCTGATACTATCACAAAATTGTTGGATATTATTTCTTAGAGTGTAGTAACAAATAGTTTCTTCAAGATTATCACTATCACTAGCTCTATAATTTTGGCTAAATTCTAGCTCTAGATCAAGAGTTATCATTTGTTTGTAGGCTCTTTCTTCTCCTGAGCAACCAAGACTCACATATATTTTAACATCATTTAAAAATAAAGATTGTTTCATTTGTTAGGTAAAATTACAGGTAAATTTTTATATTTAAGATATTATATCAGCAAATACTAAGATAATTAATTGCTACAAAAAATGATTCAGCTCGATAAATTTTTGGCAAATATTAAAAATTATGGCAAAAATAACTATATCTTCTTTGAAGATAAAAGATATGACTATGTTGAAATTCTACAAATATCATATAGTCTAGCGAGATTTTTGGAATCTTATGGCTATAGGAAAGTATATTCAAATCTTAAAAATTCACCATTATTAGTGAGTTTGTATATAGCTAGTTGGATAGCTGATATAGATCTTTTTGTACCAATCAACCCAAGATTAGTCGATAACGAGCTAGCAGCAATAGTAGATGGTGATAGTTTGTTTATCACAGATAAAATATCTAATCTTGAAGTAAATAAATTATATATAGAAAATGCAACATGTTTTTTTGAGAGCCTTGAATATACACAAGATTATATAACTCATGCTAAAGCTCTTACAGCACATGTAAGCTCAGGGACAACAGGATTTTATCAAAAATATCTTCATAAAATTGATCAGATAATTAAATATGCTAATGATAGAATCGCTGATTTAGGTCTCAAACAAGATGATCATTTGCTAGTAGCATTATCGATAAATCATGCTTTTGCTTTTTCTTATCAAATTTTACCAGCATTAGCTATAGGATTAGATATAACAATAATCCGCGAGTTCGATGCTAAGTTAGTAGCACGGATTATTAACCAAAATAGTGTAACCGCTTTAGCATTGTTACCGATAATGTATCATTTTTTGTTAGAGCAAAATATTAACAAAAATCATAACCTACGCTACCTAAGTGTTGCTGGTGATGTCGCTAGTATAAGCTTAGTAACAGCTGTAAAAGATAAATTAGGCTTACCATTACTAAATGGTATAGGTATGACAGAAGTCTTTGGTTATGGTCAAAATATATCTGCTAATACAGTTAATAAAGTTAAAATATTCTCAGATACTGAAGTAAAAATACTTAAATTTGAAAATAGTAACTATGGTAAAATCTTCATCAAAAATAATATGCTACCTCTAAATATCGAAACTGAGTGGTTAGAAACTGGAGATATTGGTAGTTTTGATCACCAAAGCTATGAGCTTAGTTTTTATGGTCGCTATAAGGATATAATTATTAAAGGCGGCTCTAATATATCTCCGTTTGAATTAGAAACAGCAATTTTAAAAATACCAAATATTGATAATTGCATAGTTACTTCTAAAAAGGATAAAATATGGGGAGAAACTGTTTGGGCATATTTGGTAGCATCGCAACAATACTCATTAGAGTTTATAAATAACCAGCTAAGAAATTATATAGCTGAATACAAAAAATTAGATGGAATTATTTATATTGATGAAATCCCAATAACTACAACAGGTAAAACTAATAGAAAAAAAATAAAAGAAATGATTAATCATGAGTAATAACCAATTACCACAATTTGCAATTCTTGAAGATACTCTAACTGATAAACAAAAATATTATTTTTATAATCCGATTGCAGAGGTTATAGCTAATAGTAAGGAGACACTTGAGTTAGCTTTTTATCAATTAGAAAAGCTTCAGCAGCAAAGGTTATATCTAGTTGGATATTTAAGCTATGAAGCCAGTTATTACCTTAATAACAATCTTTATGATTTACGTGATCCTGATGATAGTAAATTACTTCATTTTGTCGCTTTTAGTGATTACTCAAACGAAATCCCAGATGATTTAATTTCAGATAAAAACATAGATATGATGATAGATAGCCTTAATTTTGCAGACTATCAAAAAAGCTTTGACAAAGTTCAACAAGCACTTATCGATGGTGAAAGCTATCAGATTAATTTAACTAAAAATATCTTAGCTACTACAAAGCTTACTAGCTATGAGTTGTACAATAAGCTCAAACAACAACAATCAGTTAAATATGCTGCATATTTACCATTTTTAAACCCAGATATAATATCAATATCACCTGAACTTTTCTTTAAAAAAGATGCTGAAAATTTGGTTGTTAACCCAATGAAAGGTACAGCAAGGCTTACTGGCAATGAATTGAAAGATCTAAAGATATATCAAGAATTAGCCTTATGTGATAAAAATAGGGCAGAGAACTTAATAATTGTTGATCTTTTGCGTAATGATTTATCTGCTATTGCAAAAACTCATACTGTTAAGGTAGATAAACTTTTCTCAATAGAGAAATACAAAAATCTACTACAAATGACTTCGCAAATTTCAGCAAAAGTAGATAAACAAATATCTTTTAGGAAGATTCTAGATGGCTTATTTCCTTGTGGTTCGATTACAGGAGCTCCTAAAAAACGAACTATGGAACTAATCAAACAAATAGAAAAAGGTAAAAGGGGAGTTTATACCGGAAGCATTGGCTATATTATGCCAAATAATGATATGTGCTTTAATGTTGCTATTCGTACTATTCAAAAATATCGAGATAACTTACAAATTGGCGTAGGTGGCGGTATCACGGTATATTCGGATGTACAGTCAGAATGGCAAGAAATGAATACCAAGATAAACTTTATACGCCAAATTTATCAGCCAGATTTTTGCTTAATTGAGAGCCTTTATTACTGTAATCAATTTAGAGATTTAGAGCTACATTTAGAGAGGCTTGAGGACTCTGCTAGACAGTTATTTTTTGATATTGATATTTGCAAGATTAGAGATCAACTATATGACTATGTAGAGAAATTAACTGATGATAAAGAATATAAAATCCGTATAGAATATCATTATGATAAATCTATAATTATTGAGCATACTCAAATTGATACTACCAACCAACAAGCTATTAAGCTAATAATTTGTCCTGAGAAAATAAACTCAGCTAATAAATTATTTCAGCACAAAACTACTCATAACTCGACACGAGGCTTTTATACTCAAATGCATCAAAAGTATATTCAAGATAAAAATTGTGAACTTATTTATCTAAATGAAAAAGATAATATTACTGAAACTAGATTTCATAATATAATTATTGAGAAAAATGATAAATTCTACACGCCAAAATTAGAAGATGGTGTTTTAGCCGGTATCGCGAGAAAATCATTAATCAAACAAGGTAAACTGCAAGCAAAAAGCCTAAATTTAAATGATCTAAAAACCGCTGATAAAATATATCTTATCAATAGTGTTAGAGGTTTGATACCAGCGTATTTGGGGATTTAAGATGGTTTTATATATCGATCATTATGATTCATTTAGTAGTACGATTGTCGATTATATAACTTATCTTGGCTATCAAGTGTCGATGCTAAAAACTGATGAGCAAATTGATAATATTGACCAATATTCTCATATCATTATTGGTCCAGGACCAGGTCACCCGGATGAGCTTAAAAATATCTATCCAATTATTGAATACTGTCAGCAAAAAAAATTACCTTTGTTAGGAATATGTTTAGGTCATCAGCTTATTGCTCAATATTATGGTGCAAAAATCATAAAAGCTAAACAAATATACCATGGCAAACTCTCCGAGATTAAACAGCTTCAATCATCAGCATTATATAAAGATCATCCAGTGAAATTTGCTGTAACACGTTATCATTCATTAATTGTTAATGATATTAAAGAGCCTTTGATTACTTTAGCTGCAACCGATAATCATGAAATTATGGCTTTTGCTCATCAAAATGCAAAGATTTTTGGGGTACAATATCATCCAGAAGCATATTTGACAGAATATGGCTTAGCAACATTGAAAAACTTCTTGAGTATTTGACTAAACTTTTTGTGGTTTTATATAAAAGCTTAAAATATTAGCAATGATTAGCAAACCCAAGAATAAACCATAAGCTATTTTATAACTCAAAAAAGTAGTAAAAGCATAATTTACCAAAGTTTCTTGAATATAGGCAGCTAGTGGGTTAATAATACTATTTAAGATATATTCAACCAAAAAAAGAAGCGATAGTATACTTACAAGATAACTTTGCTTACGTTTATTTGCAGTATCAAAAACTATACCTGTAAAGCCAAAACCAATACCAAAAAACAACGCAGCCAAACTAAGTATATAAATATTAGTGATATTGGTATAAAAGATCATAATAACTGAAATACTAGCTAACGATGTAAAAATAAAGATATGACTTCTTTTGAGAAATTGAGTAGCAATAATTAGACCAACAACGATTGAAGCTATACCAGAAGCAAGTGATGCAATGCTATTAACCTATTAAACCAGCTTGTTGACTAGCTAGCTTAGTATTTAGTAAAATAGTATTTCCCCAATAGCCAATAGTGTTAAAAAATACACAGGTAAAAAGACTAGCATAAAGTATCGTAAAGATTATTTGTCTATCTTTGAAAATATCATTAATACCAGCAAAATAATCACTAAATGATTTGATATCATCGCTTCTAGGAATCTTACCATATTTAAATCTGCTAATAGAGTAGAGCATCAATATGACAAGCATAATACTTGCTAATGTCAAAACTATGTAAGTATAATTGTATTGCTTAACAGCATAATTTAGCGGAGCTCCTGAAATAGAAACTGCTAACGAGCCAAAGAAATAAATAAAACCTGAATAGACGCTTATTAAGAATAATACTTGTCAGTCTATACGTACTCATCATAGCAAAAGCTGTACCGACACCTATAATA
Organism: Francisella tularensis subsp. tularensis; assembly: GCF_000833475.1. NCBI lineage: Bacteria > Pseudomonadati > Pseudomonadota > Gammaproteobacteria > Thiotrichales > Francisellaceae > Francisella > Francisella tularensis. The sequence continues at coordinate 1,684,292 of NZ_CP010115.1, read as the reverse complement.
AATCGAGAAGCTAGTAGAGTAGCTGAGTTAATAGGGAAAGCAAAAATTATAGTTCCAATTAGAACTACTGCCATCGCAATCATTACAGGGATATCAATACCATATCTATCAACTATAACTCCAACAGGTATTTTCATCATTAGCATTGCGATGCTGTATATTGATATAGCAAAAGCAATGTCAATACTAGAAAATCCATATTGATTTATCAAAGGTATAGAAAATGCGGAAAGTGAAGTATTTATCATACGAGTATACATATAAAATGCTACTGCACTTAACCATATTAAGATTAGAAGGATTTTTTTCGACAATGTTTTAAATCTATTGTTAAAACGGTATTGGATATTTTCTTCTAACTTTTTCAATATCAGCTAAAACCTCATCATATAGGTTTAAATTAATCGCTTCAATATTTGTTTTTAGCTGCTCCATAGATGTAGCACCAATTATACTACAACTCATATATGCTTTTCTAATCGTAAAAGCGATAGCCATTTGACAAATATCAAGGTTATGTTTTTTTGCAACATTAATATACGCTGTCACAGCATCATCGTTGGTAGCAAATCTAAAAGCATAGCGATCTTCTTGGCCATCTAGAATTTCAGCAGACATTCTAGTGCCAGCAGGGCGAGCACCATTACGATATTTGCCTGTTAGCACTCCTTGCTCAAGTGGTGACCATGCAAGATATGATATTTCTTCAAGAGCACAAGTCTCCATAATATCTGTTTCATCTCTACGACGATTAAGATTATATTCATGCTGAATACTTGCTAGACGTGGTAGTTTATGTTTTTCTGCAAGTTTGATAAATTGATTAATTCCCCATGCAGAGTCATTTGACAGACCTATGTGTCTAATCTTTCCAGCCTTAACTAACTCATCGCAAGTAACTAGAATTTCATGGATATTATCAACTATACGTTGTTTATTTTGTTGCCCTACTAGAGGTTCAAAATCCCACCAATTACCAAAATGATAGTGAGGTCTATTTGTTGGCCAGTGGAATTGGTATAAATCGATATAATCAGTCTTTAGGCGTTTTAGACTATTATCTACGGCATCGATAATATTTACCTTATTTGTGATAGGGTTTTGTTCATTTCTAGCCCATGTCATCGGCGAGAATTTAGTTGCTAATATAACATCACTACGTTTTTGCCTTGTTTTAAACCAGTTACCGATTATCTCTTCAGTTTTACCATAAGTCTTAACAGTAGGGGGAATCGCATATATTTCTGCTGTATCCCCAAAGTTGATACCTTGAGCAAAGAGCATAATCCATTTGTTCAAAACCTTCAGCTTGAGTATTTTGACGTCCCCATGTCATCGTACCAAGGCATATCCTACTAATATCAATTCCAGTTTTACCTAATTTAGTATATTTCATAATTACTTCTAAAAAATTAATATAACAAGATTATAGCAAATAACTGAATATAACAGTTAAAATTATTGGTTTTAGCATTAGATTTTTAGGTATTAGATACTTACTGATTTAATGGTTAAATTTTGGTTATATTTAATATCCTCATTTGGAAAAGCATCATAGTTTTTATGGGCTTGATGTAACTTTGTTATATCAAGATTTTCAACTACTACATCTTCTTTATTGAAGTTTCCTCTACTTAGATGATTTAATGCAAAAGCCTTATTTTGTGGTGAGGTAAAAAGAATTTGACTGACACCATCAATACCTTGAGTATTTTGCTTATCAAAGCCAGAAGCCATCCCCACAATAACTCCATAAGCAAAGTTTTGAATTGAGAGCATTTTTACAGCATTATGAACTCTATTTAAACCATATAAATCATTGGTATATGACGGTACTATAATGATATCAGGCTTTATTTTTGCAAGCTCTAAAGAAATATTTGGAAACTCACTAGTATAGCAGATCAATATAGCCATCTTCGTACCTTTATAATCTAGTACTAGAATATTTTTACCAAACTTATTATAACCAATACTTCTTTCTTCTGGGGTTAGATAAATTTTGTCATTTTCTATTATTTGACCATCAGGTAATCCTATCAAAACAGTATTAGAGATTTTACCGTTATCATTTTTAGCAATAGTTCCACCTATAACAATCATACTGTATTCTTTAGCTAAGTTAGCTATGAAGCTTTTAGTTTGACTGTAATACTCACTAAGTTTTATAATACTTTGTTTATTCCATGGTAAATCATCAATTAGATTAACTGAATTATCTTCAGGAAAAACAACAATCTCAGCACCTTGATCTTTAGCTTGTTTAGCCAATCTTTTGATATCGCTAGCAAATTCATCAAATGATTGTTGTTTAATAATCATTTGTGCAGCAGCGACATTAATTGTTTGAGCATAACAACCACTCATAAGTAAGCAAAATAAAATTAAAGATTTTATATTTTTAAACATTTAATAATCCTAGATTTTGTTGAGTATGAATTTAAATTTTTTTATAGCGTCTATAAATATAGAAATAATCTTAAAAATTATTCAGTTTGAGATTTTATACTTAAATATTCTGATTTTGTTTGATAAACTCGAGAGCCATTTTTCATCAACTTAAGAAATACTTGTAAATCTTTATCTGCTACAGCTTTATCCATAGAGGAGTGGGCATCTTTGATTGATTGCCACTCAATGATATCAACCCATTGATTAGGATTATTTGTATTTTGAGTCAAAGTTCTTTTTATAAAGCCATTTGATCCTTGTAGATCTTGTGTTACTTTATCTGATGCTTGCAATACCTGTTCAGTAGTAGTATTTTTAGCAGTTTCAAATGAGACTATTTCTAAAATAGGTTCTGAGTTGTTTTTCTCTTTTGCGTTTGATGTATTTAGAAATATAAATAAAAAACCTATTGCAACACTAAAAATAATCATAATTTTTTAAAATATATCTTTAAAAAACATAACTTTCCTTTAACATTAGTTAAATGATTTTTAATATTATATCTCTTTGTTAGATTTTATAACAGCTCTTTTAGATAAAATTGTCCTACTTAGTTATTATATACTTTATATAAATAAAGTATAACTAATAATATCGTAATTAAAATGATGATAGATAAATTCTTATAATTCCTAAATACTCATGAACTATATTTTGAGTTATGTAGAAGTTATAAGCATTTGGAAGTATTTTAATATTTGGCACAAACTTTGATGAGGCTATACTAATAGTATTTATAGCAAATTTATCAAAAATAATTTTTGCTCTTTTATAATGAATTCCACCGGTAACCAAACAGTAAGTATTTTTATCATTCATCAAGATTTTCTTAATAAATTCAGCATTTTGATAAGTGTTTTTAGAATTCTTCTCGAGAATAATTTTTGATTTTGGAATACCTAGTTTATCTAGAACGTCAGCATAGATTTCAGCTTCTGAGAGTTTTTCACCGAAAGGCGCTCCTCCACTTATAATAATTTGCTGTGGGTGTTGGTGATATACTTCAGCAGTCTTAAGTATACGATCATATGCACTTAAAGCAGGTTCTAATTTACCGAAAATTATTGATACCAGCACCTAAGAGGATAATCCCTTTAGTGTTTGCACAAGCTTTTATATCAGTAGATTCTGATTTAAGTGGTAAGGCTAAAATGGTCCCTAAAACCCCATTACCTATAAGATAATAGACAATCGTTAATGCAACAATAAAATATCTCAAATAACCTTTTGAAAATATACAAGTAATAATCAAGGCAATTAAAAACAAACATCCAATATCTAATAAACTACTCATCTTAATATCATTTTTATTTAGCAAAAACTCCACCAACCATTTGTGTATATGTTTGAGAATTTTGATTATTTACCCCTCTAAGTGAGACACAAGCATGTTTTGCCTTAATTTTCACACTAACATCTTCTGTCGATAAAATGAATTTTAAGGCCTCAAATATTTGAGCGGTCATTCTTTCTTGTATTTGTGGGCGTCTGGAAAAAAAGTCACAAATGCTATTTATACGACAAAGCCCTATAATATTATTATTTTTAGGAATAAAAGAAACTTCTGCAGTACCTTCAAAAGGTACAAAATGGTGCTCACAAAATGACATTATAGTTATATTTTTTTGAGTTAGCACACCAGTATAGTTAAACTCGTTCTCGTATAAAGCACAAGCAGGGAAATTAGCATAATCAAGTCCATTAAATATTTCTTGAGTAAACATCCTCGCTACTCTAAATGGAGTTTTTTCAAATTCATCTGTGTATAAGCCGAGAGCATCTAAGATTTGTCGGTATGCTTTGGTGATTATGGTTATTTTATTATCATTATCAAGGTTAAATTCTCTAGGTTGCTCTAAACCTAACTTGATGAGATGTTCTTGGACACTTTTACCTAATTTAGAGCAATATTTATCTTTCATCATCAAATTTATTATACTATAACTAAATTTATTAGAATGTATTATATTATTTAATAAATCATCTTTATAGAGTAAATCCCAGCTATTAGTGTTAATATAGCTAGGTTTATAAATATCGGAAACAAAATATTCATGAAATTCTCAGATTTAGGTTTAAATTCCTTAATATGTAGCGCTTTAGAAAAGAAGGGTTATACAAAACCAACTCCTATTCAAGCACAAGCGATACCAATAGTTCTAAAGGGTAATGATGTTATGGCATCAGCTCAAACAGGAACAGGAAAAACAGCAGGCTTTACATTACCAATTATCCAAAGACTTCTTGATCAACCCAAAGCTCAAGCAAATAGGATCAAAACATTAATCCTAACTCCTACAAGAGAGTTAGCAGCACAAATACAAGAACAAATTCAAATATATGCCGCAAATACACATATTCGTTCAGCAGTAATATTTGGTGGAGTGAGTATTAATCCTCAAATGATGAAATTACGTAAAGGTGTCGAGATTTTGATAGCTACTCCTGGAAGATTACTTGACTTATATAGTCAAAATGCTGTCAAGTTTGATAGTTTAAATACCTTTGTTTTAGATGAAGCAGACAGAATGTTAGATATGGGTTTCATTAATGATTTAAAAAAAATCCATAACCTTTTACCGAAAAAGTTACAAACACTAATGTTCTCAGCAACATTTTCATCAGAGATAAAAAATCTTGCTAATGAATTTCTAAATAATCCCCAGTTTGTATCAGCCGATGTTGTAAATACGACGGTCAAAAAGATTACTCAGAAAATTTATACATTAGATAAATCAAATAAAATTAATGCGCTAATCTCACTAATAAAAGATCAGAATCTACATCAAGTACTAGTTTTCTCGCGGACTAAAAATGGAGCAAATAAAATCTCGGAAAAGTTAAATAATGCTGGCATTAGTAGTAGTGCTATTCATGGTAATAAAAGTCAAACTGCTCGTACTAAAGCTTTAGCTGATTTTAAATCTAATGATATAAATGTCTTAGTTGCTACTGATATTGCAGCTCGTGGAATTGATATTGCCCAACTTCCTTGTGTGATAAATCTTGATTTATCAAATGTCGCTGAAGACTATGTCCATAGAATAGGTAGAACTGGCAGAGCAGGACAAGAGGGTTTAGCAATTTCTCTTGTAAGTGCTGATGAAGTCGAATCTTTATCAAACATTGAACATCTGATCGGGCATCTTTTACCACGAGAAGAACTAGAAGGCTTTGAGGCAACTCATAATGTACCTATAACAAGTATGTCACACAAAACCAAAGCTAAGAAAATCGATGAAGTTAAGATAATAGCTGCAAAAAGAGCAAAAAAGAACAATAACAACAAAAAACCTTCTAATAAGAATGATTTTGCTAAAAAAATTAGACAAAAAATACATCAAAATAAAAGTGTTAGAAAACCAAAGGCAAAAGATTAATTATTTTGTGTAGGTAAAACAGCAGTCTCTTCGTGCATACCATGAGTACCTTCTGATACAAAATGTACTCTAGTACTCTCGATAATAGCATTTAGCCATCCGCGAGCAATCCACATAATAGCAGCAATTACAGCGACAAAAATACCTATAGTTTAAAAGACATGACCATAAACAGCTAGTCCTTCGACCTTCGTAAATACAGTACCTGCTGCTGGAGCTGTCAAAGCACCTACATAACCACCAATTGGACCAGCCACCATTGTAGTAAGTAGCCACATACCTTGTGCAAGACCACTCATATTTCTTGGGAATAGTTCAGCAACCATAGATAAACCTAATGCTGAGATTAGAAGCTCACCAGTAGATTGGAAGAAGTAACTTGCAACTAACCACCAACCAGATACTACACCATTAGTCGCGGTAAATTGTGGAAAGTATAGTACTAAAAATGCTAATGCACATAAAGTCATACCAAAACAAAATTTTGTGACATGAGTTCCAGGTATTTTATTATACACAACCGATAGGATTGGTGACATTAATACTATTACTAGAGGATTAAGTACCTGCCATTGCTCACCGTGTACATTCATGCCTAAAAAGTGAGGATCGACATTATTAACTGCAAAGAAATTAAGAGAAGTAGGCATTTGCTGATACAATACAAAGAAGATAATTCCTTGAATAATTAATATCAAAGCTACAATCATCCTTTTTCTTTCATGCTCAGCTTGTTTCAACATTTGTATAAAAAAATATACCAAAGCAAGTATCGCTATTACAACAACTATACTAGTACACAAAGTAGTATTCTCAAGTATATTACCTATTATAAAGATTGCTATACAAGCTCCTAAAAGTACCACAAAAACCTTAAACCAAGACATCTTCTGTCTACCAGCTTCTGTTGAGATTCTTTTAATTTTCGGATAGAAAATAGTGTAGCTAATTAATCCTAGAAACATCCCAATAGCTGAACATAAAAAAGCATGAAGATAACCATATTTAGCCGCTACTATAGGGGTAAGAAGCATAGATACAAAAGAACCAATATTAATAGCCATATAATATAGTGTCATAGCCCCATCTAAAGCAGGATCACCTTTTTCAAATAACTTAGAGATTAAAGAAGTAGGGTTAGCTTTAAAGAGACCCCCACCAATAGCAACACCAGCTAGTGAGTACATAACAACCGTCTTTTCTGTACTGCCTAGATACTCGGCAATAAATGTACTAAAACTAAGTGATATATATGATAAAAATAAAATCCCAGCGCCAATAAATATTGTACGCTTTGCACCAAGGTAGCTATCGCCAATCCAACCACCGATTAATGGACCTCCATATAATAATGCCGAAAAAGAACCAAAGATTAACATTGCTTCGGCATCACTGAAAACTAATTTTCTAGCAAAATATATAGCTAATATAGCTTGTAGACCATAATAACCAAATCTCTCCCATAACTCCAAAGTCCAAAGAACCCAAAATGGTGTAATATTATTATTTTTCGAATGAGTCACATCACTAATAGTCACAATTATTCTCCTATTTTAAACAATATAAGTTAACCTTTTTAAAAAGGTCAAAAAATCATCATAGAGCATTTAAAACTTAAAAACAATTAGAAATGAATAGCAAAGATTATATTTTTGAAAACTAAAAAAATAATTAATTACCTTACAACGACAGCAGTACCATAGCAAAAAACTTCAGTACCACTAGTATTACCTCCAAGACTGCTTGAATCATAACGAATAGCAACTATAGCATTAGCACCTAATTCTTTGGCTTGATTTATCATTTCTTGTTCAGCATGCAATCTAGCTTCTTTACAGACATTGGTATAGGAAGTATTTTTACCACCTATTATATTTTTTAAGCCTCCCAAGATACCTTGAGTTATAGTTGGTGTTCTTACAATTATTCCTGTAACTAGACCTTTGTATTCTATAATTTCTCTTTTACCAAGAGTATCTGCTGTAGTTAATATCATAGGATATTCCTTAAACTAAAGTCACAAGCTCTTCAGAGCTAGTAGGGTGGATAGCTATGGTATCATCAAAGTCACGCTTAGTAGCACCCATATTGATAGCGACTGCAAACCCTTGTAGCATCTCATCAACATTTAGACCAATCATATGACATCCGACAATTTTTTCATTATCACCTGTTACTACTAGTTTCATAACAGTAGGCATTCTATGTCCTGAAATAGCACAATATAGTGCTGTAAAGCGAGATTTGTATACTTTTACATTTTCATCACCATATTTATCTCTAGCTTCTTTTTCAGTCAAGCCAACTGTACCAATAGCAGGGTGCGAGAAGATCACTGTAGGGATATATTCCAAATTAGCTTTTAGATTAGTTTCGCCATTAAATAATCTACGAGCTAGATATCTACCTGTCTTGATAGCTACAGGTGTAAGTTGTGGCACACCTGAGGCATCACCTAAAGAGTACACTCCAGCAACATTTGTTTCAGACCATTCATTAGCAGGTATTACGCCTTTATCAGTAATTCTTATATCAGTATTTTCTATACCTAGGTTATGAGTATTTGGCGCGCGACCAGTTGCCCATATTAGAGTATCAACATCTTCTAAAACCTTATCTGTATCAGTAGTAATTTTTAGAGTACTTCCAGTTTTTTCAACTTTTGTGATATTTGTATGGTTCATGATATTTAGATCTGTCATTTGCATACATTCAACCAGAGCATCACTAATACAATTATCAAACTCCATTAATGGTTTATCTCTACGCACCATAATAGTTGTATCTGTACCATGAGCATTTAGTACTCCAGCGATCTCAACACCTATATAGCCACCACCAACGATTACAGCTTTTTTTGGAGTTTCTTCTAATTCGAAAAACTCATCAGATGTGATACCAAGTTCAGCACCTTCGATATTTTTAGGCACGATAGGATATGCACCTGGTGATATAAAGATATGATCTGCTGTCAGCTCTGTACCATCATCTAGGACTATAGTTTTATTATCTTTAAATTTACCCCAGTTATTAAAATGAGTAATATTCCATTTATCTAATAATCTGTCATAGAAACCATGGATATTACCTATATATGTAGCTCTTTTTTCTTTAAGCTTTGCCCAGTTAAATCCTTTAACTTCAACGTCAAAACCATATCCTGCGACATCATGCTTTAGTATTTCAGCTAGATTAGCGCCATACCACATAGCTTTTTTAGGTACACAACCTCTATTTACACATGTACCACCAAGCTCACGCTTTTCAATAATTGCTACTTTTTTACCGAACTTCGCAGCCTGTACAGCAGATGCTATACCACCAGAACCACCACCTAAACTTATTACATCAAAATGATTATTACTCATTATATTTCCTTACTATATTTATTTTATGTCTACAATTTTACTTATTTAGTTTATAAATATGTAGAATTTTAGTTATTTGCCCATTTTCATCAACTTCACCAAAACCGATTGATTTAATCTTAAAGCTAATTGGTTCTAACTTCGTATTTTTAATAATCTCATTAAAATCTTTGTCAAAGTTATCTCTTTCTTGATCTGTTTGTAAATTAGCGGCTAATATACTTATATGAGGGTTAAATTCTGCAAAAGCATTTGGCGAACCATATTTTTCAAAAGATACTAATTTACTTGGATAGAATTTAATCCAGCTTGGAGCAGGGTAGTCTTTATCTCTATACTTAGCTAAGTCTTTTATAACAACGTTTGATAATTGCTGTAATGATTGAGAGTTTTTGATATCAAGCATTACAAAACCACTTTTACCAGCACTAAAACCATTGGTTTCTATATAAAATGGTTCTGTATTCTTAGCAAGATTAGCTAATTGACTGTTAATATCTTTAATATACTTGCTTTGAAAACTTGTTAAATATAATGTCAAATGTACAGGATGGTTTTTGATAAAAGGCGTAGTTTTGTATTTCTCTAGTACATTTGTTTTAGCTAAAGAATCATCAAATTCTTTAACATATTTATCAGCTGTAGTATCTGGGATTAGATAAACATTATACTGTTTGAAACTCTCTGCAAAGCTATCTAGTGTGATAAATAGAAATGCAAATAAAATAAATAACTTATAAAATAATTTATGTTTCATTAATATTCCTCGAGTTGATTTATAAGTATATTAAACGATTCTATAATATCAGTTTCTGCGGTATCAATTCTAACAATCTCATATTTCCAATATTCGTAATCTCTATCTAAGACATTCTGCCAAGTAGGGTACTTATTCGGGTTTGATTTATATCTAGTTTCTATTCTATTTTGATGAGCTTGTGTATCACTACAAATCACTTCTATATTTATAATTTTTGTATTTTTTATCTGTGATAACGAGTTCCACAAATCACGAGATTCTGAGATAGGGTTGCAACAATTTATAATTACATTTTTACCAAGTTCAAGGTTTTCTTTTGCTTGATAATATACTAGCTCATAACCTTATTTAGTTGGTTCTTGAGGATATGCTTTTTTGAGATAATACTCAACAGTATCAATTCTAAAGTATGCCGTATTAGGTATAACTTGAGCTAATTGTTTAGCTAAAGTTGTTTTGCCTACTCCTGGCAAACCTGAGAATACATAAATATAGTACATTGTTATAAACTTCCACCACCGTCAACACAAATGACTTGTCCTGTGATAAAAGATGCTTCGTTTGATAATAAGAAAGCTATTGTTGCAGCTATTTCTTCAGGCTTCCCTATACGCATCATAGGAATAGAATCTAAAACTTCTTTTTCTTCACTACTACCAATAGGTCTAGTTTTTCTAAATAATTCAGTATCTACTGGACCCGGAGCTATAGCATTTACACATATTCCATACTTAGCAAGCTCTAGAGCCCAAGTTTTAGTACATCCAACCAAAGCAGATTTTGCAGTGGAATAACTTGTACGATTTTTAACTCCAAAGATAGCTCTACTTGCAATATTAACAATTTTGCATTGTTCTTTTAGTTTCATTTTTTCAATAAAAAACTGTGATACTTGTACAGCACTTCTAACATTTAAATTATAGACGTCATTAAGTGCTGAAATAGAAATTTTTCCCAAAGGTTCTGGAATAGCTATTCCAACATTATTAATAATTGCATCTGGACATCCATGAATCTCATTTATTTGAATGAGTGTAGAGGCAGTTTGTTCTTCATTAGCTAAGTCACATAAAAACAACTCTCCGGGGAAATTATCAATATATGATCTCGCTATTCCAATAACTTGCCATCCTTGATTATTTAAATATAAGCTTGTAGCTAATCCAATTCCTTTTGTGGCACCTGTAATTAAAACAATTCTATTAGACATTTTAAGAGCTCCTTGGTAGATTAAACCTCATAATCATAATTAATAGTTAATGGTGCATGATCTGAGAACCAATTCTCTTTGTAGACATAATCAGACTCTGGCACAACCTTATCTTTTAGAGCAGATGTTGAGATATGATAATCAATTCTCCAGCCAACATTGTTTGCTCTAGCCTGACCACGATTTGACCACCAAGTGTATTGTAACGGTTCATGATTGATTACTCGGAAAGTATCAACCCAACCTAGATCATCAAAAATATGATCTAACCAAGCTTGCTCTTCTGGTAATACCCCAGATGTCTTGCCATAATTAGATTTCCAGTTTTTGATATCAATCTCTTTATGCACAATATTAAAATCACCACAAACTATAAAGTCTCTACCAGATTCAACTTGTTCTTTTAATATTTCTTTGTATTTTTCAAGAAACTGCATCTTATACTCTTGGCGAACATCTCCACTAGAGCCACTTGGCAAATATAAACTAGCAATACTAAAATTTTCATAATCAAATTGAATATAACGACCTTCATCATCTGCCCAATCTAATCCAAGCTCTTTGATTACTTTTAGAGGTTTTTTCTTGGCGTAGATAGCTGTACCGCTATAACCTTTTTTTACAGCATCTTTAAATTCATAATAGTAACCAGTAGGGAAGTGTTCTATGTCTTTCTCTAATTGATGAAATTGGGCTTTTGTTTCTTGCATACACAAAAAATCTACATCTTGAGTTTTAAACCACTCCCAAAATCCTTTACGAGCAGCTGCACGTATACCATTGGCATTAAAAGTCATTACTTTTATCATAGGGTTTATTATTTTGATAACTTAATTATTAAAATCATTTTAGCATTTTAACACCAGCTGTGTAATAACTAACGATTACTTATCAAATTAATAAAACTTTTTGATGGTAAATATTCTTATAGTTAGAAGTATTATATTGTTATAATTATGTAATCATAAAAAATTAAATTAGCATTATGTCTAACTATATTTCCAAACAAAAAATCAAAGTAAGTCAATTATCAACAGGTGAAGATATTCATGTAGAGAAAATAAATATTAAAGGTTTTGACTCATCAGCACCATGCAAGCTAGTATGCATGCTTCAGAATTACAGGGCAATGCTGTGATGATCGAGCTTTTGGAATATTTCAAAAAGTATCAACCGAAAGGCGATGTTTATCTAATCCCTCAATGTAACCCTATCGGTAAAGATGTATTTATAGGAGCAGGGCATCAGGGTAGATTTGACTCAGCAACAGGAGATAACTTCAATAGATATTACTTCTATCCTAAAATTGACTATTCAGCATTTGTTAAAGAACATATTAATTCAACTACAGCAGAGTATAAGCAAGCTTTTGAAAATCTTTTACAACAAGAATTAGATAAAGAACTATCTAATGAATGGGAGCTATCTAGAGCAAAAAGATTAAATCTTCTAGTCCAAAGAGAAGCTCAGAAGGCAGATTATGTGCTTGATTTACATACAGATACAGATGCTACTACATATTTATATACTGCAGATTTTGCAAGACAAACAGCAGAAAAATTTGGCTATAAAGATATGTTAATTATAGATAATGATAAAGCTTGTGGTGCTCTTGATGAGGCTATATTTTGTCCATGGTGGCATTTAGCTCAAGAATTCAAAAAGCAGGATAGGGATGAAAAAGTACTAAAAGAAGGCTATACACTCGAATTAGGCTCCGAGGAGTATATAAATTTTGCTAATGCTAAAATGCAAACTCAAGGCATCCTTAATTATCTGAAACACAAAGATATTATTGATTCACCTTTTGATACTGATTTATTAAATACTGATATTAGACATCATATCTATGGAGCTAATTATAAACATCTAAAAGCAATAGAGGGTGGCTCGTATGAGTGGTTTATTAAACCGGGCGATATTTTCAAAGCAGGCGATGTAATTGGTCAATATATCCAAACATCTACTATGCAAAAGAAAGATCTAACTCTGCCTTATGGCGGTGTTGTAATTAGTATTCATAATACTGGTGCAGTCTGTCAAGGAAGCCAGTTAATGAATCTAGCTATAATATAGGAAAAATATGAAAAAAATATTATTAATTAATGGTAAAAAGGAATTTGGGCATTCAAAAGGTGCTTTGAATCAATATCTAAATGATATCGCTTATGATCATCTAAAAAGCTTAGGTCATGATGTTAAATTAACTATTGTTGATGATGATTATAATATTGATGATGAAATTCAGAAGTGGTTATGGGCAGATACTATAATTTATCAAATGCCAGGTTGGTGGATGGGACCACCTTGGATTATTAAAAAATATATCGATGAAGTATTCACTACAGGTCATGGTGTTATGTATGCTAGTGATGGTCGATCTAGGTATGATACTAGCAAAAAATATGGCTCTGGTGGTTTACTTCAGGGTAAAACTTATATGCTGTCGCTAACATGGAATGCTCCATTCGAGGCTTTTGTTGAGAAAGATCAGCTTTTTGAAGGTGTTGGGGTTGATGGAGTGTATCTACATTTTCATAAAGCACATGAATTCATAGGTATGAAAGGGTTACCAACATTTATTGCTAATGATGTTATGAAAAATCCTCTTATCAACGAATTTACGTTAAGTTATAAAAATCATTTAGATACAGTTTTTAGAAATGCAAGGTAGTTTTGAAAAAATTAGTATTTGAATGATTAAACTATTTTGGTATGGTGTATTATTTATGTAAAAGTTACATGAGCTTTAGATAATTAACAGGAGTAATTTTATAAAAAATGTCTTAATGGTTACCACCAGTCATGACGTAATGGGCAATTCAAATGAAAAAACTGGATTATGGCTATCAGAGCTTACTCATCCATATTACAGTATTATTGATGAAAATATTAATATTGATATAGTCTCAATAATGGGTGGAAAAATTCCTATAGATCCTAATAGTGTTGCACAAGAAGATTATTATAATGATAAATTTTTAGCCGATGATAATTTGAAAAATATTATGAAAAACAGCACTAGTCTTAGAGATGTAAATATAAAAGAATATGATGCTATAGTATTTGCTGGCGGTCATGGGACAATGTGGGATTTTCCAAATAACTCTAATATTCATAGTAAAGTTTTAGATATTTATACTAAAAATGGAGTAATCGGAGCAATATGTCATGGTGTAGCAGCATTGATAAATGTTAAAGATAATAATGGCCAAAATATCATAAGAGATAAAGAAGTAACTGGCTTTAGTAATAATGAAGAAAAAATTGTTGGTTTAACCGATGTTGTGCCTTTTTCTCTAGAAGATAGTTTAGTCGAAGCTGGTGCTAAATATAGTAGCGCCTCAGAATGGCAGTCTTATGTAAAAAGCGATTCTAAGATTATAACTGCACAAAATCCTCAATCAGCTACTGATTTTGCTAAAGCAATAAAACAATCACTATTTAATTAAAATCAGCAGTAAAAATTGAAACTCTATCGTCATAATCATTTGACAAAAAATAAGATAGTAAATATTATTTTACAGTAAAGAAAATTGTGACTCTTCTTTAACTTGTTGTTTAGTTTGAGAACCACGTCTTACCTGGACTGCTTCAGCTAACATTTCTAGCATCTTAACTGTTTCTTCAAAGTCAACGCATTTATCTGTGACACTTTGCCCATAAGTGAGAGGTTTTTTATTGATATCTTGATTACCAGCAACAAGATTACTTTCTATCATTACCCCAAAAATATCGTTACTGTGCTTTATTTGCTCACAAATATCAGCTAATACGCTAATTTGCTTAGAATGATCTTTTTGACTATTGCCGTGACTACAGTCAATCATTACCTTAGTATTAATATCAGCTTTTTTTAGTTTAGCAATACAGTCATCAACATGCTCTTTACTAAAGTTAGGACCAGAGGCACCACCACGAAGAATTACATGACCATTTTGGTTACCTTTAGTTGCAAATATTGCTGTAGAACCAGATTTTGTCGTACTTAAGAAGTGATGGGGATAAGTGGCAGATTTTACAGCATCTACAGCTACTTGGACATCACCATTAGTGGCATTTTTAAAACCAATCGATGCAGAAAGACCAGAAGCTAATTCTCTATGTACCTGACTTTCAACAGTTCTAGCGCCAATTGCTCCCCAAGTGATTAGCTCAGCAAAGTATTGTGGAGTAATTACATCTAGAAATTCAGTTGCACACGGTAGTCCCATATTAGTTAAATCTGATAATAAATTACGCGCAAGACGTAAACCTTTGTTGATATTATATGAGTTATCTAAATCAGGGTCATTGATAAATCCTTTCCAACCAATCGTAGTACGTGGTTTTTCAAAATATACCCTCATTATAATAAGTATATCTTTATGAAATTTCTTAACTTGCTCTTTGAGTTTAGTAGCATACTCAATTGCAGCAGCAGGATCATGAATAGAGCAAGGTCCTACAACTACAGCAACTCTATCATCATTTCCATGGATGATATTAGCTATTTCTTTACGAGATTTTCTTACAGTTTCAAAAGAAGTCTTTAAAAGAGGTATATCTTGGATTAGAACTTCTGCAGGAATCAATACTTTTTCCTTTTTTATATTTATATTAGAAACTTTATCAAAGTTTTTATCACCTATCATTGATTTTGATATCCTTATATTTTATATATACTTATTTTCTTTTACCAAAAAGACCTGGCATATTCGCCATACCTTGCATAGCAGACATACGTTTCATTAAGTTTGCCATACCACCTTTTTTACCAATAACGCTTTTCATCATTTTTTTCATTTGCGTGTGTTGCTGAAGTAGTTTATTAAGATCTTGAATTGTAGTTCCAGATCCTTTAATAATTCGCTGCTTTCTACTATGCTTGATAAGTTCTGGTTTTTTACGTTCAAGTGGAGTCATCGAGTCTATCATAGCTTCAATTTTTTTAAACATATCATCACCAACGTCACCTGGCAAATTTGCTGGCATATTTGGCAGTTTAGACATAATTGAACCTACACCACCCATTTTCTTCATCTGTTGGATTTGTGCTTTGAAATCTTCTAAATCAAAGCTTTTACCACTTTTAAGTTTTTTAGTTAGTTGTTCAGCAGATTTTTTTTCTGTTTTTTGTTCTATACTCTCTATCAAGCTAAGAACATCGCCCATACCTAAAATCTTAGAAGCAACTCTATCAGGGTGGAATGGCTCTAAAGCATCAGTCTTTTCACCGACACCTAAAAACTTGATTGGTTTGCCTGTGATTTCTCGAATCGATAAAGCAGCACCACCTCTAGCATCACCATCAGTTTTTGTCAAAATCACGCCAGTTAACTCTAAAGCGTCATTAAATGCTTTAGCTGTAACTGCAGCATCTTGACCAGTCATACTATCAACTGTAAAAAACGTTTCGATTGGTTTAGCAATTTTGTGGATTTGTTTAATCTCATCCATCATATCATTATCTATGTGCAATCTACCAGCAGTATCGATGATAAGCACATCTATGAGTTTAGTTTTTGCTGTTTTTATCGCAGCTGTTACAATATCTTCTGGCTGTTGTGAAGCATCTGATTCAAAAAACTCAACATTTAAACTATTTGCTAAAGTTCTTAGCTGGTCGATAGCAGCAGGGCGATAGACATCGGCACTAACTACCATGACTTTTTTCTTGTGTTGCTCTTTAAAGTATTTAGCCAGCTTAGCTGTAGATGTTGTTTTACCAGCACCTTGTAAACCAGCCATTAATATCACAGCAGGTGGCTGAGTTTTTAGGTTTATTGGTACAGCTTCTTCACCGAGTGCTTTTTCAATTTCTTTTTTGACAAAAGAAATAAAAGTCTGATCTGGGGTAAGACTTTTTTTGACTTCTTCGCCAATAGCTTTTTCTTTAATATTAGCTATAAATTTTTTAACTACTGGCAAGGCAACATCAGCTTCTAAAAGTGATACCCTAATATCACGCAGCGCTGATTGAATATTCTCCTCTGTTAGAGAGGTTTGGCCTTTTATCTTTTTAAAAGACGATTGTAATTTCTCTGATAAACTAGTAAACATATCGCTATAAGTTTCTAACTCTTAGGGGTATATTATCTATAATAGACAAAATATTAACATTTTTAAAAAAAATATACTATCTAACAAACAACACTAATAGCTATTATTACAAATAATATTATGCACACTAACACATAAGTGTAATTTTTCTCTTTTATAAAAAATATTAGCTCAAGAAAAATTCTTAATAACGGTGAAATTATTATCAACAAAATACCAATACTTATGATATTTTTTGTAATACTATAATTTCCTGTAAAAGCATTAAGTGCACCAATAATTATAAATAATATTGCTACAAATAGATTTAACTTTAAGCTTTTATAAATAACATTTTCTTTAATCATACTAGCCCCTTAATAATCATTTGTATAGCTGATATAAATACAACTATAAAAAACATTAATCTAAGAGCCTTGGTTGGGATATTCGGCATTAATTTTGAGCCAATGGTCGCACCCAATAAAGTACCTAATGCTACAGCCGCTGTAATAGAGCTATCTATATATCCAGCAAAGTAATAAGTTGAAGTCGCAGCAAATGCAGTAACACCCATAATGAAGTTACTTGTAGAGGCACTGACCCTAAATGGAATTTTCATAATTTTATCCATAGCTACAACTTTAAATATTCCCGCACCAATACCAAGTAAGCCACCAATAAAACCAGCACCAGCCATAAAGATAAAGCCAAGGATAGGGTGATTGACATTATAATCTTGCTTTTGCCCAGCTATAACAACACTATCATTAAGCTGTAATTTATTAGCTATAAAAGACTGTTTTGGTGGTTTAGTTTCAGCATTTGATTTTTTTTTTAATAAAACTTAAAATTGCAACTACAATAAGTATGCCGCCAAAAATTAAAAATAACACTTTAGCTCTAAGCATCACAGCTAGCTTAGCTCCAAATATAGCTCCTACAGCTGTTGCTAATGCTAAAAATAAACCTAATTTTTCTTTGGTTAATCCATGTGACTGTAGTGAAACTAAAGATGTTGCAGTAGATGTACAGATAATAGCTACCAGTGAGGCTCCTATTGCGTAATGAAGAGGTACCCCAAGCACTGTTGTCAGTAATGGGGTAATTACTAAACCACCACCTAAACCAATAACAGCACCAATACCACCACCTAAAACTGCAACTATAAAAATTATTAATTCAAAGAATAGGTACTTTTCCATGCTAAATTTTTGAATACAGAGTTCTAATATCGAGATTATAACCTTTTTAGCAACTATTTTATTCAAAAAATTTGTGTTTTTACTTAAATGCTTTTAAAATATATGCTGTTTTGTGGAATTATTAAAAACTAATTATAATTAACTGGAGAAGAGGCCAATATGGCGAAAGAAGATTGTATAGAAATGGAAGGCGTTGTTTTAGAAGTACTTCCAAACACAATGTTTAGAGTTGAACTTGAAAATGGACGTATAGTAACAGCTCATATCTCAGGTAAAATGAGAAAAAATTATATCCGTATATTAACAGGTGATAAAGTTGTAGTTAAAATTACTCCTTATGATTTAACAAAAGGTCGCATTAAGTTCCGCAGCAAATAATAATCTTCAAAATCTTATATTTATTATTCCTAAAGAATTATATTTTCTAAGACTAATAAAGCAGGTGTTATTATTGTAAGGATAAGCCCAATAGTTATAGCTAGTGGTACTATTTTATTGCCATAATTATTTCTAATTACAGGAAGACAAAAATCCATAGCAGTATTAGCGGCATAACCAACTAACTCAACCGATAGATATCTCCTTAATAATGGGACCATTACGATGACTAGTACTTCACGTAAGAAATCAACCATGAATGTAATCATTCCATAATATTCTCCAATAAAATCAGTATTCAACACTACGGATAATGAATACCAGCCTAAACCAGAACTTATCATAATACTTTGCTTAAGAGGAATATTAGTCATAAAACTTATAAATATTGCTGAACTAATTGATAATCCAATAACTAAAATAACTATAAATAGGGCCTCTTTATTTTTGAAGAGATCTTTGATGGAAATATTTTCTAATTTGAGTAAAGCGCCTATTATTAACATTAGAGCTAATAACAATATAAATACTATATGATCAATAATGCTTGTTATATTAATATTAATAATTTCACCCAAAATAATATCCTAAAACTAGATAGATTAAGTATTTACTCGATTTAAGGATAGTAATTAGCATATTAGCTTGATTATCTTTCAGATTTATCGAAACGTAGTTAGCTTTTATCATTTTGTTATAGCTACAATAAATGAAAATCCCAACTATATTTGTAACAAATATAATAGCAGTATAACCAACACTTATACTAATAACTTCTAGAACAATAGTATTTGTATGAGTAAATATACTAAAGTTATAACCTAAGAGAAATATTATTAATGTAACTATTAAATCAAGAAAACGATTTATCAACCGTATAATTTTGAGAAATCTTTTGAGATTGAAAAAGTAATAGCCAACAACAAGAGTTAGAAAAAGTATTAATGATTCATACATTTTATTAATTTTTTAATTTAATTCTTCTATATATGATAAAGAATACTACAGGTATAATTGATAATACAAAACATACAGACAGCATTTCAATAAACTCTAGCGGATTACTATACAAATTATCTGGTGGGACAAAGCCAACGATCACACACAAAATAGTGCCTATAATACCTAAAATACAAACAATAGACATACCGATTTTCCCACCAGGGATATGAAAATCATCGGTATTTCTTACAGTTTGGTTATTTGTTAGTTTTAGTTTTAAAGCGGCAAAAAACATCATTAGATACATCAAAGAATATATTTGTGTGCTAAGAGCTGTAAGCAACCAATAATAAGCTTGAACTGAAGGCACTAATTCTAAAAGCAGACATATTATAGTCATAATTATAGCCTGAAGGATTAATATGTCACTTGGTACATCATGCTTATTTGTTTTATCTAACATATTTGGTAAAAAATGATCATCGGCTGCTTGAAGTAATCCTCTTGCAGGTGAAATCATCCAGTTAATCATTGATCCTATTGAACCAACAAAAACCATCAAGCCCAAAATATAATAAAAAAATACAGGTATTCCCAAACTCTCTAAATAAACTTTAAAAGTTTTGATAGTACCATGAACAACATCAATTTGGGACTGTGGAAATATAATCGCAACAGCTAAAGCACCTAAAACCATAGTAAAGATTATAAATATTACTGAAATAAAAAGTGCTAGAGGAAATGTTTTTTTAGGATTTATAACTTTTCTAATATGCACGGTTGCTAACTCAAGTCCTAAGAAAGAAGCTATAATCGCTGTTAGTCCCATCCATGAATCTGTAGATGTAAAACTAGGAATTAGATTGTTTAGATGAAAATGAATATTAAGGTCATAGATATTGAGTAACCAAATTAATGCAAATAGCACCATTAATAACATCGGTATTACCATACCTAAAAAAGTACAAGTACTAGCGAAAATTGCCGATACTCTTAGACCTTTAAGATTAAGAATTGTCAAAGACCAAAAAACTACAGTTATAAATATAATTGTAAATTTTATATTCTGTGCAAAATCGGGATTAAATAAGTATGCAATTGTACCTGCAAGGAAAGTCAAAATACTTGGAAACCAGATAAGAGTATTTATCCATTGGAACCATACAGCTAACATCGCAACATTAGGGCCAAAAGCTTTTTTAACCCAACCATATACTCCTTCTTCACCTTTAGCAGTATATGTCGTAGTCATCTCTGCAGATACTAATGCAACTGGTGCTAAAAATAAAAAAACAGCTACTGCAAAAAAGAAGAATATATATGTTCCTGAAGTGGCTGTAGATGGAAGATTTCTAATATTATCAATAGCTCCTGTCATTAACAATACTAGTAAAATTAAACCAATTTTTTCTTTTGCTGATGAATTTACTGTCATAGTCATACGTTAGTGGATAGTTTAAGATATATAATAACTCAAGGATATCTAAATTGGCAATGATTTATGCGATGTATAATGGCATTACTTGAAAAAGTTTTTCTAAGGTTTGTAGAGCATTTTTATTATCCACTTTGATGATTAATCTATCTTGATCTTGTATTAGAAAACTATCGGCATAAAACCTTGGAATATTATCAATTTTCATTATTGCAATAATCTCTAGACCTTGAGGTAATTTTAAGTCATTAATTTTTTTACCAATAACTGTGGACATGTTTTCTTGACCATGGACTTTAAGCTCAACAAGCATTTCTTCGCTATCTTCGATTTCGTACATTCTTAGCATATCAACTTGAGTTAAAAATGCCTTGATTGTTGTATATGAAAAATTATGTGGCGAAATAGAAATATCAATTAGTTTTAGATCCCTTGTAATATCGTAGTATTCAGAACTATTAACGGTAGCGACTGTTTTTTTAGCACCAAGTTTTTTTGCCAAAATTGATGACATAATATTTATTTCATCAGAGTTTGTCAAAGCAAAAAACATATCTGCCTCATCTATACCTTCAGCAACCAGTAGGTTATTATTAACAGGGTTATAATGTAAAATTGTTGATTTAGACAATTCACTCAAAGCAAACTCACATTTTTCTGCACTTGGGTCTATCATTTTAATAATATATCCTTTACTCTCCAAAGATTTTGCTAAAGTGATACTTGCATAGTTTATACCTGCTATAAATATTTTTCTGATATTGGTCTTTTTAGGTTGAAATATTGAGAGTATCTGTGATGAATATGCTTTTTCGGAAAGGTACATAACTCTATCCCCAGGCTTTACTAAGACATTAATATCATCAATATCTAATTTTTCATTACCTCTATATACAGAGATAATATCAACTTTGATATCACCTAAACCTAGATATATATCTTTAACTGCAAGTCCTACAAGAGGGGAGTCTGAGGAAACCTCAACACCAACAATCTGAACACGCTTATCAAAAAAACTTGATATAAAATATGCTCCAGACAAGAAGATTAATTGTTCTAATCTTTTTGTTGTTTCAAAAAATGACTTTATGACTAAATCTATATTATTTAAAAGTTTAGGAAATCTATTATATTCAGTGTCACGAATACGGGCTATTTTATATGGTGTTTTATACAACTTATAAGCCATATCGCATACGGCTATATTTGTAGTATCATTTGATGTCACAGCTATTATCATATCAGTATCTTTAAAATTAGCTTCCATCATAATGTTTGGTTTGGTAACATCACCAATGATTGTTTGGACATCAAATGCTGATGAAATAAAACCAAGTTTTTCTTCATCTAGGTCAATAACAGAAACTTGATGGTCTAAACTAAGCCTTTGGGTTAAATATACGCCTAATTGCCCAGCTCCTAAAATGGCTATTCTCATAATTAATTGATATAATGCTGTATATGTAGTATGTAAGTTTAAACATACTAATCTAAGGTGATAAAATAATCAAATTTTTAATTTACATTCAGCCTTATAATATATTATTATATAGGGATATGATACTAAATTAGTATAGATTAAAGGTAATTATGCTTAAGATAAGTAAATTACTCGACTACGGTTTACTAGTAGTTGTTACAATAGCACAAAATGATTCTAATCCATATAGTGCTGCTAAAATTGCTGAGTTTACGGGTCTAAATATCCCCACAGTAAGAAAACTACTAAACCAACTCTCTTTGGCAAATATTGTAACCTCAAAGCGAGGTATCGAAGGGGGCTACACACTAGTTAGCGATTCTAGAGATATAACAGTTTTAGATATTGTTAAGTGTGTGGAAAAAGATGTAAATTTAACTGAATGTTGTGATTTGCAAAAAAAATGTAGTTTAGGAAATTGTATGGTAAGTGGTTATTGGAAAGTTTTAAACAGTCAGCTACTTAGCTTACTATCAAAGACATCAATTTATGATATTGTCAACAACAAAGACAAGAGTTAAAAGAAAATGAGTGAAAATTTAGATAAAATCATTGAGCAAGACTATGAGCATGGTTTTGTTACTAATATTGAAGCAGAAACAATTGAGGCTGGTCTTAATGAAGATGTAATCCGTTTGATATCTGCAAGAAAAAACGAACTTGAGTTTTTATTGGAATGGCGCCTCAAAGCTTATCACAAATGGCTAGAGATGAAGTCACCTAAATGGGCAGATTTAAATTATCCTCCTATAGATTTTCAAGCTATTAGTTATTACTCATCACCCAAGTCACTTAAAAATCATCCAAAAAGCTTAGATGAAGTTGATCCAGAGATCATTGAGACTTACAACAAGCTTGGTATTCCTTTACATGAGCAAGAAATGTTAGCGGGCGTCAGAAATATTGCTGTAGATGCGGTATTTGACTCAGTGTCTGTTGTAACAACATTCAAAGAAAAATTAGCAGAAGCTGGAGTAATATTTTGCCCAATATCAGAAGCTGTACAAAAATACCCTGAACTTGTACAGAAATATCTGGGATCAGTAGTTCCTCAAGGAGACAATTTCTTTGCTGCGCTTAATTCAGCAGTATTTAGTGACGGGTCATTCGTGTATATCCCTAAAGGTGTAACTTGCCCAATGGAATTATCAACGTACTTTAGAATCAATGCTATGAACACAGGGCAGTTTGAGAGAACTTTGATTATAGCAGATGAGGGTAGTTATGTAAGCTACTTAGAAGGTTGTACTGCACCAATGCGTGATGAAAACCAACTTCATGCTGCAGTTGTTGAGTTAGTGGCACTAGATGGTGCTGAGATTAAATACTCGACAGTACAAAACTGGTACCCAGGTGATAAAGATGGCAAAGGTGGAATTTATAATTTTGTAACTAAAAGAGGGGTCTGTCATAAAAATGCAAAAATTTCATGGACACAAGTTGAAACAGGTTCAGCTATTACATGGAAATATCCTTCTGTAGTTTTGCGTGGTGATAACTCAATTGGTGAATTCTATTCAGTAGCATTAACTCGCCATGCTCAGCAAGCTGATACAGGTACAAAAATGATTCATCTTGGTAAAAACACCAAAAGTACAATCATTTCAAAAGGTATATCTGCAGGTAAAGCATCACAAGCATACAGAGGTTTAGTAAGGATTTCTCCAAATGCTGCTAATGCAAGAAATTTTTCACAATGTGACTCTTTATTAATTGGTCATAATTGTGGAGCACATACTTATCCATATATAGAAAACAAAAGTAACTCCTCACAGATAGAGCATGAAGCTACAATCTCTAAGATTTCTGATGATCAACTCTTTTATTGTAAGCAAAGAGGTTTATCAGAAGAAGATGCGATCGCTATGATTGTAAATGGCTTCTGTAAAGAGGTATTTAAAAAACTTCCACTTGAGTTTGCTGTTGAAGCTCAGAAGCTTATGGAAGTCAGTCTAGAAGGTGCAGTTGGTTAAGCTATAAATTATATAATTTGATAAAAAAGGTTTAAAAAATGTTGTTAGAAATTAAAGATTTACATGTAAGTGTTGGTGAACAAAAAAAACAAATACTAAAAGGATTAAACTTAACAGTTAAAAAAGGTGAAGTCCATGCAATTATGGGACCAAATGGAGCTGGCAAAAGTACTTTAAGTAATGTTTTAGCTGGTAAAGATGGTTATGAAATTACTCAAGGTTCAATCACATTTGATGGTAAAGATTTAAATGATTTAAGTATCTCAGAAAGAGCTGCAGCCGGCATATTTTTAAGCTTACAGTATCCAATTGAAATCCCTGGAGTTAGTAATGTGCAGTTCCTTAAAACCGCTTTAAATAGTATTAGAAAGCAAAATGGTGAAGATGAAATTGATGCAATTTCTTTTATGAAAAAACTAAAAGAGAATATGCAGGTATTAAAAATTGATCAAAAATATATGTCACGAGGAGTTAATGAAGGCTTCTCAGGTGGTGAGAAAAAACGTAATGAAATGCTGCAACTTATGATGCTTGAGCCAAAATTAACTATACTAGATGAAACTGATTCTGGTCTAGACATAGATGCTCTACAAGTAGTATCACAAGGGGCAAACAGTATGAGATCAGCAGACAGAAGCTTTTTAGTAATCACTCACTACCAAAGACTTCTAGATCATATTCAACCAGATTTTGTCCATGTTTTAGCAGATGGTAAAATAGTTAAGACTGGTGGAAAAGAGCTTGCTCTTGAATTAGAAGAGAAAGGTTATTCTTGGTTAAACAGCTAAAGGTTGCTAAAAATGTTAATAGATAATAAATCTCTGCCTACTACTAAACAAGAAAGCTGGAAGTATACAAATATTGCTTCTATTTATGAGAAGAATAATATTAAAGAATTATTGATAGAGTCACCTAACTCAAAAGACTATCTTGAAGGCTTTAAGTTTGACACACAAGAGAATGTTGTGATAATTCTTGATGGCGTTTTAGCTATCGATTATAACAAAAAATTAAACCATATTAGTGCCTTAGAATTACATAAAGATGACAGAAATATGTCGAGGTTAGCTATAGAAAATTCTAAACATTTTGGTATCAATATAGCCAAAGATACTAAAGATTACTTAAGCCTAATCTTCATAAATACTGATATGGCAAAAGATAAATTAACAAATATATCTCTAAAGCTTGATGTTGATATGTTTGCTAGTCTAGATCTAGATATTGATTTTGTAAATCTTACTGAAAATTCTGCGATTAATTTATACTTTGATATAAATGTTGCTGAGGCTGCAAAAGTCAATTTTACAAATAATTCTAATAATCCAAATAATTCTAAGTTAATTACAACAGCAAACTATTTGATAAATTTAGATAGAGCTGCTGAGTTTAACGGTTTTAATCTTCTTAATAAAGATGCTTTATTAAGAAATGATTTTGTAGTTAATCTCAACAAGCCTCATTCAAAGTTTGATGTTAGAGGACTATACTTAATAAATGATAGTGCTATTGCCAACACTTGTTTTTTGGTTAATCATAATGCTTCGCATACTTATAGTAATGTCAACTTTCGCGGTGTTGCTAATGGTAATGCTAAGGCTTGGTTTAATGCTAAAGCAATAGTTAATAAGGGTATTGAACAAATTCAAGCATATCAAAATAACAAAAATATTCAATTAAGCAATAAAGCTGAAATAAATACTAAGCCGGAGCTAGAAATTTTTGCTGATGATGTTGTGTGTACTCATGGCGCAACGATAGGGCAATTAGATAAAGACGCACTATTTTATTTACAATCTAGGGGATTAGAACTTCATGATGCTCAGCACTTACTATTAGAAAGTTTTGTAAAATCTCAACTCACAAGTGATGATTTTCCTTTTGAAAATGAAATCAAAGAGGAGATAGTTGAGTCTTTGAAGGATATTCTCCATAGTATCATTTAATAGTTTTAATAAGCTATAATAAAATCTTATTTATTTTTCTTTTATATGGTAAATTAGAGCTATATTTAATCTAGTCTTTTAAAATAATTTTATGAAAGAAGTTTTGATGTGCCGACCAACGGCTTTTGATGTTGTATATGCTATAAATCCATGGATGGAGGTTAATAATAAACCCAATAAAACTTTAGCATTAAAACAGTGGCAAAATCTCTATGATACTTATCAAAAGCTTGGAGTAAAAATCAATTTAATTGAACAAGGTGAGAATGTACCAGATATGGTCTTTACAACAAATGCAGGAGTAGTATGAGAAAATACTTTTATAGCAAGTAATTTTCGCCCTGCTGAAAGAAAGCCCGAAGAAGTATTATTCCAACAATGGTTTAAAGATAACGGCTATCAACTTAAAACTCTTGATTGCTACCATAGTGGTGAAGGAGATGCCTTAGAATATAATAATAAACTTTATTGTGATTATGGATATCGTAGTAGTTTAAAAGCAACTCAACAGTTAGCTAAATTAGTTGACGTTGATGCAGTAAAATTGGAAATTATCGATCCTTTCTTTTATGATCTTGATTTAACATTTTGTCCATTAGGCGATAGGACAGTGATGTACTATCCAAAAGCATACTCTCAGCAAAGCCAAGAAATCTTAGCAGAACTACCAAATGCTATTGAATTGAATCATGAGCAGGTTGCTAATCAATTTGCAAACAGCGTATATGCAAATGGAAAACTAATTATCAGTGGTTGCGATGATAAGCTTAGAAAACAGTTACACAAATTTGATATAGAACCAATAATTATCGATGTAAGTGAGTTTAGAAAAGCAGGCGGTGGAATTAAATGTATGACACTAAAGTTGGCTTAATACAATAAAATATTTGCTAATAAAACTCCTTAATTAAAATTTAGATATCTGCTAAACTCAATAATGTGAATATCTTTATAGGAGTTATAATTTATGAAAAAGAGTATTATCCCAATTACTTTAATAAGTATTTTTGCAACGACATCGCTTGCTATAGCTTGTGATAATGATTATTTAGATCATAATACAATTAAATATTCTACTCAAGCCGAAACTACAGTAAAGAGTGACAGTATACTTGTTCAGGTTACAGGGTATGCAACAACAACTCTTGAAAAACAAAATGATGTAGAAAAACAAATTTCAGATAATGTAAATTATTGTTAAATCTGAATGGAAAGTGAAAAATATTGAGCAAACTACTAGTAATAGTGGCGCAATTAATATAACTGTTAAACTACAAGCGAGAATATCGCAAAGTGATCTTAATAATCTGCAAAGAGCATTTGAAAACCAAAATAAATCTTCAGGTATGAGATTAGTTGTAGATGTATTAGATTACAATCCTCCTGCTAGAGATATACAAGTGGCTAAACAAAAACTGATGATAAAGCTTTTTAATGATACTAAAGATTACCTTGCTAACTTTAATAAACAAACTAATAGTAATTATACTATTCAATCTATACAATATATTGATGTTGATAATTATCAACCTAGAAATAATTTAGTGTTAATGAAAACGGCTTATAGTGGTGATGCAAATTCAAATAGCTCTAATCCAGTAGCCGTAACTCAAGACATCAATATTAAAGCAAATGTTACATTTATGGAGAAATAGATTATGGCATTGAGTAATGTTATAAAAACAGACGAAGCTAATTTTGACAAACTTATTGATAATACAAATAAAGCTGTTTTGGTTGATTTCTATGCTGATTGGTGTGGTCCATGTAAGACACTAGCACCTATTCTTGATCAGCTTTCAAAAGATTATACAAAAGCTGTAATTGTCAAAGTAAATGTGGATGAGAATCAAAATTTAGCTGCAAGATTTGCTATTAGAAGTATTCCAACGTTGATAGTTTTTAAAAATCGTAAGCAACTTGAGACTTTAATGGGCGTTCATACTGCTTCTCAATTAGAGCAGAAACTAAAAGCATATGAGTAAATCTAAAGAAACCGATTCTCAAGGTTTATGCCAATGGTATTTTAAAACGTTTTTTGAAATACCAGTTAAACCAAATAAATTTCCTCAAGAATTTGCGATAATAACCGCCTATAATCCTCTTAATCAAAAGCTGACAAATCAAGAAAATATTTTTAGAAATATTCTCTTAAAACATCATTTAATTAGAAAATATAATGGGTATATCAAATCAATGGTTTTGATAAAACTACTCTACACAAAGCAAATGGTTTTATGTTCAATGCTGAATCATTAGATAGTACTTGTGAACTTGGTCAAGAATATTCTCAGGATGCTATATACTATGTTATTGATGATATTCTTTATGTTTGTAAATGTGAACCAGCTCAAAGGAGGCTTGTTGAAGTGGATAAGTTTTTAGCTAGGATTTGCTGATATAAAGTTAACGATTCTTTTTAACTCTGCAACATAATCAAGGAAAAGTTCTTTTCCTTTAGGAGTTATGGTATAAGTTGTCATTGGCTTACCAGATTTGAAAGATTTTTTGTATATAACATAGCCATTTTTAATAAATACTTTCATATGTGTACTCATATGACCATCTGTTAATTCTAATAAGGTTTTTATGTCTTTGAATGTAGCACTATCTACAGAATAAAGATAGGTAATTATCTTTGTTCTGATTGGTTGATGGAGTATATCATTTAGCATATTTTACCTATTTTTCTCTAGTATTTTACCCATGAATATGTAAGTTATACCTAAATATATCAACATGAATTGCCAATAAATATTGCTGTAATTCTTAACAAAGAATATTGATATGATACCAATTAGAATATAACTTATAGAGATTTTTCTAATAATATCTAATGAAAACCTTCCAAATAGGTTATAGATAAGACCTAATAATATATATACAAAGGGAAATGCTAAGTTACCATATCCACATATAGATAATACTATTATAGTTGTAAACATAGTTTTTAGAATGACGTCATGTAGATCAATTGCTTTTTTGACATAAGAGTTAATAGAGGGATGATATCGATATTTTTTGGAACTTCTAGTAATTCTAAAAACTAACTTTAAAAAAACAATATAAAATACTATGTTTATAAATATACCAATTTCTATATGATTGTTGATAAAACTATTTTTCCAAAATGAGATATTTATTAAATATTGAATAATGGGAATAAGCAAAAACATCACGCCAGCCACAATTAGTTTTTTACTATTAAAAACGTATCTTCCAGAGGCTTTTAAAGTATTCTCAATATTATTGATTTGTTCTGTTAAACTTTGATAATCTTTCATATCTTATTGTTCCATACTATTTTTTAATAGTACTATTAAATTAATAGTTTATCAAGTTTTTACTATTATTTTTTTATAATAAAACTTATATAGAAATGAAAATAACAAAATTAATATTACACCTGAGTATACAACCATACGTTGTTCAGGATCCCAAAACATTGCTAATATGACACATGAGTTAAACAAAATGCTTGTATAAGGTATCAAAGGAAATCCCCATGCTTTAAAACGTAAACTTTCAATTTGTGATGCTGTAAGAGATTTTCTAAAATATATATGACACATACTAATTATAATCCATATCATACATCCAACCATACCAGAAGATGATATTACTAATATAAATATTTTTTCAGCTCCAATAAATTTTGTGATTAAGCAAATACATGATAATAATGCTACAAATACTACACCATATATAGGGACCTGTTTTTTACTAATTTTAGCAAAAATTTTTGGGGCTTGATTAGCTTCTGCCATCGACCACATTAGCCTTGCACAAGTATAAAAACATGAATTAACAGCAGAAAGACTTGCTGAGAGAATTACTAGCTGCATAATCGTATCAACATATTTAATATTGACTAATTGTAATACTGTCACAAAAGGAGTGTTAGTAATTCCGGAATCTTTATATGGAATAACATAAGCTATGATAAAGGATGAGAATACAAAAAATAAAAGTATTCTAACAGCCACACTTCTAATAGCTTTACGAATATTTTTTTCAGGTTCTTTAGTTTCTCCAGCTGCTATACCAACTACTTCAGCACCTTGGAAAGTACAGACTATAATTACTAAACCAAATAAAAAAGCTTTAAAACCATTTGGAAAAAGTCCATCTACATAAAAATTGACTAATCCTGCAATAGGCTTATTAGAATGTAAAAAACCACCAATAATACCAATTCCTATTATTATAAAAATTATGATAGTTATAATTTTTATAGCTGATAGCCAAAACTCTATTTCTGCAAATACTCTAACTGCACATAAATTTAGCAAACTGACAATTAGTATAATAGCTAAGCAGAATTGCCAAACACTAATAGCAGGGTAGAAATTATTACAAATAATCCCTGCTGCAACAAGTCCTCCAGCTGCCGCAGTCAACCAATTTAATAAATATAACCAACCTGTTAGGAATCCTGAATATGGTGATATAAATTTGGTTGCATAGCTTTGAAATGAACCACTTATAGGCATTTCAATAGCCATCTCAGTCAAGCTGATCATTACTAACATCATTATTATGCCACCAATAAAAAATCCTATTACGGTGCCAAATGCTCCAACAGTATTTAGAATACTTCCTATGCCAAGGAAAAAACTTGCTGAAATAGTCCCACCTAAAGAAATCATAACGATATGACGTGATAAAATATCTCTTTTTAATTTGTCTTGATTATTATCCATTTTTATATTTGTTGATAGTTACTACTAAGATAGAGTATTTCATAATCAATATTGGTCAAGAAATGTTTTATCACTAAATTGAATTTGTAAAATTATTATTAATTTATGAAATATATTATTAATTACATAATAAATAAAATAAAAATATTTTAAATCTGCTATAAAATTTATTTCAAAATGAAATTGCTTAATGCAGAATTACTGATAAGTAAAAAATAGTTAAATACAATATTATGCAAATTACAGAAAACTGGTTTATAAAAAGAGTTAATCGAGCTGAGAAATTTTTAGATTTAAGTTATAGTTGTGCTCGTAATACTTTCAAAAAATCTGAAAGAAAAAATATTTTATTAACAGATAACAAAACTTACTTAGAGTTTGTTTCATGCTCTTATCTAGGTTTACATAATGACAAACAAATAATTGATGCGGTTAAGAAAAGTAAAGCTCTTAAAGCACAAGGTTTTTTGTTTTCAAGTTCAAGAACAAGGGTAATATCGCAAAATGAGAAAGATGCTCTTGATAAACTAAAGGAAGTTTTTGCACCATATTCGCCAGTATTATTTCAAAATTTACATACAGCACACCTTGGAATTATACCTTTATTACTCTCTGGCATATTCCCTAAAATAGATCAAGGTAAGCCAATACATTGTATAATTGATAAATATGCTCATCAGTCACTTAAGATTTTAGTAGGAATCATAAAGCAGTTTTGTGAGGTCGAATTTATAGATAATACAGATATTGATAAACTCTCTGCTAGATTAAAGCAAATTCACCAAGGCAATAAAATACCATTTATAATGATGGACAGCGTAGGTTCTATGGGAAAAATTTATCCTGTTAAAGAAATTGTAGATTTGGTTAATACATATAATGGATATGTTTACTTTGATGATGCACATGGAATGTCAATAATTGGTAAGAATGGTAGTGGATATGTGTTAAAAGAGCTTGACTATAGACTAAATGATAGAGTATTCATAGCAACTTCATTAACTAAAGCCTTCGGTGGGCAAGGAGGTGTTATACTAATGCCTTATCAAGAGCAAATAGACTTTATTTTACAATATTGTACTACGTACACATTTTCAGGTCCTTTATCAATACCTAGCTTAGAAGTAATTAGTAAAAGTTGTGAAATTCATTTATCATCACAAATTGATTTACTCCAGCAGAAACTACACAATAACTTAAAATACTTTGACCAAGAAATTAGTAATATTAAATATAACCAACTACGCAATAGTTTTGTACCATTCAGAATTATATACATCGGTAATGAAGACGATGCCATAAAATATTACAAACAATTAAAGGCAGCAGGCATACTTGTGACCTGTGCTATATATCCTGTTGTAGAAAAATCTAATGCTATATTAAGAATTACTTTCTCGGCAAGTCATAAAAATAGTGATATAAAGTTGCTAGTAAGTAATTTAAAGAATATCTTAACTGACTATAATGCATGATAATTTAGACAAATTACTAGTTCACTAATATTTAAGGATATTTAGCGGTAATACTTTTCATGTATGTAAAAATATAGATCCTAAATATTCCAAACCCTTTATCAATACTTAGTTTAGAAGTAGTAATTAAAAAAATGCGCAACTTATATCACTGCAAATTGATTTATCCTAACAGAAGCTAAATAATAACTTAAAAGAAATTAGCAATTTTAGGTATATATAACTAACTACACAACAGTTTTATACTATTGACGATATATATTTGTAATTAAAGATGATGCCATAAAATTACTATAAACAGCTAAAATCAAAAGGTATACTTGTTGTAACCCGTGCTGTATATCCTATATCCTGTTGTAGAAAAAGCTGATGAAATATTGAGAATTACTTTCTTGGCAAGTCATAAAAATAGTGATATAAAGTTACTAGTAAATAGTTTTAAGAACATTTTAAAGGAGCTCACGATAATGCATAATGATATTAGCGAGTATTTATTTTCATCAGCATTTGCATCAATAGCGAATATTTATATTTCTAGTAGTGATATTTTCATATATTTAAAAAATTTAGATTCTAAATATGTATTTTTGAGTAATAATATTTGTAAACTAAGTAATACCACACATCAAGATGCACTTGGCAAGAGTGACATTGATTTTAAGTGGGGTAAAAAACATGTAAAAGCTTTTAGAAATGATGATTTATTTGTTATAAATAATAAAAAAAATCATATATCTAAGTATTTGATATCTAATGATAAGAATTTCTTATGGATAAAAACTGAAAAAATTCCTGTTTTAGATAAACAAGAAAATGTAATTGGAATAATAGGTATTGCTCAAGATATATCATATAAAAGAGTGTTAACGCGAAATAACACTACGAATATTAAAACTCCAATCGCTACAAATCAAAGTCCAGCAACTATTGTCCTAGAATTACTTGAAGAATATATTAGAAATAATTACAATAATGAAGCTAATATTTATGATGAATATTCTTTCATCAAGAATTCATTTATTAAGAAATTATCTTTCGAGCTCACCACAAGAGATGAACAACATTTTTTTACTTACATAAATTTAGAAAATCAACTTAAAGAAACACTCTCAACATTTATTAAAAATAGAGAACTAATAGTGGTTGGCGATGGAGAAAATAAAACTAAATATTATAATCATTTAATAGTTTGTTTGTGTTTTATTGAACTATATAAAAATAAATCTCTCAGAGAAAAAATTTTGATAAATATTGATAATAATGTAATAAAACTAATGATAAATAGGGCAGGGGAAAAGAGCAAACTCATTTTAGACACACAAATTATCAGTGATAAATTTATAACAAATTATCTAACACCTGATATAACTAAATACCTTAATTTAAATTTAGAAATTTTTGCTATTGATGGCTTAGTTGCAGCAATTAATATTAGATTAGATGTAAATAAGAAAATTATATAAAAGTAAGCAACATATTATCTAAAAGAGTAGTATCAGATTTGTTTATATATTAGAATTAATGTTTTAATTTTAGCACTTAAAATATAATTGTTATGTTAGATACAATTCCTTCTCAAGTTATTCCAATTATTATACAAATATCTTTTGTAGTTATAATTATTGCTTCTTTTGTGATTTCAGTTCTATTTATTTTATCACAACAAAAGTTGGTCAATAATATTGCTAAAGCTCAATAAAATTCATGGCGCTTGGTTATGGACGCAATTAATACCCATATGGACATATATTGCTTTAGCAATTACTGCTGTGAAATTAGATGAGCAGTGTAGGGCGTATGAGGCTAAATATACAATAAAGCTTAAATTTAAAGCACCATTTGTATACTGGTATATTGGGATGACAATATTAAATTTAGTACCTATACTTAACATAGTAACTACTATCGTAAGTTTAGTATTGTTTATAGTCGTGTGGTCTAACATCAGCAATACTACAAAAGAGCTTGTTAAAAATTTATAAGTCCAATATTTGATAAACCTAACTTAATTAATATATATTTTTTATAAAAATAAATTATATAAGTTAATAATAATTACCCGGAAATTTTACAGCAATTATCTTTTAAAATTAATGAGCACCTCTTAAGAAAATTCTATATTTAAAAAGTGTGAAAATAGCATTTCTAGTATATTTAAGCTCAATTTTACAAAAAATATATAAAATCAAGATGTTTTGCTATAAGAATTTCTTATAAAGAGTTAAAGTTATATTTTTCAATATTGAGAGCATTTTTTGCCATTTTGCAAGACTATTTTTTCTCTTTTTAAATAGTTATTATTTTAAGCATAAGTTCATTACAAGTTTTATGAGCGGCATATACTAACAAGAGATTCATATTTTTTATATAAAGTTTTTTATTATAAATAGGTAAGTTTAAATGGATTGTGAGATGATGAAAAAGAATAAACTATATTTAGTAGCAAGAGTATTTTTTGATCATATTATCAATCTGTTTTTATTTATGTTAGTAACTTTATATAACACTAAGGAGAATCTAATATGTCTAGAAGATACTGCGTCATAAAAGAAAATCAAAAAATGAGGACATTGTTATCAATAATTAAATCAAATTATAATTCAGATAATAAAGATTCATTACAAGAGGTAAATCTAGAGCATGTTTTGAATAGAATTTTTGATCAAGATATTAAAGTTTTAGTGAAAAATGCTTGGAAAGACTTAGAAATAATAGCTGGTCAAGAAATTAGACTTTTGGAAAATAATTGTAAGAAAAATTTTATTAACCGGCTTTATAAAAAAACTAAAGATATGAATTTTATTGTCAAGACAGAACTTAATGATGACACAGCAGTTATAAATTTTAATTCAACAAGTAATCTTAAACTTGAACACAAGTACATAAATATTTAATTTATCAAATATCTGGTTGAAAGCTATTAAAATCAATAGTTTGACATAGTATTAAACTTTGTTCACAATATTATAAACATTCGTATAATATATATTATGTTAAATTATGTAAATGTGTAAAAAAGACAGTTTACTCTTGTGAATAACCCTTTTTAATTTGTTCAACTTTCTTATTTTTATGATATGTACTCTTTTTTGTTAAAATCTTTTTGTAACTTTTTGATTATATCTAAGCTTGCAGGTAAAAATTTAAAATTATTGAGGTTAGAAATTTTTACAAGCTTTAGTTGTTGGTTTTCTTTTGAATAAGGAATGCCCTGATAATCATCAATAATAAAAAAATTTAGGTTTACTTGTATATTTTCTTTATTGATGTGTTTTTTGGTCATGTAAGGTTTGACATTATTAGCTGTAATACCAACTTCCTCATTAATTTCCCTTTTAACACATTCTTCAAAAGTCTCGTTTTTTCAAGTTTACCGCCAGGAAATTCCCAATAATCACTATATGTTTGAAATTTTTGTCTTAGACTTATATAGACTTTATCTTTATGTTCATCTAAAATTACCGCCACTGCGGCATTAATTTGTGCCATTTTTGTAAAAAAGTAAATTAGTACTAAGAAAATATAATATGTATCAAAATCATAAAAGTGAAATTTTATTAGCAACACCGCTTATAAAAGATGACATAGTATTTACTAAATCTGTAGTTTATTTGTGTCAAAATGATCGACATGGAGCTATGGGTTTAATTATAAATAAACCTCTTGCAGACACTTTGAAAGATGTTTTTGAGGAGTTACATATCCCTCATACTAATACTTTTAAAGAAATTTTAGAATACCCTCTTTACATGGGTGGTCCAATAAGCCCGCATAAAATTATGATTTTACATACTACAAATGGGCGTAACTATACTTCAACGATAAAATTAGATGAAGGTTTAGCGATAACTGCTTCGATAGATATCTTAGAGGATATTGCCA
The DNA here is from genome assembly GCF_000833475.1 of Francisella tularensis subsp. tularensis. Lineage (NCBI taxonomy): Bacteria > Pseudomonadati > Pseudomonadota > Gammaproteobacteria > Thiotrichales > Francisellaceae > Francisella > Francisella tularensis. The sequence goes on along the minus strand of NZ_CP010115.1, from coordinate 1,647,683 downwards.
ATAATATTTTGCCTGAATATTTTCTACCAGTTGTTGGTTATAGCTGCTGGACTGCAAATCAGCTTACAGATGAAATTAAATCAAATGACTGGATTGTAACAAATAAGCTTAATAAGAAAATCTTGTTTAATCATGAAAATAAGGTAAAGTGGCAAAATCATCTAGAACATGCTGGCTATACTTTGCAAAGTCTTGACACATTATTTAATAGAAATACAGGTAATTGCTAAAATGTTTCAATCATTGATAGCTATTGATTATGGTAAAGCACGCATTGGTATAGCTAGTGGTCAAATGATTACTAAAACCGCCACACCTATAGGCACTGTTGAAACTTATGATGGTGTTCCTAACTGGATTGAACTTGATAAAATCATCAAACGCTGGAATCCTTCAGATATCATTATTGGCCTACCATTAGATACTCAGAATTTTGAAACAGATATTACTAAATCTGCTAAAGATTTTGCCAAAGAAGTACAGCAAAGGTATCAAAGAAAAGTTCATCTGATTAACGAAGCTTACTCTACTCGTGAAGCTAGATGGCGTTTGGAAGAAGTCAAAAGTAAAAAAGTCTCTCATATTAAGGTAGATGCTCTGGCAGCCTGTGTAATTTTAGAAACATGGATGTCTGAAAATTAATTTAAAAAAATTTTCAACTTGCTGAATAGTATCATTGACAATATTTAACTATATTGTAATTTTTTATTAAAATTTATAATCTGAAAATATTTATGCAAAGCTTCAAAAATAAAATTATCTTAGTGATTACTTTTGTATTCTTAACTTTAAGCATGCAGGTATTATATGCTTGTATTTCAAATGAGTACAATAAGGCTTATTCTCTTTATAGAAATAGTGATTATAGCGACTCTGCTAAAGCTTTTATTGAGCTATACAAAAAGGCTGACCTACTTCTCCGTATTTCTTAGGCATATTTTATACTTATAGAATTGGTGTCAAACAAGATTTAAATTTAGCAAAAAAATATTTTGATGTTTTTCTTGATAAAAACAATAGTAAGCAACTACGCCACTATCGTGCTAATGCATACTTGGCACTTGCATATATCTACAAAACTCAAGGTCAAATCGAGCAAGCCAATCAATATTTGGCTTTATCTGCTGAAATCGACAACACTGAAGCTATGTTCTTTTTAGGAAAATCTTATCTAGCTAGTAATCAGCCATACCATGTTGAAACTAATCCAAAAAAAGCTTTTTATTGGCTTAATAAAGCTGCTCAAAATGGTAATATAGAAGCGATGAAACTAATATATGATAATAATTTATATTCAAAATATAAGGATTAAAAATCTCACTTACAAAAAATGTTTTTCTCAATAAAATATAAATATAAAGTTAATTTATGCTATGAAAGTATTTTATTTTATATTTTATTTTTGGATAATGTTCTTTTCATAAAAAAATATTAAGAAAATAAATAATGAGAAAAATTAAAACTATTTTATTAGTAAATATCTTATTTTCTATTTTATATATCAATATATCATTTGCTAATTTTGCTAAAAATGAAGATATGGGTGCAAACTATGAATATGTTAATAATAATATTTTTATCGATAATAATTATAAAGTTGATTGGACTGTGGAGGAGCAAATAAATATTTTCGATGAAACCGCTAGAAATTACTATAAACTTGTTCAATTATATTACCTTGAAGGTTTTGAAAGACTTAAGGTTATCAATGCAAGTATTGAAAATAATAACAAGAAATATGAAATCGATAAAAGTTTAATTGAAGATAAAAATCTTGCTAGTGAAATAAATGGCTTCACAAATACAAGACAGATCTCTATTCCTTTTTAAAAAATTCAAGTGGGTAGTAAGATTAAAATAAAATATCATGACATAATAGAAAAACCGATCTTAGATAATCATTTCTCAACAACTTTGTATTATGGGAGTGATATTCTTCTAAAAAACTCAATAACTACTATTAAATCTAAAGTTCCTTTATATATATCTACTAATGACCCTTTTGGTGTTTTAGAGTTAAATTATTTTGAAAAAGATAAAACTTATTATTATAGTATTAAGCTTCTAAAGCCAATTAATAGTGTCACTGTTAACGAGCCAGAAAATAGTATTTTAAGCTCCAAAAAGCAAACATGGGTTAGTATATCTACTGATGTGACATATGAGAAAATAAATGAAACACTTGTGAATAAATATGAAAACCTTATACATCAACAAATCCCTGATGAACTTTTAGACGATTTACAAGCATTAAAACAACAAAAACTAAAAACTGATATAGAAATTATAGATAATGTAACAAGCCTAATTCAGAATAAGATAACATACCTAGGAGATTGGAAAAAAATCGATGCTGGTATTTATCCAAGAACAATGGAAGATATTATTGATACTGGTTATGGTGATTGTAAAGATTATTCTTTGTTGACAATCGCTAGCTTAAGGTATTTAGGACTGTCTGCTAGATTTGCTCTAGTAAATAGAGGCGAGATAATTCAAGAATATTCTGATAAAACCCTGCCTAGTATTAATAATTTTAATCATGCAATAGTATATGTTAAAGGCTTTGATGAAAAAGAGTATTGGATTGATCCAACTAATAATATTAGTATGACAAATGGATTATTTCCTGATATAGCTAATCGTAAAGCATTAATTCTAGATCCTGAAGGTTTTATTTTTACTCAAATTCCCAACATTGATTATAAAAAATCTAAAATAGTTTCAATCTTTAAATATGATTTAGAAGAAGATCTTATTTATGTTAAAAAGGATATTACTCTTGAAAAAGAGGCTGCTATTATGTTTACCGGATTAGAATTATTTACAAGCAAAGATATTATTGAGGATAGCATCTATAACAGTTTCCTTGAAGATGAAAGAAGCATTCCTAAATCGCAAAGAGTCAAGTCTGTTATTCCAAATTTAAACTCTAGGATAGTTAAAAATATAGATTTCTCGTTCGAATATATATTAGATAACCCATATCTTGTAAGTAACTTAGGAAAATTATTATCATTAAACAGTAATTATAGTTTTATCAGTCCTCCAGAAGATAGTGTAAATGATATATATATAGGCCCTCCTATTACTGTAATAAAAAAGTATATCTTTAATACAAAGATTAATGGTATAGATAAATTGAATTCGACACTATCAACACCATGGATAGATTTAAATAGAAAAGCATATATAAGTAAAGATGGAGAGAGTATTATAGAACAGCAATATATAATTAAAAAGTCTTTTTTAAGTTTTGAAGATAGGCAATCAGAACAATATAAACTCTTGAAAAAAGGATTTGATAAGTCATTTAAAAGGTTATTTTTAATACTAAGCTAGAAAACCAGTTTTTAAGCAGATCAACATCTAGATATTTATGATATTTTCACTTAAAATTACTAACATATTTTATTCAACTATAATCTTAATCTAGGTCTTAATTCCAAATGAATGAATATAATTTTAGTGATATAGAAAAATCGACACAAGAGTATTGGCGTAAAAATGATACTTTTAAAACAATAGAAGATAATACTAAAGAAAAATTTTATTGTCTTTCAATGTTACCCTACCCAAGTGGTACTCTACACATGGGACATGTAAGAAATTACACGATAGGTGATGTCATAGCTAGATATCAAAAAATGCAAGGTAAAAACGTCCTTCATCCTATGGGTTGGGATGCCTTTGGTCTACCTGCAGAAAATGCAGCGATTAAGCACAAAAAATCACCATACGAATGGACAAAAAGTAATATTGCTTACATGAGATCGCAGTTTGACTCTCTAGGCTTTAGTTTTGACTGGTCAAGAGAGATTGCAACTTGTGATGAAGATTACTATAAATGGGAGCAATGGTTTTTTATTCAGCTATACAAAAAAGGTTTAGCATATCGTAAAAATTCAGTCGTTAACTGGGATCCGGTTGATCAAACAGTTTTAGCAAATGAACAAGTTGTTGATGGTAGAGGTTGGAGATCTGGTGCATTAGTTGAGAAAAAAGAAATTCCTCAATGGTTTTTGAAAATTACCGATTATGCTGACGAGCTTTTGCAAGATATCAACAAATTAGATAATTGGCCAGAGGCTGTTAAAACTATGCAAATTAACTGGATTGGTAAATCCAAAGGTTTAACAGTTAAGTTTAAGGTTAAAGACTCTAATCAAGAAATAGAGGTTTTCACAACTCGTCCAGATACTCTTATGGGAGTGAATTATCTTGGAATAGCTCCTGAGCACCCTCTTGCTCTTAAAGAAGCTAAGTCTAATTCTCAATTGGCAGCATTTATCGAAGAGTGTAAAAAAACTTCAACCATGGAAGCTGATCTTGCTACTCAAGAAAAGAAAGGATTTAAGACATCTATTAAAGTGATTCATCCTATTTCTGCTGAAACTATAGATGTTTGGGTAGCTAATTTTGTGCTTATGGGATATGGTTCTGGTGCGGTTATGTCTGTGCCAGCTCACGATCAAAGAGATTGGGAATTTGCACAAAAATATAATATACCATTAAAACAAGTTATAGAGTCTAATGATAACAAGTTAAAAATTGATTTAGAAAAACAAGCTTTCACAGAAAAAGGTATTTTGATTAACTCAGGTGAATTTGATGGTCTAAACTTTAAAAATGCTTATCAGGCTATTAAGAAATATCTTACAGAGCAAAATAAAGGTTATGAGACTACTAATTTTAGAATTCATGATTGGGGTATTTCACGTCAAAGATATTGGGGTTGCCCTATTCCTATGATTCATTGCGACGATTGTGGTGCTGTACCAGAAAAAGAAGAGAACTTACCAGTAAGGTTACCTACTGATGTAGCCTTAACAGAAGCAGGCTCACCACTTAAAGATATTCCAGAGTTTATAAATGTAGCTTGTCCAGAATGTGGTAAACCAGCAAAGCGTGAAACTGATACATTTGATACATTTTTTGAGTCATCTTGGTATTATGCAAGATATACTTGCCCTACCGCTAATCAGATGCTTGACCAAGAAGCTAACTATTGGTTACCAGTTGATAAATATATTGGTGGTATTGAGCATGCTATTATGCATTTATTATATGCAAGATTCTTCCATAAATTAATGAGAGATCAAGGTTTAGTAAAGTCTGATGAACCTTTTAAGAACCTTCTTACGCAAGGGATGGTGTTAAAAGATGGTGCAAAAATGTCTAAGTCTAAAGGAAATATTGTAGATCCTCAAGAGCTTATTGATAAATATGGAGCAGATACTGTAAGATTATTTAGTATGTTTGCTGCACCGCCTGAACAATCACTTGAATGGTCTGAAACAGGTGTCGAAGGAGCAAATAAATTTCTACGCAAAGTTTTTAATTATGCCGAACTAAATAAAGTTATATTTGCCAAAAATATAACGCTAGAGTCTCAGAAACTTACAAAAGAAGATAAAAAAGCACGTTTTGAAATACACTCTAACCTAAAGCAAGCTATTTTTGATTTTGATAAGAGTCAGTTTAATACTGTAGTATCTGCTTGTATGAAAATTTTAAATACTCTTAATAACTATGATAACCTTTCTGAAAGTGTAAAGGTTGAGGGATTTAGCATTTTATTAAGAATTCTAGCGCCATTTACTCCTCACTTATGTCATTATCTATGGCAACAATTAAATTTAGGAGAAGATATACTTCATACTAGCTTCCCAATAGTTGATAATAATGCTCTAGAAAAAGATGAGTTTCTTTTAGTAGTACAGATTAATGGTAAGTTAAAAGCTAAACTAGAATTAGATGCTTCATTATCTTCAAATCAAGTTGAAGAAGTAGTGTTAGCTGATGAACATGTCAAATCATTTATAGATAATAAACAAGTTGTTAAAGTAATTTATGTACCACAAAAACTTATTAATATTGTAATTAAATAAGGTAAATATGATGAAAGTAAGATATATCCATACTATATTTTTGTTTATTTTATCAGTTGTGCTACTTGCTAGTTGTGGTTTTCATCCGCGTGGAGTCTTGAGTGATGGTAATGCAGGTAACTTTGATAGTTTAGTTGGTACTAAAGTTTATATTAAAGCTGATAATTTTGCTAATTTTGCTAATGCATTAAAACGTAATCTGACAAACTACAATGCAATTGTTGTTAATGATGAAAAATCTGCTGATTATATTATAAATATCCAAGATGTTAAGCAAGAGTCTCAATTAACAAGTATTGTTGGTGGTGCATCAAATAATACTTTCCAGCTGATATATACAGTAACTTATAATGTTGTTAAACCTGATGATAAGACTCCTGTAATACCAAATAGATCAATAAATGCTCAACAATTCTGGCAATCTAATTCTGGTACACAGCTTGCTCAAAATAATGAAGCTAATAGAATATATTCATATCTAGAGGGTCAACTAGTGAATAACATGGCTACTCAAATTGCGGCGTTGTTACCAAGTAAAAATACAACTCAAGCATCAACTTCTAGTGATAATTCGTTACAATAAATTCAATAATTATTTTGTTTTATAATAACAATATCTAACTTAAAGGTAATATAAAATATAATGTCGTTACTAAAAAAATACTATTTTGATATTATTAATAACCATGGATTTTCTGTAGCTTTAAGCTGTTTAACTATTATTCTAATAGTACTATTATTATCATTTATCATTAATAGATTATCATCGAAATATATAGTTTTGATTGCTAAAAAATTCTTTGATAAAAGTAATTCCATGCTAGGAAAATACCTATTAGAATATAAGTTTTTTGTTAAGTTATCTCATATTATTCCAGGTATATTTGCCTATGTTATAATAGGTTTTGCTACTGATAATGATTATCTTTGGACACAACATTTAGTCACTGGTTTACAGTTATTATTACAAATTTATATAACTGTTACTATAATTTCATTTTTAGTATGTTTTGTAGATGCTCTTTTTGACTACCTTGAGAATCTTGCTTATTTTAAAAATCATTCATTACGTAGCTATGCTCAAGTAATCAAGATTATCTTATACATAATAGGCTTTATCTTAGTAGTATCGTTATTGTTAAATAAATCACCTATTGCCTTTTTAACGGGATTAGGAGCATTATCAGCAGTTCTTATGTTGGTCTTTAAGGATACAATATTAGGCTTTGTAACCAATGTTCAAGTTGCCGCTCTTGATTTAGTAAGAGTTGGAGATTGGATTACTATCCCATCTGCTAATGTTGATGGTACTGTTATGGATGTATCTATTAATACAGTAAAAATCCGTAATTTTGATAAAACTATATCGATGATACCAACTTATACACTAACTACTCATAGTGTCCAAAATTGGCGTGGTATGGTAGAAACCGGAGGTCGTCGTATTAAGCGCTCGATAAATATAGATATAGATACGATAAAATTCTGTGATCAAGAGCTTCTAGAAAGACTAGGCAAAGAAACTCTTTTAGCGGATTTTATCAAAGCTAAAGCTAATGAAAAACTTACTAATATTAGTCTATTTCGTGCTTATATTGAAAACTATCTGAGAAATCATCCTAAGATACATTTAGGTTTGACATTTTTAATTAGGGAGCTTCAGCCGACACAGTTTGGCTTACCTGTTGAGTTATATATATTTACAAATGACACTAACTGGGTTAACTATGAGAAAATTCAAGCTGATATTTTTGATTATGTATTTGCTAGTTTACATATGTTTGACTTAAAAGCTTTCCAAGCTATTACTGGTAGAATTAATAATCAATTTTAAAAAACTTTAGCATTTAGGTAATGTAACGCCAACTTGACCTTGGTATTTACCGCCTTTATCAGCATAAGAAGTTTCACACTCTTCATCTGACTGAAAAAATAACATTTGAGCCACGCCCTCATTTGCATAAATTTTTGCAGGTAATGGAGTTGTGTTTGAGAACTCTAATGTCACATAACCCTCCCACTCAGGTTCAAGAGGAGTTACATTTACTATAATTCCACATCTTGCATAAGTAGATTTACCTAAACATACTACCAAAGTATCTCTTGGGATTTTAAATTTCTCGACTGTACGTGCTAAAGCAAAAGAGTTTGGAGGAATTATACAAACATCACCTTTGAAATCGACAAAATTTTTATCATTAAAATTTTTAGGATCAACTATTGAAGAATTTATATTTGTAAATATTTTAAACTCATCTGCACAACGTACATCATAACCATAACTTGAAGTTCCATAAGATACAATTTTTTGGTTATTAATAACTTTTACTTGACCTGCCTCAAAAGGTTCTATCATATTATGTTCTTGAGACATTTTTTTTATCCATTTATCTGATTTTATTGTCACGCTTTACTCTCTTAATTTTCTAATTTAACACCAATAGAATCTAAACTACTTGCCTTAGGTAACTTCTCAATTTGATTTAAAATATTTTCAGCTACAGTCATATAACTCGTATTAATACTATCATCCTTGTCTAGACTAACATAAGGTTTACCATTATCAGCATTCTCACGAATATCCTTATGTAGCGGTAAACTACCTAAAAACTCAATATTATTTTTACCACACAACAGATGAGCACCATCCTCACCAAAAATATGTTCACTATTACCACATTTAGGACAAATGTAATAACTCATATTCTCTACTACACCTAGAGTTTTGATATCAACTTTTTGGAACATTGCTAAAGCCCTTCTAGCATCAATTAATGATAAATCTTGAGGAGTTGTAACAATCACTGCTCCTGTAACTGGCATATTTTTTGATATTGTTAACTGAATATCACCTGTTCCAGGGGGTAAATCTAAAAATAAATAATCTATATCACCCCAGTCTGTATCATTCAAAAGTTGCATCAACGCTCTAGATACAATAGGACCACGCCAAATTACTGCTGATTCAGGATCTATCAGATTCCCTATAGAAATCATCTTAACTGCGTATTTTTCCAAAGGGATAATCTTTTTCTTATCTGTAGTATTAGGGTTTTGTTTTAGATCAAATAATGTTGGCTGACTTGGACCATAAATATCAGCATCTAAAATACCAACTTTCGCTCCCATCTTTGCAAAGCAAACTGCTAGATTTGCTGTTACAGTAGATTTACCAACACCTCCTTTTCCAGAAGCAATTAAAATTATATTCTTAATATTAGGTAAAAGTTTTTGCCCTTGTTGAACTTTTCTTTTGACAACATTTTCGATTCTTATCATATTAAACTATTAGCTTTTTATAATTTATTAGCTATTATAAAGACAATTTGAGTGTAATTATACTTAATTAAAGATGCTTAAAAAAGATGATTTTAAAACGATTTTGCTTACAAGTATTGGTGGAATGTTAGAATTTTATGACTTTGTCATATTTGGTATGTTTGCTATCGTGCTTGGTAAAACATTTTTCCCTCCCGAAGGCTCGCCAGCATTGCAAGCACTTTCTGCATTTACAGTTTTTGCTGTTGGATACTTTGCTAGACCATTTGGTGGAATTATTTTTGGTCATATAGGTGATAAATATGGACGTAAAAAATCTTTCTTACTGACAATACTACTTATGGGTTTAGCTGCTTTTATGATTGCTATATTACCCTCTTATCAAAATGTTGGTATAATCGCACCACTATTATTTGTTATACTAAGAATCATTCAAGGTGCTGCGATTGGTGGTGAAATTCCAAGTGCTGTAGTATTCGTCAAAGAATCACTACTAAAACATGGTGGTTTAGCTTGTGGAATTATATTTTGTTTTATCAATTTTGGGATATTTTTTGCAGAGATCACTAAAATAGTAACTACATATTTCCTAAGTGATGACTATGCTTGGCGTGTTGCATTTATGTTTGGAGGTATTGCTGCAATTATCAGTTATTTTTTTAGAAAAGAGATTCATGAGACTGCAATATTCTTAAATGAAAAAACGCATTATAAAATTCCAATTATTGATTTATTCAAAACAGAGAAATTAGCAACAATTAGAGCTATTGCAGCTATTTCAATTTTTGCGATGGTAGTTGGATTCTTCTCACTTTACTTGCCAACATACTTTGAACTAAATCACATTGCTAATAGTTCAAGTTTGATTCTTATTAATCTATTTGTTTTTTCTGTAGTTTCTATTCCAGCAGGTTTTCTTGCTGATAAATTTACACCACTACGTATACTTTTTATCGGTGCGATAGGTTTAGTAATTTTTGGAAGTATTTTTTATTATGGTATTGTTACTAACTCTAAATATTTACTTTTGATAATGCTAATTAACAATATTTTTATGGGATTAGTTGTAGGTGTTGCTTCTAATTATGCAAGTACCCTTTTTAGTCCTGGAGTGAGGGCTAGTGGTTTAGGTTTCAGTTATAATATTAGTTTCGCTATTTTTAATGGTGCATTTTTAGCTTTGGCAAGTTTAGGGATTGCTAAAGGTTTTATATTAACACCGCTATATCTAGTTTTAATAGTCATTTTTACCTCTACGCTTATCTTAGTCTTTACACGTAATACTTCACAAAACATCTCTATCTAACACACTAGTAACTGTGATAAAATTTTTTAAAAGGTCATTCTATTTTAATAGTAATGGAAAAATTCTTATCAAGTCTAATATATATTAGAAGCCAATACAATCTTATTTATTTGTCAAATTTTTACTATTTTTATTGTATTAAAACTAATTGTAGATAAAAGATCAGCATCAAATATCCTCGCATGGATTTTGGCGATATTGTTTATCCCTTACTTTGCTATTCCATTTTTCTTTATCTTTCAACGTAAAGATAAACGTAAACTTTGGCAAAAAGGTGCAATGAGTATAGAGCCAGAACCTATAGCAAATACTAGTCTAAGCGAAAGTGAACATAAGGGATTACCGATAAATGTAATAAAAACTTTTATAAATCTTGAACTTCCTACACTTACACAAAAAAATACTTTTGAAATATATACAAATGGTACTGATTCTTTCAAAGCTTTTATCCAAGCTATAGAATCAGCAAAGCAAAGTATATACATTCAAACATATATAATCAAAAATGATATAACTTCAAAACTCGTAATTAGTGCTTTAGAAAAAAAAGCTGCTGAAGGTATAGAAATTAAAATGATGATAGACTCTCTAGGCTCTTTTTATGTCTATCGGCATAACAAAAGAATTTTTAAAAACTTACGTAAACTAGGTGCGAAAGTAGTATTTTTTATGCCAGTAATTTCTAATCCTATGCGTAACTATATCAATTATAGGAATCATCGTAAAATTTTTATTTTTGATAACAAAATAGCTTTTAGTGGCGGTATGAATATTGGTGACGAGTATATGTCACCTACAGCTCATGACGGTATGTGGGGTGATTTACTCTTTAAAATTCAGGGGCAATCTTTGGTTTATTTCCTAAAAATTTTCTGTTCAGATTGGCATTTTGCAACATCTGAGGAGTTAAACCCGAAAATTGAGAACACCATACAAGAAGAATGTTTTACACAAGTAGTTCCCTCAGGTCCAGATATGCAAAAAACCAGCTCTATTCGGGTTTGATTACAGCGATTAATTCTGCGCAAAAAAGACTATGGATTATCACACCCTATTTAATTCCATCGCTTGATTTACTTCAAGCTATACTCCTTGCTAAATGTAGAAGTATTGATGTCAAAGTGATTACTCCTAAAAATTCAGATCATAAAATAATTAATCGTGCTAGATCTAGTTATATTAGAGATTTACTTGAATATAATATAGATGTTTATTTTACAAAAAATATGTTGCATGCAAAAGCTGTACTTGTAGATTCTAATATCGCGATACTTGGCTCAGTAAATCTAGATAATCGTAGTTTATTTTTAAATTATGAAGTTGCTACTTTTATATATACTCGCAAACAAGTAGATAAATTATATCAATGGGCAGAAAACATAATTAAAGACTCTGATAGAGATGCATCACATTTGCCAACCAAACGCAGCAGTTTAATTGTTGAAAGCATTATGAAAATACTTACACCTCTAATGTAATAACTTAATTTAAGGCAAAATTTTAGATAACTACCGAGAATATTATCTGTGTGTTACAATTTAGCATAATATAAGCTTAACGCTATTATAAATGGAAAATTTCTTACTTAGTTTACTTTATATCCTCGAGGCAAATATTGTTTTATTTTTCTGTCAAGCATTAACAATATTTATCGTTTTAAAGCTAATAGTTGATAAAAAATCTGCTTCAAATATTTTAGCTTGGCTTTTAGCAATATTATTTATCCCATATATTGCCATTCCATTTTTCTTTATCTTTCAACGCAAAGATAAACGTAGTTTTTGGCAAAAAGAAGCTATGAATATTAGTCAACCATCATTAGATCTATTCTGCTTAGATAAAAGTGAAAGTTGTAAAAATCTGCCTAATGAAATTATCAATGTTTTTGCTAACATGGATTTAAATACTCTTACGACTAAAAACTCTTTTGAAATGTATACAGATGGAGTTAAATCATTCCAAGCTTTTATGCAAGCAATTGAATCTGCTCAGCAAAATATTTATATCCAAACTTATGTATTTAAAAATGATACCACCTCTAAACTAGTAATAAATGCTTTAGAAAAAAAAGCTGCTGAAGGTGTAGAAATTAAAATGATGATAGACTCCCTTGGTTCTTTTTATGTCTATCGCCATAATAGAAAAATATTCAAGAAATTACGTGATTTAGGTGCTAAAGTAGTATTTTTTATGCCGGTGATATCTAATCCTTTACGTAACTATATTAATTATAGGAATCATAGAAAAATATATATTTTTGATAATCATACTATATTTAGCGGCGGTATGAATATCGGTGATGAATATATGTCGCCTATAGAACATCAAGGGATGTGGGATGATTTACTCTTTAAAATTCAGGGTGAATCATTAATCTATTTTCTAAAGGTTTTTTGTTCTGATTGGCACTTTGCGACAAATCAAGAAATCGATTTTAATATTGATAATACAATTACACAAGAAGGTTTTGTTCAAGTAATTCCATCAGGACCTGACCTAAAAGAAGATCAACTATATTCTGGATTAATCACAGCGATTAATTCAGCCAAAGAGAAATTATGGATTATAACTCCATATCTAATACCATCAGCAGAATTATATCATTCAATAGTTCTTGCTAAGAAAAAAGGTCTTGAAGTAAAAATTATCACGCCAAAAAAATCAAATCATAAGTTGGTTGATAAAGCTAGAGCAAGTTATATAAGAGATTTTTTAGAAGCTAATATCGATATTCATTTCACTAAAAACATGATACACGCAAAAGCAGTATTAATTGACGATAATATCGCAATGCTAGGTTCAGTAAATTTAGATATTCGTAGCCTATTTCTAAATTATGAAATCGCTACATTTTTATATAGTAAAAATGACGTTGCAAAAATCTATCGCTGGGCGGAAAAAATCTTAGCTGACTCAACGCAAAATACTCAACATATGATTTCAAGTCGTGGTAGTCTGATTGCCGAAAGTATACTTAAAATACTTACTCCTTTAATGTAGTAAAGTAAGTTACAACAAAATATAAATCGTAACAATTATTTTTCTACTTTTAAATATATTTTCAGCAATATTTTTTTATTTGATAAAAGCTAATTATATTGCTTTTATAAATTATTATGTGTTTGTTTTTGATTTATTTAGTCAAACTAAGGAGATATTACTATTATGCAAAAACTTAAAAGCACATCAAAAGCATTATTAATATTAGGATTAGGAACAACTATAACTATATTAGGAGCATGTTCAAATAATGATAAAAATAATGTTGATCCACTAGAGCTTTATAATAAAGTTACACAGCTAGAAGCTGCTTTTGATGAGCAATATGGAGATACGTTCAAATTACCAGAAAATGCAAATAAATGTGTTGCTGATATTACAAAAGACTCTAATGATTTTAAGTATATGGGTACTAAAAATGGTTATGATTATAGCCTAAATTCTCAATATGCAAAAACTGCTAAAAAATTAGTTGGTAGTCTAAATAATCTGTTAAGTGAGTTTAAACAAATTGGCTTTATCAAAACTATAGAAAAAAATGGCAAACACCCTGCTATTATGTTTGATATTGATAATACTCTTGAGTTAACATCTTTTAATGATGACTATGATAGCAAAGGTACCAAACCAACTCCTTATATGGCTGATTTTGTTAAAAATCAATGCTTTAAAGATGGTGTTGACTGCTATTTTATAACTGCTAGATATTGCAATACTGCATCGGCAACTACTACAGCAAAATGGTTAAAGGTTAATCTAGATCTTACAGATGACCAGATTAATAAATATGTATTTTTATCAGGTTCAATTGACAATAGTCTTTGTGCAACAGGAGCAAATGATAAGGTTGCTTATAAAGATTCTTTTAGACAAGCACTATCAGAACAAAGAAGCGTATACTGGCTAATGTCTATAGGTGACCAAATGACGGATTGGTATGGTTCTCACAGCGGTCTTAAAGTTAAATTTCCTAACCAACTATTTCAAAGTAATATAGTGCCTAATAATTATGATAATCCTAGTAATTGTAGTATGATGACTGTAACAGCCCCTACTCAAAGTTGCTATAATAGACTTAAATCGGGGATATTAGAACATGCTACAATCAATTATTGTAAGAATTTCAAAGATAATAAATATTATAGTGGTAATTAGAATCTAAATTATTATTGATTTCTAAGTCCAAATAGCAACTATAGCCATAATTGTAAAGCCAATGATTACAAAACTATATTGCTTTGTATTACAACAATCTTTTACAAGTACAGACCTATCTAATCCGTGTAATGTACCCATATAAATAAAAGTACCTGCGGCTATAGCAGTAAATGTAGGCTCAACATAAGGATTTGTAACATAATTTTGTGCAGCTTGTCCAAATACTATTCCTAGTGGAGTCATTATTACAAATATTGTAAAAAGCATAAATCTACTTATAAAGTTCATACATGTTTTATTTATATTTATAGCTAATGCAAAACTAGCTGCCCATTTATGAGCAATAATTGCTAAGAATATCACAAGTACTACACTTAACTCTTCAGATAGACCTAAAGCAGCACCTTCAAAGAAACTATGAATTGATAACATTATCGTTGCCATTGTAGCCATAAAAGATAAGTTGCCTTTATTGCTCTTTGATAGTGATCCACCGATATGTTCTAACAACAAAAAGAGTAAAATAGTTATTCCTGCTATCAAAAATGGAAATGGGTAGTCTATATTTAGTTCTGAAAAATCTCCAGCTGAATCACCCAGCATATGAATTAGTCCAGCCCCTAAAAATACACCACTCGCTAAAGCTTCACCAATAGGAAAATGAAAACCATTTGGATTATTTGCTTTCTTTACAAAAGGAAATATACCAGAGATTGCCGTTACAAATAAAATTACAAGCAAAATTGTTAATTGAAAATTACTCATTTTTAAACCTCTTCATCATCTGATTCAAACCAAGCAGGAAATGGATCCACTAAATTTGCATATTTTTCTGGATTATTCCAATAGTCATTTATTAAGCATTGATCCAAGGCTGCTTTAATTTGCTCATCTTTCATCTCATCTTTTAAACCAATAAATACTATTTCTTGCCTTCTGTCACCACTTATATCATTCCATCTGTCTTTTAACATTTGTTTAAATTCGGGAGTGTCTGGCCACTGATCTTTGTCCATGCTAGCCCACCACATACCCATACCTTGATGTCTTATCAAAGCACCTGCTTGAGAAACCTCGCCAACATAATCAGGTCTTGTAGCTAACCAGAAAAAGCCTTTTGCTCGCACTACTCCTGGCCAGTCAACATTATCAAAAAAATTCATTATCTTAACTGGATCAAAAGGATTTATTGAGTGATAAACAAAAGATCTAATACCATATTCTTCAGTTTCCGGCACATGCTCTTTGAAATTATAAAGCTCTTTGCTCCATAACGGATGATTTTCAGCTTCTTCTAAATTAAATTTCTTGGTATTTATAACTTTATTTATATCAACTTTAGAAAAATTTGTTTCTATAATTTCTGCATCAACATTTAGTCCTTTGATTATAGATTTGACAGTCTCTTTTTCTGCTGTCGAGCACTCATTAATTTTGTTTAATATTATGACATTAGCAAACTCTATCTGCTCAACCATAAGATCAACTATTGCTCTATCATCATCTTCTCCAAGGCTTTCGCTAGTATTTTTTAGATATTCCGAAGAACTATAATGATTCATAAAATTGACACTATCTACTACCGTAACCATTGTATCAATGCATGCAATATCCGCTAAGCTTTTACCATCTTCATCTCTAAATTCAAAAGTTGTTGCCACAGGTAGAGGCTCTGAGATACCAGTACTTTCAATAATTAAATAATCATATTTTTGTGATTTTGCTAACTGCTCTACTTCTACTAATAAATCTTCACGCAGAGTACAGCAAATACAGCCATTACTAAGCTCAACCATCTTTGCTTCAGTTTTTGATATATGCGAATCATGATTTTTGATTAGCTCAGCATCAATATTAATTTCATTCATGTCATTAACAATCATAGCTATTCTAAGGCCATTAGCATTATTAAGAATATTACTTAATAAAGTAGTTTTACCAGCTCCTAAAAATCCCGATAAAACAGTAACAGGTAGTTTTTTCATAAATTTATGAACTCCATATCATCAAATTATTTATTGCGAGAGAATAATACACAAAAATAATAAGTGTTACAATATAACAGTTTATTAAATAATAAAAAATAAGTTATAATTTAGTAAGTAAATTAAAATAAAGTCCGACTTTTGTTAATGAATAAAAATATACAAGCCGCTAAAGAATTTTGTGAAAAAAATAAGTATAGATTTACTCAACCGCGTGAGCAAGTACTTGAAGCTATTTTTAATCAAGACACTCCCCTAAGCGCTTACGATATACTAGAAATTCTTTCAGTGAAAAAACAAATAAATCCTCCGACTGTATACAGAGCGATAGACTTTTGGCTAAAACATGGTTTTATCCATAAAATAGAAAGTCAAAACTGTTATGTTAAATGTAAGGAAAACCATAAACATAAAGGTTTTGAAGTATTTATTTGTCAAAACTGTGGTTTTGTTGATGAATCACATTTTTGTAATCTTGATATCTTTAAAGAGTTTCAAAAGCTTACTCCTTATCAAATTAATAGTTGGAGCCTTGAGTTAAAGGGGTTATGTAATAAATGTTTAGAAAACTAAATGAATATTGGTTAATTTTAGCAAATTTATCTCAAAAAAGTTTTAAACTCTTTGTTCAATATTAAATTTAGTTTTCAGAGCTTCTAGAACTTTATCTATACTCTCAACAATAACCTTATCATCTAAAGTTTGTAAGTTATCTTGGAAAAGCATATTTAGAGCAATACTCTTTCTATCACTATCTTGTGATTCATATATATCAAAAATACTTACATCTTTTAAGATATTTATATTTAAAGCCTTTATAGCTTTGATAATATCTCCAGCAAGTACAGATTTATCAACTAAGAATGATATATCTCTCGATACTGAGGGATACTTAGAAATTTTAGTAAAGTTTGGTATTTGTCTTTTAATCAAAACATCTAAATCTAATTCAAAAACTATAGGAGCCTTTGCTTTGATTTGGAAATTTTTTAAAACTGTTGGGTGAATTACACCGATTACACCAATCTTATTACCATTAGCTAAGATATAAGCAGATTGACCTAGATGCAGCCAATTAATATCATTACAAACTTCAAAACTTAAGCTTGTAAGATCATTACATAATGCTTCAACATCTGCTTTAACATCAAAAAAGTCTACTTTCTTAGAATTAGACCAATTAATATTTAAAAGCTCTCCATACGCTAACCCTGCAATTCTATCAAATTGGATTCTTTGGTTATCTTGAAGTTTAAAACAAGCACCCTTCTCAAATATTCTAACTCGATTTTGTTGACGTGATGTATTTGCCTTAAAAGTATTAATCAAACCAGGTATCAAAGATTGTCTCATTATAGATAAATCTTGTGAAATAGGATTTTGAATTGCAATACCTCTATCAGCAAAGAAAAACTCATCAAATTTTGGATCTATAAAACTATAGTTAATAGTCTCATGATAGCCTCTATCTATCAAACGCATATTTAGTGTATCTAAAGACTGGTATGTTTCAGAGATATTAGTTTTAGCTGCTGCATATTTAGGCATAGTTTCTGGAAGTTTTGAATAACCGTATATACGAGCAACTTCTTCAATTAAATCTTCAGGAATTTCCAAATCAAAACGATATGAAGGAGGTATTACCTCTATACAATTACCATCAAAACTTGTTGCAACATCCATATGTAATGCTTTAAGTACTTCTGTTACATATTCTATATCAAAGTTTGTACCTAACACGTGATTTAGCTTCTTAATAGAAAGATTTATTTTGATTTGTTTGTTTAAGTTTGCTAAATCCTCAGCTCTATGAATTGGTGCAACTTCACCACCAGCTATTTCGTTTATTAATCTAATAGCTATTTTCATAGCTTTTTTAGCTAATTGTGGATCAACACCACGCTCAAATCTATGTGATGAATCTGTATGAAGATTATATTTACGCGCTTTACCAGCAATTTTCTCTGGTACAAAGAATGCACTTTCTAAAAATATATTAGTAGTACTATCAGTAATTGATGAGTCTAAGCCGCCCATAACACCAGCTATAGCAAGAGCTTTCTTATCGTCTGCTATTATTAAAGTATCACAATCCAATTTAACTTGTGTTTGATCAAGTAGTGTTAGCTCCTCATTATTTTTTGCATAACGGACATTAATTCTACCCTCTAACTTGTCTAAGTCAAATGCATGCATTGGTTGACCAGTAAGTAGCATTACATAGTTTGTTACATCAACAAAAAATGAAATACTACCAATACCACTTCTTCTTAGTTTTTCAACCATCCACAAAGGTGTTTGAATTTTATTATTGACATTTTTGATAATACAGCCATAGTATGCATGACAAGCATCTGTAGCAGTTATATTGACTTCTTTAGTATCATCTATCACCACTTTAGGTTCTGGTATTTCTAAGTTTTTAAGTTCAGTTTTTGTTAATGCTGATACTTCACGAGCAATACCATATACACTTAGGCAATCTGCTCTATTTGGTGTTAGATCAACTTCGATAATATTATCATCTAAATTTAAATATTTATTTATATCAGTACCAACCGGAGCATCTATAGGTAAATCCATTAAACCATCAACTTTTTCAGCTAAGCCAAGCTCTTCTTCCGAGCACATCATCCCAAAAGATTCTTGACCACGCAGTTTAGATTTTTTGATTTTAAAATTACCTGGTAGTACCGCACCAATTTTTGCAACAGGAGCTTTCATACCTTCGTAAATATTACTTGCACCACAAACTATCGTTAGCAACTCATCTTCACCTGCATCGACACTACAAACATTTAATTTATCTGCATCAGGATGTTTATTAATGGTTTTAATTTGTCCAACTACTACACCACTAACTTTTTCTGCGACTACCGGTTCAATTGCATCTACTTCTAAACCAGCTAAAGTTAAAGTATCTGCTAGATTTTGGCTATCCTGAGTATCACCTAGATATTCATTTAACCAATTGTGTGAAAATTTCATTTATAAACCTCAAATAATAATTAAAACTGTTTTAAAAATCTCAAATCATTTTCAAAAAACATTCTTAGATCATCTATACCATATCTAAGCATAGATAATCTTTCAACACCCATGCCAAAAGCAAATCCTTGATATTTTTCAGAATCTATATTTCCAGCTTTTAAAACTTTAGGATGCACCATACCACAGCCAAGTACTTCTAACCAACCAGTATGCTTACATACTCTACAGCCTTTACCATCACACATTACACATTCGATATCAGCCTCTGCTGAAGGCTCAGTAAATGGGAAATAAGATGGTCTAAATCTTACTTTTAGATCTTTTTCAAAAAATGAGTTAAGAAAAGCATGCAACAAGCCTTTAAGATCAGCAAAAGAAACATCCTTATCTACAAGTAAACCTTCTACTTGATGAAACATCGGTGTATGAGTAATATCCGAATCACAACGATAAACCCTACCTGGCGCAATTATTCTAATTGGTGGCTGTTGTTTTTCCATAGTTCTAATTTGCACTCCAGAGGTGTGCGTTCTCAAAACATGAGTCTCATCAATATAAAAAGTATCATGCATAGCGCGAGCTGGATGATGAGAAGGGATATTTAAAGTTTCAAAATTATAATAATCACTTTCAATCTCAGGACCAAATTCAATAGCAAAACCATTCTGTTTAAAAAATGCTTCAATTCGATTAAGTGTTTTTGTTACAGGATGAAGTGAGCCTTGATTTTGCCCTACTCCACTTAGTGTTATATCAATCTTTTCCTGAGCTAGTTTTTCATTTAATTCTTGTTCTTCAAAA
Source organism: Francisella tularensis subsp. tularensis (assembly GCF_000833475.1). NCBI lineage: Bacteria > Pseudomonadati > Pseudomonadota > Gammaproteobacteria > Thiotrichales > Francisellaceae > Francisella > Francisella tularensis. Next base: position 1,627,272 of record NZ_CP010115.1, on the reverse strand, counting down.
TTAGCTAGCTTTAAATTGATCGCTTCTTGTAAAGCTTGTTTTGCAATATTTACTGCTTGTCCTAGCTTTGGTTTCTCATCATTAGGTAATGTCGCTATTAACTTCATCATCTCAGTTAATTCACCCTTTTTACCCAGGTACTTTACTCGAATATCATCTAAAGTTTTTTTATCTTTGACAAGATTTAGCTCAGCAAGAGCTTTATCTTTCATTTGCTCGACTATTTGCATATTTATCCTTTATTTCAAAACTTGCTGATATTATAGACAAAAAAGACTTTTATTAAAATGTTGCGAGTAACAAACTTTAAAGGTTTTAGTTAGTTTTTTTATTTAATCCATATTTACTAATTATAAATGCTCCAATAACACTTATTATTCCTCCAACTATTGCAGAATATGCTTCTGTTTCTCCTAGAAAAATCCAGCCAAGAAATAAAGAAATAATTGGCATGAAATATAAAAAGCTAATGGCAATAGTTGCTGATAAATGTCTAAAAGCATACCCCCAAAATAGATAACCCAATGCACCAGGAAATATACCTATATACACTACAACTAGTATACTTGATAAATCTGCTGTAGCTAATTCTGTATATGCTTGATTAGAATATAAAAGCATAATCGTCCCAAACCAAATACAATAAGTTATAGCCTCAATTGGATGAAATTTTATAAATAAGCTTTTTTGGAAAACTGAATAAATAGCTCCTGAAAAAAAAGCACCATAAACTAGACAAATTCCTATAAATTCAAATGATGTATCATTTTTTGAGAAAAAAATTATTGTGGCACCTATTATAGCTATAACAAAACCAAAGATACCATATTTGTTGATTTTCTCACCCCAAAACACAAATGCTAATATTGCTACAATAATTGGTGCTTGAGAGATGATAAAGTTTGCGCCTGCTGCAGTGATTCTTGACTCACCAGAATTTAGAAATACATTATATGCAAAAAAGCCAAAAAAACCTAAAATTGCAAACCTAAATAAATCTTTTAAACTAGGTGGAGTTTTATTTTTTTGTCTAATAAATATTATCAGCATCACCATACTTGCTATCGCATATCTAGTTAATGATAATCCCCTAGCACTAAATCCGTTTAACATTAAATAACGAATTCCGATAAAAGCGGTTGACCACATTGTTATGGTTAGCAACAACAAAATTAAAGCTTTTTTAGTAGATAAAAGATTGTGCATAGATTATAAGCTTAGTTGATATATTTAATCTTGAATCATTTTATTAAGTTTTTTACCAATTACAAATGCAATTACTGCAAAAATTATCGCAACTAAAGAAACATAGCCAAATAAGTCTTGATATTTATGGAAACTACTTATAGTCATTTGAGTATCAAAACCTTTTGACTCATCATATTGAATCCCACTTGTAACTGCTTGTGCAATTGTTGTGCCGATCTTAATACCTATAGCTGAAGTTATAAACCATGTACCCATAGCAAAGCCAGTGATTCTTTGAGGTAGTAACTTAGCCATTAAAGATAATCCAAGCGCTGAAATCAATAACTCCCCTGCTGAGAAAAATATAGTTATCGCCAAAACTTCCCAAAGTATACTAACTTTAGCTGTAGGATCATTAATCAAACACGCCAAGAACATACTACCATATGCTAAACCACATAATAGGATTCCCAAAGCAAATTTAAATGGTAAACTAAAATCTTTTTTTCCTAGTTTTGTATATATAAGTGCCAATATTGGCGATAAGATAATCACACCAGCAGTATTTAACACGCCAGGTATACTCTGAGGATTGACACTATAACCAAATAAATTTAAATTAACATGATGAACGTTAAATAAAAAGAAAGAAGTAGATTTTTGCTGATATATTATGAAAAATAATACTGCATAAACTAATAAAATAATCGCTGCTACTATCTTTTTTCTTGAACTAGGATCTTTCTCAACATAGATTTGAAAAGCAAATACTCCAAATATTAAACCAGCACCAAACCATAAAATATAATTAATCGTATCGTTAGTTTGTAGTATTACACTAAGTCCAATTATTACGATAATAAAAACTGACACTATAAGAATAGTTCTTGGATATCCCATATTTCTAAAATCAACTTCATTACCGATATCTTTGATACTAGCGTAACTCAATAGACTATTTAATATACCTATTGCAAAACCTACAGAACACACTCCATACGCAGCAGTGTAACCATATTTTGTTGCTAAAACAGGTATTAGAAGGGATGCTGATAAAGAACCCATATTTATCGACATATAAAAATATGTATAAACAGAGTCAAGTTTAAGTTTATCTGTATATATTCTAGAAATTAAGTTCGTCGGAGCAGGCTTAAATAGTGAAGATCCAACAATAATACAAGCTAAACTTATATATACATAATTGTCTATATTTACAAAATAAGGACTTAAAGCTAGGCTAAAATACCCAACTAAAAGAAAAACTGCTCCCAAGAACATTGTTCTTTTAATACCAAAAACTTTATCAGCAACATAACCACCAATAGCATTAAAAACATAACTTAATGAAGCAAATCCTCCAAATAAAAGTACCGCTTGCTTCTCTGTAAAGTCAAAACCATATTTGCTCATAAAGAATAAGATTGCGGTATAACTAAATCCGTAATAGCCAAATCTTTCAAAAAACTCAAAAAAACATAGTAAAAAGAATGAGTTTTGTTTTCTTATATTTATCATTTATATTCGTAGTAAATTTAGTTTAAATTTGATTATAACTGCTATTAAACATTAATATAACAAAAAACTTATTTAAAATTATTTTTAATAATCTAACAACCAAATTAACAAGCTTAAAAAGTTTTAATCTAAACTTAGAAATAATAGTGCTATCATAAAATATAATATAATTACTCATCTCATCTATGAGCAAAAAAATTAGACATTTTTAATTATGCATTCATAGCTTTTCCAGTAGCATTTGCGAGTATTCCAATATATATTTTTCTTCCAAAATATTACCATACAAATTATGGTATAAATTTAGCTATTTTGAGTGTGGTTTTATTTATACTTAGAGCTCTTGATGCAATTTTTGATCCGTTAATTGGCTGGTATTGTGATAGATTTCATTATCTAAGTAAAATAAACTTAGTTGCTATTATAACTATGTTTATTATAGGGGTTTTTATCATATGTATCCCCGTGTTCTCAAATATGATTTTAAACCTTGGCATTGGTGTTTTTTTATCAACTCTAGCTTTTAGTTATATAACAATATTCTCTACCACAAAAGGAGCATTATGGTTTAAAGATGACAATAGTAAGTCGATAATAATTTCAGCTCGAGAAATTTCAAATATTCTTGGAGTTTTAGTAGCTTCTATTTTACTGTCTATATTACTTGCTTTTATGCCTAATCAAAGTAGTTATTTTTTATATGCATTGATAGCAATTGTATTGATAATAATTGCTAGCATCTTCTTTTTCAGATGGTTAAATAAAATTAGTATAGAAAATAAGTCTAAACATATTATTTATAATTTTAATGTTAAAAATTATATAAGGCATTTTGATGGAGATGGAATATTTCTATTTATTACGTATACAATAAGCGCTGTTGGCTCAACCTTACCTGCTGTTACTATTATCTTCTTTAGTAAAAATGTTTTAAAAACCCCAGATTTATCTGGATTATACATATTTGTCTACTTTTTGGGAGCAATAATTTTTATTCCAATAATGAAAAAAATCTCATTGAAATTCGGCATTATTAAAACTTGGGGATATGCACTTATATTTTATGCGGCTATTTTCTCTTTTGTTTTTGGCTTATCGGAAGGTGATTATATTATCTTTACACTTATATCTTTTCTCGCTGGAGCAGGACTTGCAACAGAATTGATACTTCCAAGTGTACTTCTTGCTAAATGGATTGATAATTATCCTGAGCGTAAAGAACTTGGTAATGGATACTATGCGTTATTAGCATTTATAGCTAAGTTTAGTTATGCTATCGCTACATTGATAACTTTACCACTTATAGACTCTTCTTATTCTACAGATCCTGATAATCTAAATATGATTTTAAGGATAGTATACTGTGTTTTACCATGTATAATGAAGCTTTCAGCGGCACTAATTATATTTATATGGTATAAGAAACTAGCTAATAATTATAATCGTTTATGATTATTTCTTATATAAATTCTTGCTGCTGCAATATCGTATATAGAGTTCATACGACTTAATTCCTTGTAGCCCAAAACACAAAGCACTCCTAAAAACTTACTCATTGGTTCTATATTTGCTGAAGTTGCGCTTATATTATCTAACTTAACTTTTTTTTGAAAAAAAATATTCAAAGGGTTAATTATTAGGCTAGAAATATTAGCATCAGCAATTGTAAGAGTTCCATCTGTTGCCTGAATTGTTTTTTTAGAAGTACTTTTCAAACCTAAACTTTCACTATAATTATTAGATATTGTAAAATTAGATGTGCCTGTATCAACTAAGCAATTTACTGGTGAATTATTATTGACCGTTATAGGCATTATTTGATACTGCGAAATTAATTTTGTTAAATTGATTAACAAATAGTTACCATTATTCTGTAATTTTTGACCAATTAAATAGTGGTCTTTAGGTGTTATTGTTCTATTTGTTAGGTATATGTATGATCGAGAAAAATCAAATATTGCATTATATTTTTCTAAAAAATCTAAACCTATTACAATAATTGGATATTGCTTTTTCTTTGGTTGAGTGGTAATTCTAGCTTTTATATTATTTAAGTGTATATTGCCAATTTCTATCTCATCTAAAATCACGCTATGATTTTTACTTTTCTGTCCTGCCATGTTTAATGAATAATTTGAATCTTGTCTTTTATTAAGCACAGAAGAGTTAAATATACTGACTCCCTTAGAACCAGAGTCAAATAATATATAAGCTTTATTTTGATTTACTTTAGCAATTAAATATGGTGCAACAAATTCTTGATTAGTATCGACTAATTTTAGTTGCTGATAGTTGTATTTTTTTAAAATCTCTGGCAATTGCTTTGCATAACATAAACCTATAAGTAAACAAAAACTAAATCCTAACAAAATTTTTTTAAACATATATTAATCTCCTTTTTGATAAAATTCTGACAGTAAATTTGCTGTTTTACAATAAATTATTATTGATAAACAATAAAATAACTTATAAGATAATAGCAGTAAAATAAATTATGAGGTAACAAACATCATGCAAAATCTCCAAAAAACTAGTAAGTTTTATAAGATTGTTTTTAAAATAATTTTTATATTGATAGTTATATCTGTACCTTGTTTTTGGGCATTTGCTCAACAAGACTATATACCATCAATTATAGATACAGCTCAACTTTATATTGATGAAATTTCACATCCTCTTTCTTTAGATACTAGAATTATAGGTTTTTTAGTAAGTCTAATACCAGTTTCAGTCATATTATATATACTAGCATTGCTAATTAAGCTCTTTGCTAGTTATGAGAGACTTGAGGTTTTTTCTTATGAGGTAGTTTCAATATATAAGAGATTAGGATGGGGATTAGTATATTATTTTATAGCTCAAATTATTTTTGAACCCTTAATCTCATTGACTCTAAGTTATCATAATCCTGTCGGTGAGCGATTTTTTAGCTTATCTATCGATACCAATGAAATAGTAGCGTTACTATGTGGAGGTGTTATTATAACTATTTCAAAAGTTATGCAAAAAGCTCATGAAATTGCAGAAGAAAATGATTTAACAATTTAAGGATAACCCCAAAAATGGCTATAAAAATTGATTTAGCAAAAATAATGGTTGATAAACAAATAAAATCAAAAGACTTAGCTAGAGCTATTGGAATTACAGAGCAAAATTTATCGATATTAAAAAATGGAAAAGCAAAAGCAATTAGATTTTCTACATTAGAAGCAATATGCAAATATCTTGAATGTCAACCTGGAGATATTTTAGTATATAAAAGCTAATGCTTATGTAAACTTATAGGAGTAATATTATCATCTAGAGTTGTTTCATTATATAAAAGATTAGGTTGGACTATAATATGTTGGACTATAGCTGGATTAATTGATTATTCATTGCAAACAGTTATAACAAACAACTATGATATCCGAAATAGTCGGTATTATATATTTTTTCATATAAGTGATAATGATATATATCATTTCATGCTCGGTGGTGGAGTTATTATAATTGCATATATAATGCAGAAAGCTAAAGAAATATTAGATAAAAGTAATTTAAAACCAGATGGCATGCTTATATAAATATATTGTTGTATTTAGTTATAAGTTACACTTTTAAAACTTTTATGAATATCTCGAAGTCAGTTTATAAATATTCTAATTTATGAAGATAATTAACCTCATAAATTACATATATAAATCTTGCATATATGTTGTTACAATGTATTTTAAGTAGAATTAATTTTAAACCCTATAAATAATGGACTTAACAAAAATAAACAAATATTTTTTAGTCTTTGGTATATTTTTTACAAATATAAGTTTTGCAAGTTCTGACAAATATCATTTAGAAACGCCTCCTATAAAGGTTTCTAGTAATAAACCTGACTTTAGAGACATAAAAAATGTCGCCGAAAAAAGAAAATCTTTATAGACTTTATGTCAAAAGAGATAGATGAAGCTAATAAAGAAATATGTAGTCAAAGAGATACTATCTTAAGGTTACAAAAGAGCCTTGAGAGTAATCAAGATCTAAATGATAATCAAAAAGCTAAAATAAAGAAATATACTGATTTCTATAAAGTTTGGGGAAATAAAACCTTACAACAACAAATAGATGAGTTAGTACTTAAAGTTAATATAGCTCCTAAAAGCCTTGTAATTGCTCAGGCAATACTTGAGACAGGATGGGGAACTTCAAGATTTGCTGTAGATTATAATAATTATTTTGGACTACACTGTTTTGAAGAAAACTGTGGTGTAAAAGCCAAAGACTCTGATGTCCAAGTTGAAACCTTTAAAGATGTTGGTGATAGTGTTTTAGGTTATTATTATAAATTAAATACTGTAGATAAATTTACTAAATTTAGAAGTGTACGTGAATTAAATGGTACTGGTGAAAATGATACAGATCAACTAATAGATACTCTAGGAGATTATTCTTCATTAGAAGGTCAAGAATATCAAAATAGAATAAAAGATGTGATTAAATATAACAATCTTGATAAATTCTCTAGTTCTTGCTAAGCCTAAGGTTATCTAACTAATAGCTAAATCTTTTAGAATTCTTATATTGATAGAGTTTGTTGTTGATCTGCACTTAAGTTATCTGGGATTTTTAATTTGAAATGGTTATATGCTAATAGAGTCGCAATACGTCCTCTAGCTGTACGCATAATATAGCCCTGTTGAATTAAATAAGGTTCAATAACATCCTCAATGGTACCCTTTTCTTCACTTAAAGCTGCCGACATTGTATCTAGTCCCACCGGTCCACCAGCAAATTTTTCCATTAATGTAAGCAAATACCTATGATCCATATGATCAAAACCAACAGGATCGACTTTAAGCATACTCAAAGCTTTATCAGCAATTTCAAAGCAGATTACTCCAGAACCTTTAACTTGAGCGTAGTCCCTTACTCTACGCAAAAGTCTATTAGCAATTCTAGGTGTTCCCCTTGAGCGTTTTGCAATCTCCATTGCGCCATCAGTAGTAATATCTAGATTTAATAACTTTGCTGAACGATAAACAATTTTTGACAAATCATCTATCGAATAAAACTCTAGTCGCTGGATAATACCAAATCTATCACGCAAAGGTGATGTCAAAAGCCCTGCTCTTGTAGTTGCTCCAACTAATGTAAACGGCGGTAAATCAATTTTTATAGATCTCGCTGCTGGACCTTCACCTATCATTATATCAAGTTGGTAGTCCTCCATAGCAGGATAGAGAATCTCTTCTACAACTGGACTTAAGCGATGAATTTCATCAATAAATAACACATCATTCTCTTCAAGATTAGTCAAAAGTGCAGCTAAATCACCAGCTTTTTCTAGAACTGGACCACTTGTCTGCTTAAGCTCAACCCCCATCTCATTGGCAATAATATTTGATAAGGTTGTTTTGCCTAAGCCAGGAGGTCCAAATATAAGTGTATGATCAAGAGCATCTTTACGTGCTTTTGCTGCTTGAATAAAAATCTCCATCTGTTCGCGTACAGCTGGTTGACCCTCATACTCTGCCAAAGTTTTTGGTCTAATAGCTCTATCTATAACATTTTCATCATTGGTTTGAGCTGTATTAGCTGAGATTATTCTATCTGTTTCGATCATACTGTAGTTTTATAATAAAATTTGCTAATAATTATAACATTTTTATCTTATATGTTGACAATACTATTGCGCTGTATAGCCACCATCTATAGGAATTAAGCCACCAGTCATAAATTTACTTTTATCACTGAGTAAAAAAATTACTAATTCAGCAATTTCTTGAGGCTGTGCGATTCTATTTAGCGGAAATTCTTTTTCTTCCTGTTTTTGTGCTTCATCAAATGATATTCCAACATTATTTGCATATTTTTGTATCAAATTTCGATATAAATCTGTATCAACAGTACCTGGACAAACTGTATTGACTCTAATTTGATATTTAGCTAGATCTAGCGCTAGTGATTTAGTCATTTGTGCAATAGCTCCTTTACTTAGAGTATAAGCAAAACTATTTGGCTTGGCGATAAAGCATTGATCAGAGCCATTAAATACTATTGATGCTCCGACTTTGAGGTTATTTTCTAGACCTTTGATAAAGTAAATACTTGACCAAACATTCAAATCTAATACTTTTTTAATACTTTCAATATCAATATCAAAAATTGAACCTTTTATCAAAATTCCTGCATTCAAGAAAATTCCATCAAAGCTAACATTTTTGATAATATCTAAAACATTAGTAATATCTTGTTGTTTAGTCAAATCAGCTTTGATAAATTTTAGGTTTTCAGCACTAAAACTTTGTTGTATATCTATATTAATAACAGTATGATTTTTATTTTGTAAAAGTAGCTCGACAACTGCTTTACCAATCCCTTTTGAACCACCTGTAACTAGGTAATTTGCCATAGTTTATAAACTAATTCTCATCATCTAATAAATAATATATGATAAGCTTTGAAAAAGACAAATATTTTGTCTAAAATCTAATTATGAAATCTAGATTAATATACGGAGAGAATTCCTGTGGATCTAAAAGAATTTAAAAAGATAGAGCTTTCTCACTTTAAAGATGCTAAATCAGTTAATTACCTAAGAGATGATGTTAATCACCTTCTATATTTAGACAGTCCAGCTTTAGATGTGTTTCGTGACTATAAAGAGCATGATGCTTTAGTAGTCAAAGCAGATGTAAACTTAAAAGATGTAAAAACTAAACTGATAGATAATCATAAAGATTTTATTCTTGTAACTGATGGAGAGGACAAAGTTATTGGCAGTATTGCTTTACACTACATACAAAGCCAAGCGTTAAATGAAAGAGCTAGAAGTTCGGGCACAAAGCCTGCGGACTTAATAGCAAATGATATTATGCTGCCAATAGCTAAAGCTAATGTTGTTTCTTTTTCAATTATTGAAAACTCAAAAATAGGTCATGTAGTCAATACTTTGATTAATTCAGATTATCATCACATCATAGTTTATGATAAAGACAAGAATGGTGAAAAATATATTCGAGGTTACTTCTCTTTACCTTATATTAGAAGAAAGCTTAGCCTAGATGTATATCATGTTTATCAAAAACAAGGAATTTCTAATTTAAATAGAGGTATTTAAGCTTATATATTATTTTTGAGCTAGATATTTATCAATAACATCATAAAACTCTTTAGCCATAATGTTATAGCCTTTTGCGTTAGGATGTACTGCATCAATCATTAACTCACTATGTCCAATTAGCCCTGATAAGATATTTGGGACTAGCAAGCAACCATTATTTTTAGCAAATTCTATATAATCTTGTGCATAATCATTTTTATAATATGGAATATCAATACCGCCAATAACTACTAAAGCTCCATTTGCTTGAAGAATATTAACTATCTGTTTTAGATTATCAAAAGCCTCGCCCGCAGGAATTTTCTTTTTAAGATCATTTCCACCAAGAGTAATAAGAACTATCTTAGGCTTTTTAGCAATTACTTTATTAATTCTTAGTAAAGCTTGTTGAGTAGTTTCACCAGATATACCCATATTAATAACTGGCTGATTGAGCATTTTGGCAAGTTGTGATGGATAATTATCTTTTTTATCAACACCGTACCCTGCTGTGAGACTATCACCAAAAGCTACAATAGTTTCTCCTTGCGGTTTAGCATTAACTATTGGCCAGTTATTATAATTATTTTCAAAAAACACGTAGTAAACTAAATATACTAATACTGCTAGTACAATCGCTAAGATTATTTTTCTCATTTGAGTAATTAAGTAACTAACTTAAACCGCTTCAGTATAAATCCAAGCAGAGTTGCCAGAATTTAAGGTTACTTTTTTCCGTACATAGCTATCTACTTCATACTTGTCAGAAAGTTTAATTTCATTCGTAGTTAACTCAAAGACAGTTCCATGAACTTCATCTAATATATTTTCTGTTTTCTTAAGAATTGGATGATATTTTTTGCCACTCACTTTTATTACTCTTTGGTCTAAGATTTCTACTTCTGAAACTATATAACCTTTTAAACTATCTTTTTGTCCTACGAGTTTTCTGCCAAAGACTGAAAGTTGTACCTCTTCTTGCTGTAAGGTTCCATATGAAAATAATAATTCCATAAAATAAGCATCCTATTAAATTAGTTTATCTAACTCTTGAGATATATTTTCAACACAAAGCTTACTTTGAGCTAATAATAAATCTTTTGTACCATGATTGAGAAATTTATCTTGAAGTCCAAAATTTCTAACTATTATTTTATTGCTAAGATCTTTAGCTACAAAATATTCATTAACAGCAGAACCTGCGCCCCCAGCTATACAATTCTCTTCTAAAGTTAATATTATCTCGTGAGTTTGAGATACTTTATCAAGCATAATTTCATCAAGTGGTTTGACAAAACGCATATCTATAACTGTAGCATGATACTTCTCAGCTAGCTGTTTGGCTAGAGGCAATAAAGTTCCAAAATTTAAAATTGCAATTTTTGAACCTTGTTTAACAATTTTTGCTTTACCTAATTCTAGATCTAAACTACCAGTAATTTCAGCGCCAATACCAGCACCACGTGGATAACGTACCATTGCTGGACCATTATACTCATAGCCAAACTCTAGCATATGATAAGCTTCATTTTCATCACTTGGAGTCATAATCACATGGTTAGGAATACAGCGCATAAATGCTAAATCAAAGCTACCATCATGAGTTGCGCCATCAGCACCAACTAGACCTGCTCTATCTACAGCATATAGTACATCTAAATTTTGTAAAGCTATATCATGTATTACTTGATCATAAGCTCGCTGTAGGAATGTTGAATATATTGCCACGACTGGCTTTAATCCTTGGCAAGCTAAGCCACCAGCAAAAGTTACTGCATGTTGCTCAGCAATCGCTACATCAAAATATCTATGCGGATATAGTTGTGAAAACCTAATTAAGTCAGAACCCTCTTTCATCGCTGGCGTGATTCCAACTAAACGCTTATCTTTAGCAGCTTTTTGACAAATCCAATCGCCAAATATATTTGAATAAGTTGGTTTAGAAATCTTGGTAGTTATATTCTCGCCACTATGAAAACTTGGTGCAACATGATGAAATTTAATTGGATCTGATTCAGCTTTTGTATAACCTTTACCTTTTTTAGTAATTACGTGTAAAAGTTTTGGACCCTTATGATCTTTTAGAATTCTTAGGGTTTTAACTAATTCTGTAACATCATGACCATCGATAGGCCCAACATAATAAAAGCCTAAATCTTCAAAGAAATTTGCTGGTACAAACATCCCCTTGGTTTGAGTTTCAACCTTTTTGACAAACTCAAATATTGGTGGAATATTTTTCAATACTTCCTTACCTTTCTCACGTATAGAATTATAAAAACCACCGGAAATAATTTTACTAAAATGTGCTGAAAGTCCGCCAACATTATCAGAAATAGACATTTCATTATCATTGAGTATAACAAGAATATCTTCTTTGATACCGCCAGCATGATTTAAGGCTTCAAAAGCCATACCACCAGTTATAGCGCCATCTCCAATTACAGCTACAGTATTAGAAGATTTGCCTTGTAGCCTGTCTGCTATAGCCATACCTAAAGCAGCGCTTATAGAAGTACTTGAGTGGCCGACTCCAAAGGTGTCATATTCACTCTCACTGCGTTTAGGAAAGCCTGAAATACCGCCATCTTTTTTAATGGTGACAAGTTTATCTTTTCTGCCAGTAAGAATCTTATGAATATATGTCTGATGCCCTACATCCCACACGATATTATCATATGGCGCATTATAAACATAATGCAAAGCAACTGTTAACTCTGTAGCTCCAAGACTACTTGCAAAATGCCCACCGCTTACATCTAAAGTATCTACTAAGAAAGCTCTTAACTCTGCTGATAAGATTTTGAGCTGACTCTCAGGAATTAGCTTAAGATCAGATGGGGTATTTATTTTATCTAAAATAGTATATTTTGACATAGCTTAAAATCTTCATCTAACTTAAAAGTAAATAAAAAATACTTTTATAATTAAACATTTATGTTATAACACAGAGATGCGTTATTCCCATTCAATTGTTCCAGGTGGTTTTCCTGTCACATCATACACAACTCTTGATACTTGTTTTACTTCATTTACAATTCTATTTGAAACTAGTGACAGAAAATCATAAGGTAAATTAGCCCACGTTGCAGTCATAAAATCGATACTAACGACAGCTCTTAGAGCTATTACATACTCATATCTACGCTGATCACCAACTACACCTACCGATTTGACAGGTAAAAACACCCCAAAAGCTTGAGAAACATCATGGTATAAATTATGTTTATAGAGCTCTTCTGTAAATATAGCATCAGCTTTTTGTAACGTTTCTACATACTCTTTCTTTATTTCACCTAATATACGTACTCCAAGACCAGGACCAGGAAATGGATGTCTATAAAGCATATTATAAGGTAATCCTAAACCTAAGCCTAATTTACGAACCTCATCTTTGAAAAGCTCTCTTAATGGTTCTAAAAGCTTAAGTTTCATTTCTTTTGGTAAGCCACCAACATTATGATGTGATTTAATTACATGTGCTTTAGACTGATTATTGCCAGCTGATTCAATTACATCACTGTAGATAGTGCCCTGCGCAAGCCATTTAGCATTCTCTATCTTAGCAGCCTCTTCATCAAAAATATCAACAAATAGCTTACCGATAATTTTACGTTTTTGTTCTGGATCACAGATACCCCTTAGGGCATCTAAGAATCTATTTTTTGCATTGATACGAATAACATTAATATCCATATGCTCTGCAAATACTTGCATAACTTGATCACCCTCATTAAGGCGCAGTAAACCAGTATCTACAAATATACAAGTTAGCTGATCGCCGATAGCTTGATGTAATATCGCAGCTACAACAGATGAATCAACACCTCCAGATAGCCCTAAAATTACTTTATCAGTACCAACTTTTTGTTTAATTTCTTTTATATCATTTTCGATAATGTTTTCGATATTCCACAGAGTATCACATCCGCAGATATTAACGACAAAATTCTCAATAATTTGCTTACCATTTTCTGTATGAGTAGTTTCTGGGTGAAACTGCACACCAAAAAAAGGCTTATTTTTATGTGCAACTGCCGCAACTGGAGCATTTGTTGAAGAAGCAATTATCTCAAAATGCTCACCAGTTTGAGTGACTTTGTCACTATGACTCATCCAAACTAGCTGCTCATGCTCCATATTTGAAAATATGTTATTTGTTGAATTTAGGATATTTATAATTGCCTTACCAAATTCACTTTGATCAGCTCCTTTTACTTCGCCACCATGCTGCATTACCATTGTTTGCATGCCATAACAAATACCCAAAACAGGTACTCCAAGCTCAAAAACTATCTCAGGAGCTTTGACATCAGAATCATAAACTGACTCAGGACCACCTGATAAAATTATTCCTTTTGCTTGATAATTTTTGATAAAATCAGCTGCTACATCATGAGGGAAAATTTCACAAAAAACACCTAATTCTCTTACTCTACGAGCAATAAGTTGTGTATATTGCGAGCCAAAATCTAAAATCAAAATCTTATGATTATGTATATCTGTCATTTTTTATAAAAATAAACATTTTCTTAAAAGGTTATTTTATCCTAAATGAAGTTGATTGTAATTAGCTTTTAATAATAAAAATGATATTTAAATACTTTTAAGATTTTCAACCTCTGACATTACATCCTTGATATTTTCCTCAATATCTTTGGTAGCAGCTTGGCTGATAATAAATATTTTGAGAAAAATAATACTGACAATAGCTACTAATAAATTATCATAAGGAAAATTTACTAGGTCTAATTCATGGATGTATGAAATAGCCCATAAAGATATGATATAAGCACAAACAAACCATGTTTGCTTAAAGACGCTAGCAAAATATTGGCGCATAAAAATAAACCAATACAATAGGCATATCAATGCTACTAGAATGACTAGACATAACAAATTAAAAGTTCCTGACCAATATATAAAATATGAACAAGATATAAAACCTAAATAACCAAATAGCTGATAATAAGGAAGCTTAAACTTTCTCTCAATATGTGAAAACTTATCTCTAAAGATAATTAGTACTACAGGACCTGATAAACAGCTAAATAAAACCAAAGATGATAAGAAATTTACCAAAGCTGTCCAAGTAGGAAATTGAAATAAGAAAACTAAACCAACAAAAAAGTTAATCCAAATACAATAGATCGGTACATGATTTTTATTTAACCTTGTCAGAACTGATTTTTTGAAAAACTCTAAACCAAATGCCTGCAAAACCCTACCAGTTACAGCTGTATAAACGTTACCCGTTCCGAGAGGTGCTACGATCGCATCGATAAAGAGTATCGTATAGATAATATGTAAGCTAAATAAGCTTAATAAACCTAAAAGTGGTGCTACACCAGCATTGAAACCATTGACTGATTCAGGGACACAAAACATAAACAGCAAAGATAAAGATATATACATTGTTAAGCTAACAACAACTGGAGCTATCAAAGATAATGGAATTGCTAATCTAGGATTCTTGGCAGAGTTAGCGACTATTAAACCATTTTGGAATCCTGAAAATGCAAAAGCTAAACCTGAACCTGTCACAGCTAATAAAATATGCTCAAAATTCACACTTATATGTACCGTATTAGCATGATAGTTCTTAAAAGATCCATAAAATGCTAACATTCCTACGGCAATAGCTATAGGCAAAAATATCTTCCAAATACTCACAATTGAGTTTATTTTTGCAACATTTTTTAGCTGATATGTATTTAGATATGTCAAACTCAGCATAATTATAAATGCAACAAAAACGCCATAATATGATAAGTAAACACTAGTTGAATCTGTGACGACTAAATTTGGAAACCAAAAGCCTAAATACTGCACTACAGATTGCGCCTCTAATGGTAAATAGACAAGATAACTAATCCACCCCAAAGCAACAAATAAAAAACCTAATGTACGCGAATGAGTAATACGCAAAAATCTCATTGTTCCAGAAACTATCGGTAACATTGAAGCTACCTCAGCAAAACATAATGCTACAAGTAATGTCAGTAAGGCTGTTATAAACCAAGAAATTATCACTCCTTGTCCAGCTGTTTGAAAACCATAATATGGCGAAAATAACCAGCCACTACCAATCATTCCCCCAGTGGAAATAAACACAACTGCCATTGTAGATAGTTTTTTCATCGCTATCCTTTATTTATAATTTTATATCTATTGAATAATTATTATCAGATTAAACCTAACAAAACAATTTAATTATTTGCCGTTTGAAGCTAAATTCCGGATATTCAACACCGACAAAATACAAACCATGTGCTTTAGCTGTCTCAGCTGCTTGTGTTCTATCTTTAGCTTCTAATACTACTTTAATCCATTCTGGAGATTCAAAACCTAAGCCTACTTTTAATAATGAGCCTACTAAATTTCTAATCATATGATGTAAAAAAGCATTACCAACAACCTCAAAAACAATAAAACTACCCTGCTTGATAAACTCAGCTTTTTGGATATTTCTAAATGGTGTATTTGACTGACATTGTGATGATCTAAAAGAACTAAAATCTTGTTCGCCAAGAAGATATTCACAAGCTTGATTCATCTTATCTATATCAAGTTCTCTATTCTCCCATAAGCAATGTTCCGCGAATATTGGTGAGCTAGTTGCAGAATTGTAGATAATATAATTGTAAGTTCTATTTATAGCTGTAAACCTAGAATTAAAATTATTATCAACTTGTTGAACTGCTAATATTTTAATATCTTGAGGTAGCAAAGCATTTACCCCACGCTGCCATGCGCTTAAAGGCCTATCTGCATTAGAATAAAAATTAACAATCTGTGAAGTTGCATGCACGCCTGTATCAGTTCGCCCTGCACAAGTAACTTCTATATTTTGATTTGCTATTTTTGAAAGTGCTTTTTCAAGCGATTCTTGCACACTTGGTGAATGAGATTGTCTTTGCCAACCACAGTAGTTTTTGCCAAAGTATTCGATTTGTAGTAGGTAGTTTTTCATAATTAGCCAAGAAATTTAACAACTCTAGAATGCAGAACATCCATTTCTTTTGGAATAAGTTTTGAGAAATTGATAAAACCATGAACCAAACTATCAAAATGATAGTGCTGCACCTCAACATCATGTCTAAGAAGCCTTTCAGCAAATAGTAACCCTTCATCTCTTAGTGGGTCATAACCTACCGTCATGACTAAAGTTCTCGGCATATTATCTAATTCTTTAATATAAAAAGGAGAAACTTCAGGAGAGCGTTTATCGATATTTTCAGGCACATATAGCTCGGAGTACCACATCGTTTTCGCTTTAGTTAAGATATAACCACTAGCAAAATCTTCTAGTGATTTTGTAGGCATGTGCGATAAATCAACTGAAGGATATAGGATAATATTATTAGCAATTTTAACAGTGTCTTTCTGTAGTAAATTATATGTCGCTAAGACAGTTAAGTTAGCTCCAGCACTGTCGCCCATCAGTGTAAATTTCTTTTTGGAAACTCCAAATTTCTTGGAATGTTTGAAAATATGTTCAGCAACAAATTCAACATCATTTAGACCTGCTGGGAATTTATGCTCCGGAGCTAGGCGATAATCAACCGAGAAAACTACCCTATTCGTAGTTAGTGCAAGTTTGCGACAAAAAGCATCAAACGAATCTAAAGTACCAGATACAAAGCCACCACCATGAGAAAAAATTATCACTTTGAGTTTTTCATCAACTTTAGGGTTATATACTCTAACTGGAATATTATGACCATCATCATCATGAGTGATTTGGATATCTTCAACATTTTCTAGATCAACTTTAGGGTAGCTATATAGATCTAATGATGCAGCAGCCTTTCGAGTTGCTTCTAAATCTTTTCTATTTCCCTCACGATCATATTTACCGATAAAGGTTAATAAATCTTGTAATTTTGCTGGTATAGTTTTAATACCACCATATAAATCTGGAACTTTTTTAAGAATTTCAGCCTCAAGTGCTTCTTCATGTTCAGAATTATCTTTAGCGATAACTTTTAGCCATGCTTTTTTATTTGGTGGTAATGATTCTATTGGTGTTGATAGATATCTAGCAATACCTAACTCATGACAATCATTCTCAGCATAAAATGGTAAATTATTTACTAGCCATTTAACTAATTTTTCTGCTTTGAGATTACTTGTTTCACGTATTTCTAAAACGTTATATAAATTTCTAACATCATACGACCAAGGCACATAGTCAACAATAAAATTACAGCTAATATAGTTCAATCCAGCTTCCCTTGCTAAAGCAAATTCTGGAAATGCTGTCATACCTATAACACCACCACCCATACTTTGAAAACATTTAGCATCGATTATAGTTGGAAACTGTGGACCTTCGATACAGACATAACTTTGTTTAAAATGAATCTCAAAATCAAATTCTTTTTTCTTTGCTCTAATCTCTTCGGCAATACTCTCTGTTATAGGTTTTGAAAGTGAAACATAGTTTAGCAATCCTTGTTCACAAAATGTAAACTCTCTTAGAGATTTGGTTCTATCGATAAACTGATATGGAATAACCATATCACCAGGTTTTAGCTCTTCTCTTAAGCTTCTAACCGAAGATAAAGCAATAATTGAAGTAGCTCCATATTTCTTTAGTGCGTAAATATTAGCTTTGTAGTTTATTTGATGGGGTAATATATTCTGACCCAAACCAGTTCTATTGAGAAATAATACCTCTTTATCTTCAACTTTTATTTTAAATAAACCATTCGAACACAAACCAAATGGCGTTTCTCGTGGCAATTCTTCTATAATCTCAAAGTCATCAAAAGATTCAAAACCACTACTTCCTACAATTGCCCACATATTTTTATATACCTAAAAAGTTGTTGCTAATATTTTTTTATCTCTACAAAATAACTCGATTTTAAACTTATCACCAGTATTTACTACACCAACACCTTTAGGAGTTCCAGTCATTAGTAAATCATTTTCACATATTGAGATTTCATTTTGCTGCAAAAAATCTATAATTTGTTGAGGTTTATAGATCATTAAATCATAACTACCTTGCTGAATTAGAATATCATTCTTGTATGCTTTGAAATTCAAAAATGCAATATCTTTACTATCTATTGCAACAAACTCACTAATCACCGCACTATTATCAAAAGCTTTTGCCAATTCCCATGGTAGTCCTTTTGCCTTAAGTTTTGACTGTAAATTTCTATCAGTCAAATCTAATCCCAAACCGACGGCTTTTATATTTGAATTATTATCAAAAATAAAAACTATTTCACATTCATAGTGAGTTTCTCTTTTTGAAGATAATTTTAGAGTTTTAGTTATACTTGAATTAGGTTTTATAAAAATAACTGGATTGTCAGGAACTTCATTATTAAGCTCATGAATATGCTCAACGTAATTTCTTCCGACACAAATTACTTTTGACTTTGTTAGATCAATTTGCATTTTTTGCTTTCCTCAACAAATAGACAATAAAACTTATAATTGAATTTTTTATAATTTGAAATCTTCACCTAGATATACTTTTCTAACTGTTTCATCGGCTAGAACTTCTTCTGGAGTTCCCGCTGCAAGCATATTACCAGCATTTACAATATAAGCTCTTTCACAAATATCTAGCGTCTCGCGTACGTTATGATCTGTAATCAAAACACCTATACCTCTATCTTTAAGATGACGGACAACCTCTTTAATCTCTATCACCGACACTGGGTCAACCCCTGCAAAAGGCTCATCAAGTAGGATAAACTTAGGATCCATAGCTAATGCTCGAGCAATCTCAACTCTTCTACGCTCACCACCAGATAAACTCATACCTAAACTTTTACGAATATGCTGTATACTAAATTCGTCTAAAAGCTCATTGAGTTTTTCTTCGATTTGAATTTTATTTAGATCTTTACGAGTTTCTAAAATTGCGACAATATTGTCCTCGACACTTAGCTTTCTAAAAACCGAAGCTTCCTGAGGCAAATAGCCTAATCCTCTTCTAGCTCTCAGGTGAATCGGCATTTTTGTTACATCCTCTTGACCCATGCGTACTTTACCACGTGTAGCTGCAACTAAGCCTACAATCATATAGAATGATGTTGTCTTTCCGGCACCATTTGGGCCCAAAAGACCAACAATTTCACCAGTTGAAACTTTCATAGAGACATTATTCACAACCCAGCGTGAACCATATTTTTTGCCTAATCTTTTAGCTTCTAATGTGTATCTTTCCATTTTTACCTACATCTCTAAATCTTTTTATCTGCTAGTTAAATTTATTAATTATAAATTTCTAGCCTCAAAACTTTTAATTTGGTTTATTTTTGTACTGACTAATAGGTGTAAGGCCAGTATCAATTTTTGTTTGGTTTTGAAGACCATCCAATATTATTGTTGACCTTCTATCGACACTACCAGGTATGGATATTAAGTCATGAGTTATATCAAAAATCACCTTTTCGCCACGATATACATTGTCATTTTGATAAGCTATAGCTTTCTTATAAAGCTCTAAATGCTTATCAGTAACATCATAAACAATCTTTTTAGAACTTCCTTCAACAGGCCCTCTAGTTACAGTTTTTGAACTACTATAGTTAGGATTAGTACTAGTCGGAAATGTATAGAATCGTGATTTTTCATCACCTTCTGAAAGCATTGTGAAAGTCTTTATTTTTCTATCTTTGTCTAAATTTATAATTAGCTTTTGTCCAGAGATGAAATTACACTCTTGTTCTTGAGAACATAATAATTTTGCTTGCTCTAACCATTTTTGTTGTAGTTGTTTAAATGGTAAAGTATTGTCTCTTATGAAATAACTTACACCTTTTTTTAAGTTATTTGGCTGATGACATAAAATATGCTTATTATGAATTTGCATTACAAATACATTGCCTAAATAAGTTAGTACTCCTTTATTATCGTCATAAACAGCATTATTTGCACAAATAGTTACAGGACCATACTCTTTTAGGTTATTATCATCGGAGTTATTCTCTTTTTCCTCATCAGCTGCATTATCTTCCTGTATAGAAGAGTTATATATAGGAGAGCTATAATCAATCTTATTTTCTTCGAAATTTGAATACGCGTTTGACGCAATTAAAAGAGAAATTATAATAAATAGCCTAGCTTGTCGCATAATAGCTCCTTACATTTTGGCTTAATTCTATAATTTTAGTCTCAGAGTTTCCCTTTACACCAGTTCCTGTGGTGTTGTTACCAGTTTTAGGATCATACATTTTAGTAAATCTATTATTATAAAAATCTTTAGAACTTGAATTATAAAACATTTCAGAGCTTTTTATATAGATCTTATCTGGTGTTGAATCATTATCAGAAGTCTTTTGAGTATTATCTGCTGATTTTTTTGTAATCATAATAGCATTAACACCATCATATAAGTGTATCAGATTCTGATTTGCTAATTGCTGAGCATGTTTTGCTTGTACTTGCCAATCAAGCTTTTCTGTGGCTTTATCATAGCTTTTTTCGGTAATATCTGTCATATACAAATCTTGATTAAGATAACGTTGCAGCTCTTTAGCAAAAAAACTCATTGCAAGGTTACCACTTGAGTCATATTTATTGTAATTAAAATCAAAGGCTTTTAATTCAACACGATTTTTTTGTGGTATATTTTTGAGCGGTTTACCGCCATCTAGAGCATTATAGCTTATATACAGCATTGAAAAAATAATTACAATTATAGAGAGTACATTCGCAAATAAGGAGTATTTTGTAAAAAACTTCATTACTTATTTATCTCACTCCGCCACTTTGAATATAATCATCCACAATCTTGTCATAGAGATTTAATTGTTTGATTAGATATTCACAAAATTCTCTTACTGCACCAGCACCGCCATCAGCTTTACAAACATAATCAGCATAATCTTTGGCAATAGCCATAGCATCAGCTGGTGCTGCAGAAATGGCTACTTTATTCATCAAGATTATATCTGGCAAATCATCTCCCATATATGCTATATCACTATCATTTAGCTTATATTTTGACTTGAGAAATTCATAAGCTTTTAGTTTATTTTTTTGACCTTGCAAAATATCTTCAGGATCTAATTCTAAGTTTTTAAATCTATCATCAACAATTTTTGATTGTTTACCTGTGATAATAGCAACTTTGATTCCAAGTTTCTGCATAAGGACAATCCCTAAACCATCTTTGACATCAAAATTTTTAAGCTCGTCACCATCATTAGTTACTATTATTTTGCCATCTGTTAACACACCATCTACATCGAGAATCAACAGTTTAATATTTATTGAGTTTCTTGAGTGATTTATTTTCATTATTAAGTTTAAAAAGAATTATTAACTTCAACCAAAGATATTATCACAAATGATAAAAAGACTAAAATATATTAAAAACAAAAGAATAAACTATTTGTAGTTTTTTACAGATTTTTCGATTTCTTTTCTAGCAAAGGCAGCATTATCCCAGCCTTCTACTTTAACCCACTTACCTGAGTCTAAATCTTTGTAATGTGTAAAGAAATGCTCAATTTTTTGCTTTAAAGATACCGGCAAATCATCAACATCGTTAATATGATCATATTCTTTAGTTAACTTAGAGCTAGGTACTGCAATAACTTTAGCATCAACACCACCATCATCTTCCATTTTAAACACACCAACTGCTCTACAGTTTATTACACAACCAACTGCTAAAGGATATGGCGCTAAAACCAATACATCGATAGGATCTCCATCATCATAAAGAGTATTTGGCACAAAACCATAATTACAAGGATATCTCATAGTAGATGACATAAACCTATCAACAACTATCATGTTGCTATCTTTATCAAATTCATATTTTATAGGATCGCTATCTTGAGGTATTTCTATTACAACATTAAAATCATTAGGAATATCTTTTCCACAAGGTATATTCTTTAGCATATTGATTTCTCCTATATTTTTGCTAATTATTAACGCCTAAGACACTGACAAAGAGTCTATCACAAAAACCTTTGTATTTATAACATATAAATATTAAAATACTTAAAGTTATGAGCTTAAATATATACACTTTGATTAAAATTTAAAGAGGGAAAATATGAAATTGATAAAAATAGCTTTATTAACAGCTAGTATAACAGCGGGGGTAGCTTTTGCTGCGCCTAATATATCTGCCTACTCTGATCCTTATTTCAATGGAGCTAATGGACTCGCGCAGAAAGATATTATTATAAGACCTGCAAACATTGAGCTAGATGCTCCAGCTTGGGTAACGATGGATTATCGTACTGGAGATATTGTTAGTGAAAAAAATATGGACGTCAGAAGAGCCCCTGCAAGCTTAACTAAAATCATGACTTCCTATATAGTTGCTAGTGAAATAAAAGCTGGTAATCTAAGCTGGGATACAATGATCCCAATTAGTGAAAATGCTGCTTCTACAGGTGGTTCAAAGATGTATGTTAAAGCCGGTGCTAAGGTATCTGTAAGAAATCTTGTAACTGGTATGGATGTAGTGTCTGGTAATGATGCTACTATTGCTCTTGCTGAATATATCGGCGGAACTACACAAGCCTTTACTGATTTAATGAATCAAACAGCAAAGGCTATTGGCATGAATAATACTCATTTTGCTAATCCAGATGGACTTCCAGGTGGTGAGCAATATACTACTGCTCATGATATGGCGTTGCTTGCAAGATCATACATATATAATTTCCCAGAAGCATATAAAGTATACGACGATAAGGGCTTAGTTTGGAATGCCACAAAACAAGACTCGGTAAGTATTGCTGATCGTAAACAGTGCTTACCTAAGTTTGATCGCGCTACTGGAAATGTCATAGAGAGCTATACGGTCAAAGATCTTGATGATCAAGCTAAAGATAAATGTAATAAGCTTTTTCCTAAAGGTGATAATTTCGTATTACAAAATAATAGAAATAGATTACTATTTACATTTGATGGGGCGGATGGTATGAAGACTGGTCATACTGATGCTGCTGGATACTGTCTAGTTTCATCTGCTAAACAAGATGGCGAGAGATTTATTTCTGTAGTTCTTGGTACTACTAGTTCTGCTAAGAGAGATTCAGAATCAGCTAAATTACTAAGATATGCTCTGAGTAAGTATGAAAATGTACTTTTATACAAAGCAAATTCTCCAGTTACAATTAGTGCTGATAATATCCCTAATGCAAAAGCTGGACAAAAGTTAACTGTAGCTTCAAATCAAAATATTTATAAAACAGTACCTAAAACTTATGTCCCTTATCTAAAGCAAGGTATAGAATTTAATCCAAATTTGAACGCTCCTATTAAAACAGGTCAAACTGTAGGTAATTTAGTGATTACACTAGGTGATACTAAGGAGGAAATTGCTAGTATACCTGTAGTTGCTATGAATAATGTTTCACAAAAAGGTTGGTGGTAATAACCACAGAATTTGTAATTAAGGATTTATAAATGTCTGAAAGTAATAATCACAATCAACAAGAAACTTTTTTTGAGTTTCCTTGCCAATTTCCAATAAAAATAATGGCAAATCCTCAGAAAGAAACTGTTGAGTTTATTCTAAGTGTTTTTGAGAAATATATACCAAATCATAGTGAAATAGACTTTAATACCAAAGAAAGTAAAACTGGTAAATATATTTCTATAACTGCGATTTTTACCGCAGATAGTAAAGAACAGCTAGATAATATCTACAAAGAAATTTCAGCACATCCAGAAGTTCACATGGTTTTATAAAATTTTGTTATGAATAATATTTACCAAAAAGACTTGGGTTTACAACAATATACCAAAGTGTTTGAGGATATGCTTGAGTTTACTTCAACACGAACTCCTGAAACTAACGATGAAATATGGCTAGTTGAACACCCTGCTGTTTTTACTCAAGGTAAACATGGTAAGCCAGAACATATTCTAAATTCGCATAATATCCCAATAGTTGCAACTGATCGTGGTGGTCAGGTTACTTATCATGGTCCAGGTCAAGCGGTGATATATTTTCTTCTTGATATTAAGAGAAATAAGCTTGGTGCCAAAAAGTTAGTAACAACTGTTGAGCAAGCTTGTATCAATATGCTTGATAAATATTATAATCTAAAGGCTCATATTATTGATGGAGCTCATGGTATATATATAAACAATCAAAAAATTGCCTCTTTAGGCTTAAGAATCAAACAAGGTAAAAGCTATCACGGTATTGCTATAAATACTAATATGGATCTTACACCATTTAGCTACATTAATCCCTGTGGTTATAGTGGTTTAAAAATGTGTCAATTAGCTAATTTCTATCAAGAAGCTGATATTAAGAAAGTTCAGCAGCAATATACTGCTGAGTTTGTAACTTTGCTAAATAACTCTATCTGAGGATTATAGTTCTTATTAATTAATCTCATCTTCAATTTCAGTTTGTTGACTTGCAATGATATTCTTGGCAATAGTAACTCCTTGCATCTTACATCCAAGGCTATTGCTGACATTTACAGCAAAATAATTAAGATATTAGAAAAAATTTTTCTACCCACCTATTTCTTTTGATTTACAATTTAGTTTTAGCACAGAAGATTTATTTACTACTCTGAGATTATTTAATGTTTACAAAGGCAAGCTTTTGGTTAATTGATTTTAAGGGATCGCCAAGTTTAGCTTTTTCAACTAATAATTGGTATTTGAACTGCACATCAAAGAATAAACAAGAATACTATAATATCCTTTCTTAATAATACTATAATCCACTTTAGCTAATTCGTATTTTTTGCTAGACCATTAGGTGATTCTATCACTAAATACATTTATTATATAGTTAATTTAAATATCTCACAAAGAGTACTTTTTTTGCAAAAATTAAAACTTAGAAATTACATATGTTATGGGATGGGTGACATTTTTGGTGGAGGAGCTTTTGTACTTATAGGCACCTTCTTTATGATTTTTTTGACAAACAATGTTGGTTTATCTCCCATATTGGCAGGATTACTATTTGGATTTGGTAGATTTTGGATGGCTATTACAGATCCTTTTTTTGGTAATCTATCAGATAGAACAAATACACGTTTTGGCAGAAGGCGAGTTTTCTTTTTAGTAGGTATAATACCTATTATAATAACTTTTATACCAATGTGGATGACTCCATTAAAAGTTGGGGTTAATAATGTCACAGATATACAAGCTTTTATATATTATTTAACAATGTATTGTATATTTGATATTGTATATTCTATGGTTATTACTCCATATGCCGCGCTAATAGCGGATATGACCAACGAGTATAACGAACGTGTTAGATTATCCGCTTTTAGAATGGGTTTTTCACAATTCTCATCAATATTAGCAACGTCTGTAGCACCAATAATATTAGCTACTTATACATACAGTGATAAAGCGTATATTATTATGGCAACAATGTTCTCGATTTTATATGCAATAGTCTGGATTGCTGTATTTTTTGGAACTAAGGAAATAACTATAAGTAATAAAATAGTAAAACAGCACAAAGAGACTTTTGTATCGAAAATAACTACTCTTGTTTATTCTTTTGCATCAGCTTTCAAAAATAAATCATTCCGTGCACAACTATGACTATATTTATTTGCATTTACTGCTGTAGACTTTCTGATGACATTAAGCGTGTACTTCATTAAAACATATCTTGAAAAACCAGAATTAGTTTCCTATATAAGCACAATGTGGCTTGCTCAAATATGTGTTTTACCTATATATGTATTTATTGCAAATAAATTTAGTCAAGCCACAAGTTACCGTATTGGAGCTGTAATCTGGCTTTTATCAATGCTGGGGTTACTGCTACTAAATCAAAATAATGCTACTGAATTGACTATTTCTATTAGCTTCATTTTAATAGGGATTGGACTTTCGCCATGCTATATGATACCAATGGCTATGCTTAGTTTTGTTACAGAAGTTGATGTTTTACTTAGTAAAGAAAGAAGAACAGGTGTTTATGCTGGGGCAATGTCTTCTGCACGTAAAGTATCTCAAGGACTTATTGTCTTACCACTAATTGGTCTAATATTACAGATGATTGGTTATAATCCTCATTTAGCTTACCAATCTGCAAGCACCCTATCCTCCTTGAGATACGTTTTTATATTTGTACCTATAATACTAATACTCATAGGAATATATTTCTCAACTAGATTTAAAATAACACCAAAAAATTTTGAAATAATAAAAGATGAGATATCCAGGCTAGAAAAAGGTGGCTCTAAAGCTGAAGTAAATCAAGAAGTCAAAATAGTTTGTGAAGATTTGACTGGAACAAAATATGAAAACTTATATAAAAAGGTAAAATAGCAATGTTAAAAGTTAATAATAACAGTAATAATGAATTAGAAATAATTTATAATAATATAACTCTTATAAAACATAGTACCGAGAAGCCTGCTTTTTCATTGGGAAAGGCCAGGATTCAATGGAAATGTATCGTGGCAACTTCAATATATCTGATTATATTACAGAGAGATTACCCCTAGAAACTATCCGTAAAGATAGTAATACATTTGAACTATTTTACAATGGTAAATTGGTATTAAAACTTCATCTAAATGATGATACCAACCAACTTAAAATATCTTTTAAAGCTATTGACAGCAAGTTCAATCGATTCTGGCTAAGGATTAATGCTGATAGTAATGAAAAAGTATATGGTTGTGGGGAACAACTCTCATACTTTAATCTTAGAGGTAGAAATTTCCCACTTTGGACACCTGAATCAGGTGTTGGTCGTGATAAAAGCACTCTGGTTACATGGATGGCTGATGTAAAAGATAAAGCTGGAGGAGACTATTATAATACAAATTATCTCCAATCAACTTTTATTTCCACACATAAATACTTCTGCCATATGGATAGTACAGCTTATATGGATTTCAACTTTAAAAACGATGACTTTCATGAATTAGAATGCTGGGAAATTCCTCGAAATATAGTATTTAGAACAGCTGATAGTTATATATCTTTACTTGAGAAATTAACAGATTTTTTTGGTAGACAGCCAAATCTACCAGAATGGGTTTATAATGGTCTAATAGTAGGCCTACAAAATGGTACAAAAACAGTATTAGAAAAAACTAATAAAATAATCAATAAAGGAGTAAAAGTAGCTGGAATCTGGGCACAAGATTGGTAAGGCAAAAGAGTCACAAGTTTTGGTAAACGACTAAATTGGAACTGGCAATGGGATAAAGAAATGTATCCAAATCTTGATACTGAGATACCTAAACTCAAAGATAGAGGTATAAAATTTTTAGGATATATAAACCCATATTTAGTAAAAGACTACCCTCTATACAATGAAGCATTTGAACTTGGATATTTCGCTAAATCGAAAGATGGTGATGAGTATTTAGTTGATTTCGGTGAATTCTACTGTGGTGTTGTTGATCTAACAAACCCAGCAGCTTTTGAATGGTACAAAAATAGAGTTATCAAAAAAGAAATGATTGACTTTGGTCTAGATGGTTGGATGGCAGACTTTGGGGAGTACTTACCTGTAGACTGTACTTTACATAGCGGCATAGATGCAAAGAAAGCACATAACGACTGGCCAAGGCTATGGGCTAAAACAAACTATGAAGCAATTAAAGAGGCTGGCAAACTAGGGGAAATATTATTCTTTATGCGTGCTGGATTTAATGGTTTCCAACCTTATAACACTCTTTTATGGGCTGGTGACCAATGTGTTGACTTTAGCCTACATGATGGACTTGCATCAGTTGTGCCAGCAGCATTATCGGCCGGAATGAGTGGAATGGGGCTACATCATAGTGATATTGGTGGTTATACCTCTTTACATGGATTGAAAAGAACTAAAGAATTATTTATGCGCTGGGTTGATATGGCAGCATTTACGGTAGTTATGAGAACACACGAAGGTAATAGACCTGATGAAAACTTCCAATTTGAGCAAGATGATGAAGCAGTGGCGCATCTAGCAAAAATGGTTAATACATATACTACCCTTAAGTCTTATATAAAATCATTAGTAAATGAAAACCATCAAAAAGGCATACCAGTACAAAGACCTTTATTTATTCACTATGAAAATGATCCTCTATGTTATGATATTAAGTATCAATATTTGCTAGGTGAAGATCTTTTAGTAGCTCCTGTACATCAACAAGGTGTTACAGAATGGGATGTATATCTGCCAAAAGGTGATGATTGGATACATATATACTCAAATAAAGAATACAAAGGTGGACAAACTATAACTGTGAAAGCAGAAATTGGCTATCCTCCCGTATTCTATAAAAAAGGGACTTATCATAGTAAGCTCTTTAATTCCCTTAAAGATATTAAATAAATCTTATCATTACATAGATAATTTGTTGGTTAAAAAATGGTCTATAATTTATTTAAGGGCTATCGACTTTAAAAGAATCCAGAAGTTTTACACAATTAAGTGAATAGACCTCTTAATTTTCAAATTTATTTACTTTTTTGGTTTTCTTAGATTTTATAAATTCAATAGAGCCTATTCTTTTGCAGATGTAATAGCTTAACCAATTGAAGCTAACTACAAACTTATTTCTTATACTAATTAAAAAAGTTATATGTACTCCTCCCCATATAAACCAACCTAACTTACCTTTGAACTTCATTCCAAATATATTAGCTATAGCCTCATGCTTTTTAATAATAGCCATAGTGCCTAAATCTTTATATTTAAAATCGTTATATGCTTTATTTTTGTCTCTTTTAATAATAGTTTTTGCAATATATTTACCTTGTTGTTTAGCTACAGCGGCTAAACCTGGTAGAGGATTATTTTTAATATAAGAAATATCACCAGCAAAATATATATTCTTAAAATCTCGATGAGTTAGGTCATCTAAAACTGCTATCTTACCTTTTTCTATTTGACTACTCATCCAATTACCTATTCCTTTACCTTTTAAGATAGTACTCCAAATAATAGTGGCTCCTCGGTAACTATCTTTCTCAGTAGTTACACGACTATCTAAAATATTAGTTACTGGTTCTTTAAGGTGAATATTTACCCTCCTTGCCTTTAATGAATCATAAGCATGGTTTGATAACTCTTTTGGAAATGCTGAAAGAATATTTTCACCTCCTTCAATTAAGTGAATAGAAATATCATCTATTGAAAAGTTATGATAAGTTTTTAAAAAATCCGTATGCAAAAGATCCAACAAAGCTCCTGTGATTTCAACGCCAGTTGCTCCTGCACCAATAATAATAAAGCTTAGATGATATCTTTTCTCTTCATCAGTCTGAGCTACTTCTGCCAACTCAAATTGACTAAGAATATGTGATTTAATCTTTTGAGCATCATAGGCACTTTTTAGGCAAAAAGTATATTCTCGCCATTGATCATTACCCAAATAATCGTACTCAATTCCAGTTGCGACAATTAAATAATCATATGAATATAAAATATTTGCTGCAGTCTTAACTAGTTGCTCTTCAGGTAAAATATCTATAACTTCTTGCATCTTAAATTCAATATTTTCCTGAGTAAATAGTTTTCTAATCGGCACAACAACATTATTTAAAGGAATAAAAGCTGTAGCTGCCTGATATAACATTGGCTGAAAAACATGATGATTATTTTTGTCAAATAAAATGATATGATATTTATTTTTACTTTGTTTGGCTATTTTATTGAGGAAATTAATTCCAACAAACCCAGCTCCTATAACTATTATTTTTCTCATACTTTCCCCTTACTTCACTATAACATTATAACAACATATACAGCTATAGATAAGCTAAGAAGAATATTTAAAATAGAAAAGTTTAAAAAATATTTAAGATATTGAATTACAAAAATGTTTTCAAAAATGCCGATCTAGAAGGATGTTTAAGCTTTCTAAGAGCCTTAGCCTCAATTTGTCTAATACGTTCTCTAGTAACATTAAACTGCTTACCTACTTCTTCTAAAGTATGATCAGTATTCATACCAATACCAAAACGCATCATTAGAACTTTAGCCTCTCTCTCAGTTAAGCCAGTTTCAATAAGCTCCTTTATTGCTTCGCGTAAATTTTCTAAATTAGCTGCCTCTATCGGAGAATAGTTATTTTTATCCTCAATAAAATCGCCCACTGTAGAATCTTCATCATCACCAATTGGGCTCTCCATTGAAATTGGTGTATGTGAAATATTAAGAATCTTTTTCAGCTTCTCTTTAGTCATATTAGGAGTATGCTCGATAATCTCCTCTTCTGTAGCTTCACGCCCTTTTTCTTGTAGAATCTGACGTTTAATTCTATTTACTTTATTAATTGTCTCAATCATATGTACAGGTACACGAATAGTTCTAGCTTGGTCTGCAATCGAACGAGTAATTGCTTGACGTATCCACCAAGTAGCATATGTCGAGAACTTAAAGCCTTTACGATAATCAAACTTATCTACAGCTTTCATTAAGCCAATATTTCCTTCTTGGATAATATCTAAGAAATGTAAGCCTCTATTGGTATACTTTTTAGCTTCAGAAACAACTAGTCTTAAGTTTGCTTCTATCATCTCTTTTTTAGCTTGAGTAATTTTAGCTTCACTCCTTGAAATCTCAAGATTGACTTGTTTAAGCTCTTCAATATCCATCATCATTAAAATTTGGAATTGATTAATTTGCTTAGTTAAATTTTTTATTTCTCTAATAGTATTCTCAGTAAATTTATACTTTTTAGTTAATGGCTCCAACCATTCTAGAGAACCAACTTTATAAACTTTAATAAACTCTTGGCGTGGTGTTTTTGATCTTTCAACACAGAGTCTTAAAATTTTTCTTTCGAATTCTTTAACTCGAGCATAAGGTAATCTAATATAATCAACCAACTTTTGTAAATGTGATGTTGACAATCTTAAATTATCAAATTCCTTAACTATTTTAGTATAAAGTTTTTTGTTAGGCTTATCTTGATATTCTTCAAACATTTTCTCTAAATTTGTAAAGAATTCATAAGCCCTTTGAGTATCAATTTTTTCCTCATGATCATCTTCAGCAACCTTTTCTTCAGTTACCTGTTCATCACTAAAACCAGCCATAACTTCATTAAAACGAATATATCTAGCTACAGGCTCATTCTCAATATTTTGGGAATTCATATAATCTATAGCTTTTTCTTCTAGCTCACGGAAACGCTCAATATAAGTTTTAATTACTATCGGATAGCTTAAAATCGTACTAAAAACTTCTGTAGTACCTTCTTCGATCCTAATAGCGATATCCGTCTCGCCTTTTTTATCTAAAAGATCAACAATACCCATTTCGCGCATATACATACGAATAGGATCTGAAGTTTTACCTTTTAAATCATCAAGATTAGCTTCACTAACCTTTCTTTCATCATCTTCTTCTATCTGAGGAGTTCTATCATAGACATCAATACCAGCGTCAATAAGTATAGCCTCAATTTCTTCATATATTTTAGGATCTTCTGAAACATCTCCTGGTAGAGCATCTAAAATATCGGCTCTAGTTAAATATCCTCTTTCCCTACCATCAATCATCAAATCTTTTAAATCAGAGAGCAAATCTTCTTTTGTCATCTAGTACTCCAATAGAATTTTATATTATATTACTGTTGCCTAATTTTGCTACTAAATACTTACGCTCCATTTCCTGGACATCCGACCTAAAGGGCAATGAACCTAAATATTTTAATCTTTTTTTTACACTAGAGTTTTCTACTCTTTTTAGCATAACGAACATTTGTTCTTGATATTTGTCTTCAGCATATTTTTTTTGAGTATTGCGAATACCATAACTTAACAACTCAAAAAAATACTCTCTATAGTCAGGATAGTCCTCTGCCAATAGCTGTATAAGTATAACAGCTTCAATTTGATTAGATGAGTCTTCTTTTAAAATTTTCAAGCTTTTTGCTAAGATATCAAGATTTTTCGAAGTAGCAAATATTTCAAAATCGTTTGTATGTTGTAAAATGCGAAAATCCGCGATATTAACAAATAATTCCGCAAGGACAAACTCTTCAAGCAATAGATTCTTCGCTAGTTTCTTTTGCTGAATATTTTGCTGTCTATTTACGTTTAGTGTAGTTTGCTTACGTATCTTAAGTAGATTCTTAAATTGCTCAACTTTTATACCAATTTTATCAGCTATAGTAGCAGTAATACTTTCTGAATAAATATTATCTTCTACATCTGCTAAAAAATTTTTTAAATTCTCTAAAACTTCCGCTTTTGCTTCTGCTTTACGCAGATCCTTACCTTGAATAAGATTATCAATTACAAAATCTGCTACAGCTAGAGAATTATCTAAAGCAGTGAGAAATCTTTCTAAACCATATTTCTTAATATAATCATCAGGATCATCCTTATCTGGAAGAGTTAAAATTTTTAGTTTTTTATTACCATCTAGCATTGGTAACAAAATCTTTATAGTTCTAAGTGCTGCTTTTTGCCCTGCTTCATCACCATCAAAACACAAAATTACTGAGCTAGTTTCACGAAATAAAATCTTAGCGTGATTTGGTGAGAATGCGGTGCCTAATGTAGCTACTGCAGCATAAAAACCATGCTGTGCTAAACCAACCACATCCATATAACCTTCAACTACTACAAGGCTTTGATTTATTAAATCTGGATATTGTTTTTTTCTTTCACGGTACTCATAGAGTCCATATAAAATATTATTTTTCTGAAAGACTAAAGTTTCTGGTGAATTTATATACTTAACTCCATCAGAGTCCTCTGTTACTCTACCGCCATAAGCAATTACATTGCCTTGAATATTTCTAATAGGGAACATAACACGACCGCGAAAACGATCATATAAATTGCCCTTATCATTTTTTATAGCAAGCCCAGTATCAACTAATATTTCTTCTGGAATATTTATAGACTTTGCTAGTTCAGTAATATTATTCCAACCTTCGGATGAATATCCTATACCAAAGAATTTAGCCAAACTACTATCTATACCTCTTTTTTTAAGATAGTTTATAGCCTTATCTTTGGTGACAGAGTTACCCAAATTCCAACGATAATACTTTTGAGCAGCTGCTAAAAAGCTTATACATTTGTTGTATAGCTGTTCTTTTTGGATATCTTCTTGAGAATAATTTTCATATTCAACTGGCTTACCAACTATTTCAGCAAGGTTTTTTACAGCATCAATAAACTCAAGTTTATTAATATTTTTAACAAAAGTTAATGCATCTCCAGATGCCTGACAGCCAAAACAATGATAAAAATTTTTCTCTGGATTAACAAAAAATGATGGTGTTTTTTCATTATGAAAAGGACAACAACCTTTATAGTTTTTGCCTGTTTTTTTCAAGTTAACATATCTTGAAACAACATCAACGATATCAGCTGTAGCTACAAGCTCTTTTATAAAACTATTCGAGACTTTTTTCGCCATACTGATTAAAGCTTCAACCTTTAAGCTAAGTTAGATTTCACAATAGCGCTTACTTTGCTCATATCTGTCCTACCAGCAAGTTCTTTTTTTACACTTGCCATGATTTTACCCATCTCTTTCATCGATGTAGCTCCAACAGACTCTATAGCCTTCTGAACTATCGCGACAACCTCTTCATCACTTAGTTGCTTTGGCATGTATTGAGTCAATATTTCTATCTCTCTTTTTTCACCTTCAGCAAGCTCAGCTCTATTTGCTTTGATGTATTGATCAAATGAATCTTGTCTTTGCTTAATCATTTTTGTAATTACAGCAATTACAACCTCATCAGTGATCTGTATTTTTTCATCAATCTGCTTTTGTTTTATCGCAGACATTGCCATACGAATTGTTGTTAATCTATTTTTATCTTTATTTTTCATTGACTCTTTCATATCAAGAGTCAACTGATCAAAAATTTGTGACATTTTAAAAAAGAATTCCTTGTGAAAGGGAGAGTTAAACTCTCAACGATGAATTAAATTTAACTATCTTTTAACTATTATATTGCTCTTATGAGCTCTTTTAACAGCGGCAGTTTTTTTTCTTTTGCGTGCCCAAGTTGGCTTTTCAAAGTATTCTCTACGACGTAGTTCAGATACTATTCCAGCCTTTTCGCAAGATCTTTTAAATCTTCTAAGAGCGACATCAAAAGGTTCTCTTTCTTTAATTCTAACGCTTGGCATACCCTCTCACCTCGCTTAAATGCCAGTTTATTACGTTTACATTAAAAGGACTAATGTCCCTCTACCAATATTTCAATTAGTGGATTATTCTAACATATTAGTATATAAATGCAAGCCTAGTAATTTAGTTAGGGTTAACTTAAAAACAACTACCATCTAAGATTAGATAATATACTATAACTTACTGTATTTATAAGAGATAAAATGCTATTATCTCGGTTAAGGATTCTTTAGAAATTTATATGGTTAAAGGTTTTGAAAAGAAAAACTAAGTTTTTTACGGCATTCTCTATATTACTTATAAGCATAGCAACTACTCAAGCATCTACGCGTAGTGAGGTTCAATATCTTGTAAAAAAATATAATCTCTCTGATGCTAAAATTGCTATAGCAACTCAAACAACTAATAATGGTGATCAATTATATGCCTATGCCCAAAATAGATTAATGACGCCAGCAAGTACTAATAAGGTTTTTACAATAGTTGCGGCACTTTTTACGATACCTAGTAATTTTAGATTTACAACATCAATAATGTACCCTTCCGATAGAGTAAAAGATCATACTCTGTATGGAGATATGTACATAAAATTTACTGGTGATCCAGCACTAACTGGTAGTCAGTTAGCCACATTAATAAAAAAAATTAAAACTGAGAAAGATATATCTAAAATAACTGGTGATGTTTACCTTGTTGGAGTTTTCTCTGGGCCTTATATCCCAAATGGTTGGTCTAAAGAAGATAGTACATTCTGTTTTGGTGCTCCAGCATCAAGCTTCACACTTAATAGAAATTGTACAGTCATAAAATTAGTAAAAAATACTAATAGTTTAACAACAAGAATTGTTGAATTAAGTAACGCAAGTAATATCACTATAAAAAATACCGCAAAATATACTAGTGCATCAAGTGCAACTACGATAGAAATGAATAATGATAATGTTTTATATATTGGTGGATACTTATCAAGAGCTGCTGAAAAAATGTTTAAATTAGCAATTAAAAATCCCGCGCTTAAAACATTAGATACCGTAAATGACTTCTTAAATTCTGACGGTATTAAACATGGTAACGTTATTATAGCTGGTAGTGTTCCTACTGGTTATACTGAACAGATTACAACAAGGTCTCAAACAATCGGACATTTTATTGATCAAGCCCTTAAACATTCTAATAATCTATATGCAGAGACTATTTTAAATACTTTAGGCTTAAAAGAAAAAGGTATTGGCTCAACTAAAGCAGGTACGGAAGCTGTTCAAAGTATACTCTACTCAAAACTAGGCTTGGATACATCAGCTTTAACAATGTATGACGGTTCAGGTCTATCACATCTAGATAAAGTAACTCCAGAATTTATGGTCAACTTTTTGACCAAAGCTTATAATAGTCAGATTGGTAAAGAATTCTATAACTACTTATCAGCATCTGGTATAAGCGGTACAATTTCATATAGAATGGGTGGTAAACTACTTGGACGAGTACATGCTAAAACTGGTACTCTATCCGGAGTATCAACGTTATCAGGCTATTTATTAACAGCTAAAAACCACAGAATCAGTTTTTCGATTATGCTTAATGATCTTAAACCCTCTGATCGTTATAATGCACGAAGATTCCAAGATAAACTAGTTGATGTCTTCTATAGGAATTTATAAATGAAAAAAATAATTAAGCTTGCAACTTTAATTATCATAATAACAACTCTTGGATCTTGCGCTACTGAGCCTCCAACAAATATAAATAATGCTTGTAGCATTATTCATCAATTTCCTGATTGGTATTATGATATGCTTGACTCTTATGATCGCTGGGGAATTCCGATAAACGTACAAATGGCTTTCATCCGTCAAGAATCATCATTTCGAGCTGATGCTAAACCATCTATGCAGTATTATTTTGGCTTTATACCAAAAGGTAGAGCCTCGAGTGCTTATGGCTTTGCTCAAGCCTTAGATGGCACTTGGGATCATTATAAAAAACAAACAAAACAATCTTTTGTCTCAAGGTCAAATTTTGCAGATGCAACAGATTTTATTGGCTGGTATTTGAATGATATTCACAATAAAACAGGTATCAGCAAGACAGATACTTATAATCTATACCTAGCATATCACGAAGGTATAGGTGGTTATAAACGTGGTACGCATAGGAACAATTCATTCCTAAAAAATTATGCTCGTAAAACTACTGAAATAGCACAAAAATATTCCATTCAACTACAGAACTGTGAAGTTCCGCGCAAACCATTACTATCGTATATATTCTAGAATTGAAGGTAAAAAATGACTACTAATCCATTTAAATATATTACTAATATTCGCTTTGTAGATACTGATAAATATGGCCATGTAAATAATAGTATTTATTTTAATTACTTTGAAGAAGCTAGAACAGCATGGGTATATAATTCTAAACAACTGATTTCATGGGCAGAACAAAACTCAGTACAGTTTGTAATTTCTGAGCAATGTTGCAAATACATATTACCTCTTTTACATCCAAATAAAATACAAGTAACACAGTATATTGCTAAAATAGGTGCTGCTAGTATGGAATTTGAATATGAAATACGTATATTAGGTAGTGATGAAGTTATCACTAGAGCAAAAGCCAAATTGGCCTGTTATAATGCTAAAACAGGTAGATTACAAAAAATTCCACCACAATTAAAACAATTGATCTTAGAAGAAAATGACTAATAATACTGATAAACAAACTTTAAAGAAACTTGAAAGACAGATTTTAAGAAAAACTGCTCAAGCAATCAATCAATATAATATGATTGAAGATGGCGATAAAATTATGGTATGCCTATCTGGAGGCAAAGATTCTTATTGTTTACTTGAGATGTTGTTATTACTCCAAAAAAAAGCTCCAATAAGCTTTGAAATCATCGCAGTAAATCTCGATCAGAAACAACCAGGCTTTCCTGAAGAAGTATTACCTAACTATCTTAAAAATAAAGGGGTAGAATTCCATATCATTGAACGTGATACTTATAGCATAGTAAAACGTGTAATTCCTGAAGGGAAAACTACCTGTGGTTTATGCTCCCGTATGCGTCGTGGTATCTTATATGATTTTGCTGAAGAAAATAATGTAACTAAGGTAGCATTAGGCCATCATCGAGATGACATCATTGAAACATTCTTCTTGAATCTTTTTTATAATGGCTCAATCAAAGCTATGCCAGCTAAACTACTTAGTGATGATAAACGCAATATCGTAATCCGCCCTCTCGCTTTTGTAAGCGAAAAAGAAACTTTAGAATACTCTCAATTAAAAGAGTTTCCTATAATTCCTTGTAACCTATGTGGTTCACAAGATAATTTGCAAAGAGTGTTTATAAAAGATATGCTTAATAGATGGGAACAAAATAATCCTGAAAGAAAAAATGTAATATTCAAAGCTCTATCAAATATTTCTCCATCACAGATGTTAGATAAAGAGCTTTTTGATTTTATAAATATCTCAAAAGATGATATACAAAGATAGTTAAGGAGAAAAATGAAGTTAAAGAAAATAGTAGCAGTTATATCATGCTCATTATTAGGACTAGCTATGAGTTCATGTTCAACAAATACAGATTCCGTAGATTCTACGAATGCTCAACAAGTAACTAAAAATACTGAAGCTAAAGGTGTTGCTACAAACAAATCAGCTCAAGATAATCCAACAATAAAAATGGGAGCTAATGCAAGCTACGTAGTAGGCTATCAAGTAGGTGCTGGTATAGCTAAGCAAGATTTTGGCTTATACGATAAGCAAACAATAGCCGGTTTTGCAGATGCTATCAATGGTAATAAGCCAAGAATCTCTGAGAGTCAAATCCGCAGAAATATGGAAACTCTTAAAGATAAGATGATTAAAAAACAACTAGATACAGCTAATTTAAATAAAACAAAATCACAAGAATTTATGGCACAAATTGCTAAAATGGATAATGCTATAAAAGTTGATGATGGTGTTTACTATCAAATGATTAAGCAAGGCGATGGCAAAAAGCCTAAATCTGATAGTCAAGTTACAATAGCTTATAAAGGAACTACGCCAGTTATAGCTTACGAAGATGATAAATCGAAACTAAACGAGGTCAAAGAAGCTAAACTAATTGGTCCTACATTTGACTCGAGTGATAGCGCAACATTCCCACTCAGAAACCTAATCGAATGTTGGAAAGATGCTATTCCTCAAATACCTAATGGATCAACAATAATATTATATTGCTCTCCAGATAAGGCATATGGAACTAGAGCGCCCGCTGTCATAGGACCTAATCAAGCACTTTCTTTTGAAATTACGCTTAAAGATTTTAAATAAAAAATTTTTTATAAAAATTAATTCTTCCTATTTACTGCTAGATCACATAATAAAATCATAGCTTGCTTATATTCTGAATCTGGTAAAAAATCTATTTGTTGTTTAGCGAGATCAGCATACTGACAAGCCACTTTATAAGAATAATCTACAGCACCACTATCTTTGACCATAGCTATGATTTCATCAATTCTATACTCGCCCTTTTCAATAGCTTTTTTTAGAATTTGTTGCTGTTGTTCAGTAACATTAGCTAGTGCGTAGATTGTTGGCAAAGTCATTTTGCCTTCATCAAGATCATCACCAATATTTTTACCTAAACTTTCTGCATCAGATACATAATCTAAAACATCATCTGCAATCTGAAAAGCATTACCTAAATAAACACCATAGTTTTTAATCCTACCTTGGTACTTAGTATAATCTTGTTTATCTAGACTAATTACACCTGCTAATTCACAAGCAGCTTCAAATAATTTTGCTGTTTTGCAATATATCACTTTAATATATTCTTCTTCACTAAGTTCGCTATTACGCGCATTTAGTAGTTGTAGCACCTCTCCTTCTGAGATTTTATTAGTTGCATCAGCTAATATTTGCATAATTTGCATATTATCTAAACTTACCATCATCTGAAAAGCTCTAGAATAGAGAAAATCTCCAGTCAAAACACTCGCAGCATTACCAAAGACATTATTTGCTGTTTGTTTACCACGACGCAATTGCGAATCATCAACAACATCATCATGAAGAAGAGTTGCTGTATGAATAAACTCAATAATTGCAGCACATGCTAAATGTTTATCTCCATTATAGTTTAAGGCTCTAGCAAATAACATTACTAACAGAGGTCTTAATCTTTTACCACCACTATTTATTATATAGTGACTAATCTGATTGATAAGTACGACATCTGAGCAAAGAGAATCAACTATGAATTGATTATTATTTTGTATATCCTCTTTAATAAGCGC
Organism: Francisella tularensis subsp. tularensis; assembly: GCF_000833475.1. NCBI lineage: Bacteria > Pseudomonadati > Pseudomonadota > Gammaproteobacteria > Thiotrichales > Francisellaceae > Francisella > Francisella tularensis. The sequence goes on along the minus strand of NZ_CP010115.1, from coordinate 1,587,134 downwards.
CTGAATATCTTTTAGCTGTTGCATTATTTATTTTATTGATAGTATTTACTTAATTAGGATTAAGAATAAAGTAGCAGAATACATTTATCAATACATATTACTAAATAATCTAACTAATTATCTTCCTCACGAGATATTTTAAAATGCTTTAATATCTCTTTATCTTGAATAGTAAGTTTTGTATCTTTTGTATCAACCCCTTCATTAAAACCTTTAACAAATTCTTGACAGTTAGCTTCATTTACTGCAATCATTTTCTTTAATCTTACTTTATACTGTGCAGCGATAATCATCCCCACTTCATATGAGTCTTTATCTGAAATTTTTCTAATATCAGGCTTATGTTCCAAAAGGGTATCATCAAAACCTAAGATGAAATCTTTTTTGACTAATTCTTGGTCCATAGCAGCAAAACTTTTATGAGAAACTTTACCTAATGCCTGACCAATAGTATATGCATTATATGAGGTTTGCTCTACTGCAAAAGCTGATACTGAAAAAGCCAATGCTCCTATAAGTAAGATAAGTTTATTGATACTTTTCATTGTCTATAATAATTCAAAGTTAATAGCAACAATTCTAACACAAAGAGCTAAGAAGTTTACAGCTAGTTTATATGCTTTTGTTATATTACTTTTATAAAGCTACTTTTGTAATAGAAATATTGAATTATTTGTGTCAATACCAAAATAGATAAACAGCTAGAGACAATTACAGATACCAATGGCCAACCTAAAAATATAGCACTATTAATATCACAAATAATACTGATAAGTGAAAGTACTAGATAAAAAATACTAAAGCCTTCTGCTTGTTTTTGACAGTAATTTTTATAAATTTGTGGTAACCAATAGAGATTATAAATAACCCCACTTATTGAGCCAAACCAAAGCAAAATTTGATTACTTAAGCTAGTAAAATAAATCATAACAATTACTAAAAACAAATATAAAAATATAGAAATTGTATGTATAAATAGATATTTTTCTCTGCGATCATTTAAAATCTGAAGCTGCTGAATAGTTAAAAAACTCAATAAGATTATATCAACTAAAATATACTGCCACTGCATATTAAAGCCAATAGCATAAATTAAATCTAAAGAGTTCGCTATAATCATCAAAGAATGCGTCCACAAACTAATTTCAAATGTTTTATGCTTGAACTGATTATGAATTGTTTGTGGTAAAAAAATTATAAAATAAATTATTAAAGATATATTTAGTGTTATGTAACCAAAATTTTCCATTATTAATCTCCTATTATTTTAATCAAATAATAAGAGTTTGTGTGATATTCTTCAGAAAAAGATAACCAAACAAACTCCCTACGCTAATATTACTTAGATCAGGTACAAAGGGTCACTTCTCAGCCATTTTTAATAAAAACAGCACCCCTGTTGTCTTTTCAAGATATTACTATAACATAATTATAGTTATTCAACCATAAAAATTATCATGCTGATATTAATTGATAGTAAAACCAAAATACAGTATTTTGCAATAAAATATTGAATTTTTTAAAGCTTAAAATTACTTTACAGTTTTTATGATGGATTGAATGTGCGTGTTGGCGATGGAAGTGTAGATTCAACTGGTTGATCAAATCGTTTTGTTTTAATAGTAGGACAACTATATACCTTTAAGCTTGGAGCAAACTATGTTTTTTTGTTTTTTAGATTTTCACTATTATAATTAACTTTGTTTTTTAAGAATTGGCATATTTATTAATTCAAGTAATTTTAAAATACTGAGCAATGATAACTAAAATTTCCAGATTTTCAAGTATACAATTTTAATTTTTATAACTAGAAAAATATATTCGAGAAAACCAACTATACTTAGTAGTATAAAATTTAGTGCTAAAGTTAGCTAGACTCAAATTTAATCCACGGAAAAAATTTTTCTTTAAAAGAAAATTACTATTTTTTAGCTTCAGCAGCTACTTTTTTAAAAAAGCCAATTATCATAGTTATAAATAATGAGCCAAACACAATTAAGAATAAAACAACTAAAAGTAACTTAATAGATACTCCAGGTACCTTAGGTTCAAGTACCATACCGCCAAAATCTGACACTTTCAAATTTGCGGAACTAAGCCATATTTTATTAGTATCTATAGATTGTTTTAAAGAGAATACTTGCATCTTTAAATCATTCACCATAGTTATATACTTAATTATCATTGCTTGCGTTTGGCTATTTACAACATTATCATTAGACTTTTTAGCCATAAGATCTTTTAAAGTTATCTCATCCTGCTTTAATAAGCGATCATACTCCACTAGCTTTTCAGATGATTGCTGTATATTTGTTTCAATACTTCTTTTCCAAAGTTATGTTTCTTGTGTTATAAGAGTTGATTCAGAAAATTTGTTAATTATATCTTGATATAGTTTCGATATATCTTTAGTATCAGTCTTTTTTGATTGAGTTAGCAAAGTAAAATATGTTTTTTGGTCATCATATTTTTTCTTTAATTCATAGTTGGCATTTTTAACAACCGCTTTTGTTTCGACACTATTTTGTCCATTTGCCGTCACAAATTGCTTTTGATCACCAATTTCATATTTATCAAATGGATAGAGTAAATTCACTTTTTGTAATAATTTATCTTGTGGATTGGTTTGTTTAAGCTCACTAAGAATATTTTGCAAAATCAGATTTAATTTATTATAGTCTATTATTGCGTGGAGATTTTGACTACCATCAAAATATGAAGGAGCCTGTATCATCTGCTTTAATACGACTCCTGATCTACTATTATAATTTTTATAATACAAAAAAGCAGTAGCTAAAATTGTTAGCAAGATAAAAGATAAAATTAGTATTTTCAAGTTTTTATATAAAAAATGAAAAAACTCATAAGATTTATCTCTATGTATTCATCTTTCTTATTCATTTATTTTCCCTTAAACTACAAGCTAAACAAATATAAATAATCGAATAGTAATTTTCAATAAACTTATAGCTTAGATATATTAGCTAAATTTGTAAACATCTTACCTAAGTTTGTAAGTAATGCAAGTATATTTTTTTATTTTGTTATCTTATAAATTGTCATTAGACTTTTAAAAAACTTTCTAAGACTTGATGACCAAAAATTATCTAAGCTTATTAAATGTACTTGCTAAAACAATAAATCCTAAAAATAATTCTACTAAAAAGTTCTAAATTTAATGCTTTCTTTAAAATACATAGTCAATATTATTACGTTTGGTATAGTTTCCTTAAGAAGAATATAACTTATACAGCTATAAAACCTGATAAGAGAATTCGAAAGTGTATACAAATAGATAATACTATTATCAATATGTAAAACTATTTCAAACTACTTTATTAAGTATATTTTTGTCTAATAGATAGTTTATAATTTTATCAGCGCATTCATCAATTGTTTTTGATGAAGATGTAATATGTATATCAGGGTTTATAGGTTTTTCATAAGGCGAAGATATACCAGTAAAATTGGCAATTTCACCTTCTCTAGCTTTTTTATATAATTTTTTTGGATCTCTTTTTTCGCACTCTGCCAAAGGCGCATCTATAAATATCTCTATGAAATTATCACCGATAATTTTTCTCGCTTGTTCTCTATCATAAATAAATGGCGATATAAGAACTACACTAACTATTAAACCAGCATCAACAAAAAGCTTCGCTACTTCTGAAACCCTGCGTATATTCTCTGTTCTACTTATTTCATCAAAACCCAAATCATGGTTAAGACCATGACGTATATTATCACCATCTATTATATAAGTATGGTAACCTCTTTCGTACAACATTCTATCAACAGCATTTGCAATAGTAGATTTACCAGCACCACTAAGCCCTGTATACCATAAAACTATCGGCTTATGTTTTTTGCAAGCTTCTTTCTTCAGTTGAAACACTAGTTTTATGCCATATAATATTATCAGTCATTTTAACCTCTTAAAAGAAACTATTCCCTTAAATTTTTAGCATCCCAATGTGGAAAATGTTTTCTAATAAGTGCATTTAGCTCTAGTTCAAACTCTGAATAATCATTAGTACTATCTTTTTTATCATTAGCTGCTAGCGGCTTGATAACCATACCTGCTCCAGCGGTAACATTGGTGAGTCGATCTATAATTATAAAAGCTCCTGTAGTTCGATTTTTTTGATAGCTATCAAAACAAACAGGTTCAGAAAGTTTTAGTTCTATTGTTGCTATTTCATTTAGCTCAAGCGTACCGCAAGCTACCTCTTTAAGAGTATTTATATCGGTTTTATAATTAAATTTGTTTACACTACCTATAACCTGTTTTGTCAAGAATTTAATATAATAATCTTTATACTCTATTAAAGGTTGTTCAGACATCCATACAATATTTGCTCTAAGCATTGATGATACATGTGATATCGCATCTTTATGAACAATCATATCCCCCCTACTAATATCTATTTCATCGTAGGTAGTTATAGTTATAGACTGACCAGCCTCCGCTTCGTTTAACTCTCCATCAAAGCTTAGTATTGACTTTATTGTAGTAATTTTACCACTAGGCATTACCCTAATAGTATCTCCTATTTTAGCAGAACCTGATACTATAGTTCCCTGAAATCCTCTAAACTCTGAATTTGGTCTACAAACTAACTGTACAGGAAAACGAAACTCATCAGTATAAGCATAATCTATTTTTATAGTTTCTAAATAATGCATTAGTGGAGAACCTCTAAACCAAGGCATTTTTGGGCTTTTTGAAACTACATTATCACCATCAAGAGCTGATATAGGTACAAATCTAATATCTGGAATTTGTAAACTTCCCGCTAATTTCAAATATTCATCTTGTATAGATTTATAAATTTGTTGAGAGTAGCCTACAGTATCCATCTTATTAACAGCAACTATGACATGCTTTATACCAAGTAATGAACAGATAAAACTGTGTCTACGCGTTTGTGTTTGTAGTCCTTTTCTAGCATCTATAAGTATAATAGCTAGATCACAATTTGAAGCTCCTGTAGCCATATTTCTAGTATACTGCTCATGACCAGGAGTATCTGCAATAATAAATTTTCGTTTATCAGTTGAGAAATACCTATAAGCAACATCAATAGTAATACCCTGTTCTCTTTCAGATTGTAAACCATCAACTAACAGTGCCAAATCTAACCTATCACCCTGAGTACCGACTTTCTTACTATCTGCTACGATTGAAGCTAATTGATCTTCAAAAATTAACTTACTATCATGTAAAAGCCTACCCATTAATGTACTCTTACCATCATCTACACTTCCACATGTGATAAATCTTAATAATTCTTTTTGTTGACGTTGCTGTAAGTACTTTTGGATATTTGTTGCAATTAAATCAGACTTATGTGACATTAAAATTATCCCTAGTCAATAAAATATAAACGTAACTTAAATAAAGATTATCTACTACGTTTTGACTTTTAAATATAACAATATAATAAAGTAAGATCATTATTAAATAAATAACTAAAATTATACTAAGATGACAAAATAAATTCGGCATAACAATTTTATGTATAATGATCTATATAGCTATAAATCAAACATATACTAAAAGAATAAAATAGGAGCCATTGACCCTATTCAGTCAAAATGCTTGTGGATTTCTTTTATTAAATTACCCAACTTTATGAGTACTTACTGCTAATCTTAAAAATTAAGAATACTGTAAGGGTTGATACGGATTTATAGATAAAAATCTTAGAAGCAATCGTCAAATAGTTAAATATTTCTGTAACTGCTATAATTTATTTCTAAATATTTTTTAGATACATTTTCTATTAGTTTCTATTAACTCAGACCTTGCGTACCAAATTGTTCATTGCCAGCTGGGGCTTTTCCTTCAATGCTTTCACTTTCCTGGTGTTGTGTCGATAACATAGGTGTCTGCCATGTTTTTTTTATGGTTTTTGAATCATTGCAAAAACTCGCAGCTTTGATCTTCATCTCGTTCATATTTTACTCCTTATTCTTGATTAGTTTGGTGTGTCGAGACTATGCAGGTATTGGTTATATACAATGTCTCTGCAGGGTTTTAAGTCAAATATATAGCTACTGTTACATAATCTCTCATCATAATAACTAATTGGCAATTAGCTTTCAAGTTATCATGATTAAAATTATCTATACTTCTTATATGAACAGTTTCTAGGACACCTTGATAAAATAGACTATAGAAACTTCAACAACCCAAATGAAAAAATTTATGAATTTCTTGAGGTTAAAATATCCCATAGCGGTATAACTGACTGATATAAAAGACATTACCAAAAATAACTTTATAATCAAAATCAACCGGCTTTATGAGAGTACTTTACTGTTAATTTTAAAGTTTAAAAAAATAGTAAGGGTTAATACAGACTTCGCGATACAAATTTTAGGTTTTATCAACAAAATAAATTAAGATAAAATTTATTACGAAGGACCAAAATCTGCTCCATATGGTGATACTAATTCATTATTACGTCTATTTTTAGCTTGTATATCCATATCGTATTTTCGGTCTCGTAATAACGGCGCAACCCATTTTTTCTTAAAATTAGTAGATTTTTTTAGTGATAGTTCATCTTCAAATATTATATTTTTGTATTCTTCGATATTCGCTTCCACGTGATTCTCCATAATTTAGTTTGAGTATTTTGCCGGTGACCTTAAAAATTAATACAAAAAGTATAAACAATCTGATATAAATTGTCAAAGCCTGGTTAAATCTTGAATAAACAGCTACTATTTCAGCTATATTATCGAGCCCAATCTAAAAATTATTTAAACATGAGCACTAAAAAAGAGAAAAAATAATTCGGCAGTATATATTATATATTTAATTTAATTAAGAAAAAATTTAATATTATTAATGAGGTTTAATTACTGTTATTTATATTTTAGCTTGGACCATCTGCACCAAAAGAAGATTCTTGTGATTCAGTAAAAGTCTTACCTTCAAATAACTGTCTATTTTTAATTGCCAAAATTGGACTAGACCATAACTTTTTAGTGTCATCTAACTTTTGACTACTCATTTTTTTATCTCTTTATTTTCAACCATCTTTTAGGAAATACCCCCAGCTGAAGGCGCAAGTGGGAAAGTTCTTTCTAAAGAAGTGGGCAATTTACCTTTTACCTCTGGTGTTAAGGGATTTTTAAAGATTACTAAAACTGGCTTATTCCATTTTTTTAATTTTTTATCGCTCATACTTTCAAAATTTATAATTTAAATTAACTGAAATCTATCATCTTTGTTATTACTTTAAATGAAACAGAATTTTTCTTAGTTTCTATTTCAGTTTTGTCTGATATAAAACAATAATAACTATAGCTTTACCTTATTATTTTTTTGACGGAGAGTATTATGCCTATATTATTTCTTTTTCTTAGTCTTTCGATAATATATTTTTTACTTCAATCATGTAAATCAACATCGACAAAATTATTACTAAATATTATGATAATAGTATATTTATAACAATATAGGGTGTCAAACTTAATATTAGAGTAAAATATATTTCTTTTAAAGGCAATTTAAATTCTAGATTCTCAAGAATATAAATTATATTGAGAAGTAGCTAAACAGTTATTATTTAGTTAGGGTCTAGATAACTTTAATACTAAATTTTCTTACTAAAAGACACATGATTTTATACAAATCATTGTCTTTATTATTCCACCTAAACTCACACTCTTTTAAGTGTAAAACAAACTTATCATCACTCAATCCATTAAATTTTGCAAGTCTTCTTTTAGAGAACGACCAAAATAACTCTATACCATTAACATGGTTTTACCACGAGCAAACTCATTATGAGAATGATAAATACGATAGTGATCATAGCCGTTTAGAATAAGCCCATCATACGCTTTCCAGCCATCAGTATAGATTGTACTGTTTTCGAGTATTTTACCCTGTATTATAGGCATTAAGGACTCTTTAGAGCAGTTTGGTACAATAGATATATAGACTTTATTGTGTTGATTTCGTTTTAAAACACCAAATACTGGTGTTTTACCTACAGCTCCACGACCACGTTTACCTCGTACTCGTTTAGCTCCAAAATAAGACTCATCTAACTCAAACTCCCCAGCAGACGCAAAGAATTTTTCATCAGATAATAAGATTATTTTACGAAATCTATCAAAATAGCGATTGATTGTCACTCTACTAACATTAGTCATTTTACTCGTGTTTGTTGCTGTTAAATCCAAGCAAAAACACTTTAAGATTTCTCTAATTTTAGCATCTGAAATATGAGAACGTTTTTTATACCTTCCAAACATAGATAAAATATAGCTCCATCAATGATTTTTGACAAGCTAAAGTTATCTAGACCCTTAGTTATTTTAAAAGAGCTATTTTAGATGCCTATGCTACTTTTGTAGTTTAAGTAAAAACTATTTGCATTTTATATACTTAACTGATAAATAATCGCATCACTTTGACTACCATCAGCTTTTTGATAATAATTTTTACGCAATGATATTTTCTTAAAATTAAGCTTTTGGTAAAGTTTGATAGCGCTATGATTATTAATATCTACTTCTAGAAATATTTCTTTAATTTGCTGCTGTGCAAGGTAGTAAATTGAGTCTTTTTAAAGCTTAAAACCAAAACCTTTATTATGCTTAGATATATCAACACAAATATATAAAAGCTCAGCTGTATCGAATATTTTGCTAAAAATAGCTACAGCTAAAAGTTTTTTATTCTCAAATAATCCTATGGTTAAATCTTTATTTAAAGATTCTAAAATCTGCTTATCTGACCAACTAAAATCATTGTCAGAAAGTCTTATTAACTCGACAACTCTAGTAAAGAAGCTATTATCTAGAAGAGAAATCTGCATACTTATATAACTTTGATAATATATATTTCTTATTTTGAATACTTAATAGGTCAATATTGTTAGTAAACAGATCTTTTTCATTGAGATTAATACCTCCAAGTTTTTCAAAAGAACTAATATCATTTGATTTATAAATACTAACTTTTGAATTAAAAAATAGACTATTAGCAATATTTTTTAGAAAAGTTAAATTCAATTTAGTAGATATAAGAATATTTATAATTTTAGAACTTGTAATTTCGTTTGTATAGATAAGTTCTAAATCATTTAGATCTGCTGTAATAATTTCATTTTGTTGTTGAGCATCATTAGTAGTTTGATTTTGTTGCGAAGTTTTATATTGTGGTTTTAATTCCCAAATATCTACACCAAAAATTTCTTCTATCTGGCTTGCAAAGCTCATTATTTTTTCTCTAACCTTTCAACTAATTTCTTAGGAAAACTATACTCTTTTAACTTAACAGACTTTCTAAGTCGATTAACTTCTGATGGATTTAGTTCTAATGTTTTGCCACGCGAAACAAATTTAGGAAGGATTATATCACCAAATCTAATTCTCGTTAGTCGACTAACAGTAACACCTACTGCTTCAAACATTCTTCTTACTTCTCGATTACGTCCTTCAGAAAGTGTCACATAATACCAAAGATTAGCACCCTCACCACCTGAGAATTTTATACTATTAAACTTAGCCATACCATCCTCTAGCTGTATGCCCTCTTTAAGCTTATTTATAGTTTCATCAGATAATTGTTGACCAAATACACGCACTGCATACTCTCTCTCAATTTGGTAAGAAGGATGCATCAATCTATTTGCCAAATCACCATCTGTAGTAAAAAGCAACAAACCTGTAGTATTAATATCTAAGCGTCCTACCATTATCCAACGTGACTTTGCTAATTTTGGTAATGAATCAAAGACTGTTTGGCGGTCTTTCTCATCTTTGCTAGTACAAACTTCACCTTCTCTTTTATGATAAATGACTACTCGTGGTCTAGTCATTGGCTGACCATATGAGTGTAGAGCTTTACCATCGAAACTGATTTTGTCAGCTTCAATAGCTTTATCTCCTAGCGTAGCGACTTTACCATTTACCTTAACTCTACCTTGCTCTATATACTCTTCTATTTTTCTTCGAGATCCAATACCATATTTTGCTAAAAGCTTTTGTAATCTTTCAGGATTTTTATCATTATTTTGATTTGCTCTACGCATTTTTATTTATATCCTCTTGATCGGCTGCTGAGAAAAATTTTTGGATATCTTCGTCATTATAGTTATTAGAAGATAAAATTAGTCTTACTTCAGCAGCTTGATTTTTATTATTTGCATATTCAGCCAATTTTAATCTCAAATCTAAAATACGCTTATTATTAAAGAATGCTGGGTCATCCTTCATACTATAGATAACTTTATAGCAATTTGTATAATCCTTTCTTTCAAAATACATTTCTGCCAATCTTAATTTAGCAGCTCTATAATCTTGTCTAAATCTATTAGCTCTCTCCATATATACAAGTGCTTGATCCTTTTTACCTTGTTTATACATACATTGAGAGTATAAAAATAATGTTTGCGCCATATCATCATTATCAGGGGTATACAAAGACTTATCAAAGAGCTTCTGTGCCTCAGCATAGTCTAATTCTTGACTGCATAGATATTGCGCATAAAAGTTCATTGCTTCAAAATCTTTAGGATGCTTATATAAAGTATCTTTATAATACTTTTTAGCAATTGAGTTTGCTCCTATACTTTGATAATAGTATCCCGCAGCATAACCAACAATAGCAAGGTCATAACCATGCTGTTTTGCTAAATCTTGAGCTTTTATAAGCTTAGTCTTTGCTCTCTCCAAATAGCCCTCAGTTGAATAAATAATCGCTAATTCTGCATTTATAACTGTAGCTTTTTTGTAATCGGCTTTACTAGCTGTAAATTGTTCTGGCGAGATAAATTCTGCGCTATTTGGATTAAGGTTATCAGTTGTATTATTTTGCTGCTGCGAGTTACTTTTTATAGAATTACGAGTAGGGGTTTCTGGAGTCATACATGATGATAAGACAGCCGATAACAACGCAACACTTATAACTTTTTTTAAACTAATTTGCATTAGTGTCTCCAAGCTTCTTGAGGTATCTTTGCTTTCTATTAGTTTTATCCATAACATCGCCAGCTAATTGGCCACAAGCAGCATCAATATCATCCCCACGAGTTTTTCTCACCGTAGTGACAAAACCATTGTGCTGCAAAAACTCTTTAAATCTATGAATACGGTTATTGCTAGGCTTTTTATAAGGCGTGCCTGGATATGGATTAAATGGGATAAGATTAATTTTAGCAGGAACTTCGCGTGATTTTAATAACGCAACTAATTCCTCAGCATCAGATAAATTATCATTAACCTCTTCCATTAAAGTATATTCAAAAGTAATGTGTTTATGTGGACCCTTTTGTGCATATAGCTTACATGCCTCAAGAAGCTCATCAATATTATACTTCTTGTTAATAGGTACAATTTCATTACGCAACATATCATTTGGCGCATGTAAAGATACAGCTAAAGATACTCCTGATTGTTCTAATAAGTCATATATTCTCGGAACCACACCAGATGTACTTAGAGTTACTTTACGTCGAGACAATCCATAAGCTAAGTCATCCATCATAATATCCATTGCTGGAACTACATTCTCAAAATTCATCAACGGCTCACCCATACCCATCATAACAATATTTGTTACTGTGAAATCATGTTCGCCATCAGTTTTTGATAATGTTCTAGCTGCTATCCATAACTGTGCGATAACTTCAGCTGCTGATAGATTTCTATTGAAGCCTTGTTTACCAGTAGAGCAAAAACTACAGTTTAAAGTACAGCCAACCTGTGAAGATACACATAATGTTCCTCTACCTTCCTCTAGAATAAATACTGTCTCAACTGCACTACCACCAACATCGATAAGCCACTTATGAGTACCATCTTTTGATGCCTTACTAAATACCACTTTAGGAATAGTTATCTGAGCTTTTTCCTTAAGTTTATGGCGTAAATTTTTGCCAAGGTCTGTCATAGCATCAAAGTCAATAACACCTTTTTTATGAATCCACTTAAAAACTTGTCTTGCATGAAATTTTTTTTCGCCTATAGAAATAAAAAAATCTTCTATAGCTTTTTGATTTAATCCAAGTAAATTAACTTTATCTTGTTGCATGAAACTTCTCTTTAAATCTTTATATAAATATTACTCGTTATAACCTATATCACCAGGTAAAATATGATCATTTTCATTAGTTAAATTAGCAAAACTAGCAAACTGACCATCAAAGCGCACATGCACAGTTCCTATAGGACCATTACGCTGCTTACCTATTATTATTTCACCTAGATTTTTATTATCTTCTTTATCTTTATTATAAACTTCATCACGATAAATAAACATAATCAAGTCAGCATCTTGTTCAATTGCTCCTGATTCTCTTAAGTCTGACATCATTGGTCGTTTATCTTTACGATCATCTACTGCTCTATTTAGTTGCGATAGTGCTATGACTGGTATATCCAACTCTTTGGCTAAAGCCTTCAGTGAACGGGATATCTCTGATACCTCTAGTGTTCGGTTAGTCTCATAACCTGGGATTTTCATAAGCTGTAGATAATCTATCAAGATCATTGCTAAACCACCATGCTCATTATATAATCTTCGCGCTCTTGAACGCATCTCGGCTGGAGTCAAACTTGATGTATCATCAATATATAGTGGCATTTCACTTAAAGTTTTCATAGCGCTGGTGATTTTAACCCAATGCGCATCATTTAACCTATTACATTCTTTAAATAAATTCATCTCTACACGCGCCTGTGAAGCTAACATCCTTGTTACAATATCTTCTGACGGCATCTCTAGACTAAAAACTAATACTGGCTTATCAGCAATTTTTGCGACATTTTGAGCGATGTTAATACCCAAAACAGTCTTACCCATAGATGGTCGAGCTGCTATGATACCCATATTTGCTCTTTGTAATCCTGATGTCATTTTATCAAGATCTATAAAACCTGTTGAAAGCCCTGTTAGACCACTACCAGAATCAACTATAGCACTCATTCTATCTACAAGCTTTGGGATTACAGACTTTATCGATTCAGGACCTTTGGTAAGTGTTTCACGCTCTTTAGCTACATCAAGTATTCTGCTCTCAGCGTAATCAATAACTTCATCAGGATTTTTTGAATCTGCTGAATATATCTTCTGAACGATATCATTTACACTATTTTGTAAACTTCTAAGCTTAGCCTTATCTTTTACGATATTAGCGTACGTCTTGATATTTGATATTGAAGGTGTATTAGCAGCTAAATCTATGATGTAAGCCTCACCACCTGCTTGTTCTAAAAGTCCCTCGGTGGCAAGGTATTCACTTAAAATTAGTACATCAAACGGAGTGTTTGCTTGGTTAAGCGTGACAATCTGTTTATAGATGGTTTTATGTCTTTTATCAAAAAAATCATCAATCAAAAGAAAATCTTCAACTAACTCAATATTTTGATTGTACAGTAATATATTCCCTAAGATAGCTTTTTCTGCTTCTAGAGAGTAAGTCGTTTCAGCAGCTTTAAACTGATAATCCATAGACATCAAAACCCTTGCTTTAAATACAAAAAAACCATGCCTAACACATGGTTTTTATATTTATTAGAATACAGTGTTAGTTTGTATATTATAAAACTAAGCTTCAGCAGCTACAACATTTACTTTGATATCTGCATCAACATCTGTATAAACATGAACTGTAAGTTCAAATTCACCAATACTTCTGATAACGCCTTCAGGCATACGCACTTGGCTTTTCTCAATTTTTTTGCCAGATTGGTTAGAAACAGCTTCAGCAACTTCAGCTGTACCTACAGAACCAAATAGTTTACCACCCTCACCTGCTTGAGCAGCTATAGTGTAAACTTTGTCCTTAATTGCATCAGCAACAGCGACAGCTGCTTCAAATCTAGCTTTTTCAGCTTTTTCTAGTTCAGCTTTTTGTGCTTCAAAAGCTTTGATGTTTGCTTGTGTTGCTTGAACAGCCTTACCAAACGGGATAAGGAAATTCCTTGCATAACCTGGTTTTACATTTACGATATCACCCAATACACCAAGGTTTTCAACTTTTTCTTTTAAAATAACTTGCATTGTAATCAACCTCCAGTATTAGTTAAAGTGACGATCACAGTATGGTAATAATGCTAAGAATCTAGCTCTTTTGATAGCTGTTGCTAGCTGTCTTTGATACTTAGCTGATGTACCAGTTACGCGACTTGGTACGATTTTACCAGTTTCAGTAATATAAGCTTTTAACTTATTAACATCTTTATAATCTATTTCTTTCACACCTTCTACAGTGAAACGGCAAACTTTACGACGACTCATTTTACAATTCCTCTATTAAATTACTTCTTTCTCATTTGATTCCATCATTACTGATGGTTCTGTTATAGCTTCTTTTGTAGCGATAACTAAACGACGTAAAATAGCATCGTTGTATCTTAAAGATTCTTGAAGCTTCTCTAGAGATTCAGTTGGACACTCAATATTAAATAGTACATAGTGTGCCTTGTGAAGTTTTTCGATAGGGTAAGCTAATTGACGACGTCCCCAGTCTTCAAATCTGTGGATTTTGCCGCCTTTTTCTTCGATTATGCCACGGTATTTGCCAAGCATTGCATCTAATTGATCTGATTGATCAGGGTGGATCATTAAAACGACTTCATAATGTTTCATTTTTTAAACTCCTTCCGGTTTATCATTTGATTGTTTTTACTGATAAGCTACACATACGTTTTGTATAGCAAAGAGCAAGAAAATATTATACTATCACAAGACAATAATAGCAACTATTTATTGACTAATTCGACAACACACTCTTCAGGCATTAAGCTTTGTGATATTTTTTTATTAGTAGTTACTAAGCAATCCCAAATTATATATGGATCTTCTGTTTTAGACCTTGATTTAACATATGGTGTCATTATTATACTACCTTTACCTAAATATCTATCTTCAAATTTTAGTGATATTTCACCATTATCTTTAATTAGTATATTGCTAGAACTATAATCTTGAATTTTTTTATCAAGATATATTTGTTAACGCATACAAACCATTTTGCGACTTTTGTTTAGCGATATGACCATTACCATAATTTAATTCAGCACTTACTTGAGTCTTTAGCAGCTTTAATTTTGTCATAGTATTTGAGATTCGTGTAGTGTACTTGTGTGTTAGATATATTGAACTAGCAATAATTATCGTAAATACTAGTAGCAATACAATTTCAAGAACTGAAAAGGCTTTATTTTTTACAAGCAATTTTATTTCCCTACTGCTAAAATATCATTTATTAATTTCAGCTTCTATTTGTTTAAAATAGAATTTAAAATCGAAGGTTTAGTATCACATGCAAGAAAAAATTTCAAAATTTGAAGATTTTCTAACACAACTTCAACAAAATATTACCACAGCTCTAGAGCAGCATGAAACAAATGCTGCAAAATTTATTTCTGACAAATGGCAAAAACCAGATACTCCCGATCAAAAACTTAAAGGCTATGGTAACTCTATGATCATAGAAGGTGGCGAAATATTTGAAAAAGGTGTAGTAGCTTTTTCTAGAGTCCACGGTAGTGAGCTACCACCATCTGCTACAGCAAAAAGACAAGAATTAGCTGGTAAATCTTTTATAGCTACAGGGCTTTCATTAGTTATCCACCCCCGCAATCCTTTTGTGCCAACATCTCATGCTAATTTTAGAATTTTTATTGCTGGTGCTGATACTGATAATCCAATATGGTGGTTTGGTGGAGGTTTTGATCTAACACCATACTATCCTTTTGAGGAGGATGCGATTCACTGGCATCAAACAGCAAAAAATATTTGTGACAAGCATGATAAAACCTATTATCCAAAATTCAAAAAATGGTGTGATGAGTATTTTTATCTCAAACATCGTGATGAGTGTCGTGGGGTTGGTGGTTTATTTTTTGATGATTTAAATGATAAATCTTTTGATGAATGCTTTAATTTTGTAACTGACTGTGCAAATTCTTATTTAGATGCTTATATTCCAATAGTAGCACAAAGAAAAAATATTGAATATTCACAAAAGCATAAAGATTTTCAACTTTATCGTCGTGGTAGATATGTTGAATTTAACTTAGTGTTTGATAGAGGTACGATATTTGGCTTACAAAGTGGTGGGCGAACTGAGTCGATACTCTCATCAATGCCACCAATGGCAACTTGGAAATATAATTGGCAACCTGAACTAGGTTCTGAAGAAGAAAAAGTTTACCAATATATAAAACCTCGCGATTGGATTAAATAATAGGTATTACAACAAAAATCAATTATGAGAAAAATATTCACTATCGGCATTTTAACCCTCATAGCTATAACACCAATCTTTGCCAAAGATTCATATAATATCAACGCGCCACAATTAACTAATGCAAATATTGTATTTGCTGCAGATATTATCAGACATGGAGCTCGTACATCAACACAATATGACCCCAAGCTAGAATACCCTCCTCTCTGGAATGTAGATAACATACCAGCTGGACAATTAACCCAATATGGTTTTGAGATGGAGAGATATAATGGTGAATATTTTAGTAAAGAATATTACAAGCTGCTCGGCAATCAGTATAATCGTGAAGATATCTGTATTGTTGCTGATGGTACTAATAGGGATATCGTTAGCGCTCAAGCAGTTTTATTAGGGATGCTCCCTCATATAAAAAACTCAGATGTTATTGAAATTATACCTAAAGCTAAAGATCCAATGTTAAGCATACACAAAAGTATCAAAAATATTAATGCTGCATCAGGCTGGCTTGATGAATGGCGTAAAATAGGATATTTATCTGAAGTCTTAGTTAAACATAATTATATATCTAAAGATGATTATTGCGACACTAAAGTTTCTACACCAACACAGGCCTATAAATGCATACAACCTATTGCTAAGTTTGCAGCGCAACTCATTCCACTAAAAGATTATTGCTCAAAATCAGGTTGCTCAGTATTCAAAACTTATAATGCTCTTACAAAATCTGATATAACTGATCTAATAGAAGTATTTAACTTTAACAGCTATCACTCTGCTATTCCAGCACAATCAGATGGATTTACTGGTTTTACACAAGATTATTTACAAAATTCAATTAACTCTAATGGTGCAGTTGTAATTAGTCAAATAATTTTTGATATAAAACAAATCATTTCAAATCCAAACAACAAAAAATATCCTAAATATATTCTATTTGTTGGGCATGATACTGGTATTAGGTTTAATATTGCTTACCTACTTAGCAAAGCTAATAAGATAAAAACAATACTAACAACAAATCCTGGTTATGGTGCTGATTTATCTTTTATAGTTAATCCGAGAGTATTTTGTTAAACACATAAGAGATAGCATCACAAAATTTTTCAAAACTATTATTCACTTTTCTAAATATTTTTTTAAAGTTAGCCCAAACCTTTTCAATAGGATTTAAATCTGGAGAGTACGGAGGTAGATATAATATTTGTACATCAAATTTATTGGCTATTTCAATCAGCTTAGAGGATTTATGGAAACTAGCATTATCCATTACTATAGTAGTTTTAGGTTTTAATGATGGGCATAAGTGTTCCTCAAACCATTGATTAAAAATTTCAGTATTGGTATATCCACTGTACTCTAATGGAGCTATAATCTTTTTATCTGCATAATTATATCCAGCAACAATACTTCTTCTTTGTGTTTGATATGCTAAAACCTCACCATAACTAGGCTCACCAATTAGTGACCATCCTCTTAGGATAGAAAGCTTATTGTCACACCCCATCTCATCTATATAAAATAACAAGTTTTGAGCTATTTCTTTTAGTTTTTCTATATACTCCAACCTTTCATGTTCTTTTCTTTGCTTATATTTTGGAGTCTTTTTTTAAAACTAAAACCAAGTCTATTAAGACAATCATAAAATGTACTTCTTGGAATATCAGGGGCTAATGCTTCTTTTATATCTAATGCACTTGCATCTGGATGATCTATCAAATACTGTTCAATCAATGTTTTATCGGTAAAGCTAGCGACTCTGCCACAACCAACTCCTTGCTTTGAACTATAATCTCCGGTTCTTTTATAAAACTCTATCCATGAAACAACTGTACGCTTATCTATGTTAAAAAACTTACTCAGCTCGAACTCCGTCATACCTTCTTCATATTTATTAATTACGATGTCTCTAAAATATTGGCTATATGATGGCATTTTTATTAGACATTATAACATTTCTACAAATATCTTTTTCTACAAATATCTTTCGGATTAACTATAGAGTATATAAAACTAATAATGACTACTATATTAGAGTTTCTTATAGAAATTCATATAATTCAGATAATAATATTATTATTTTTGAAGATTTATTTAGTAAATTTGAAAAAATATATTTTGATAATTCTCAACTTCTTAAACAGCAATATAAAAATTGCTCTTCTTTTCAACTTTACTAATATTTTGTTTATATCAAATGGATTAAGTCTGATAAAATATACTTAAATTTGTATATTAGAGATTATTTTTAATTATGAAAATCAATTTTTGTGCAGGCCCTGCGGTTGTACCTACATCGATAATACAACAACTACAACAAATGATGACAAATTATAAAGATACTGGAGTATCATTATTATCGATTTCTCACCGTGATAAAGTTTTTGATGAAGTTCACGCTTCTATTCAGAAAAATTTAAGAAGTTTACTTAGTATTCCTGATAATTATGCTGTACTGTTAATGCAAGCGGGTGCTACTGCGCAATTTGCTGCTATTCCGCTAAACTTGGCTGATAAGCACAATAAAGCATTATATGTATGTAGTGGTCAATGGTCAGAAAAAGCAGCTCAAGAAGCAGCTAAATTTATCGATGTTGATGCTGTCAAATATGATGATAATATCGCACAAAAATTCCAAGCGAATAAATATGATTATATATACTACACAGATAATGAAACAGTAGATGGATTTCAAATTAATAAACTAGCTAAATCATGTAATACCGAGTTAGTTTGTGATGTGTCATCAAGCTTTTTATCAAAGCCTATTAATATTTCAGATTATGGACTTATTTATGCTGGAGCACAAAAAAATGCTGGAATACCAGGTTTGACTATAGTCATAATAAAAGATTCATTGATTAAAGAAAAACAAAATATTCCTGTAGTGTTTGACTATCTCGCAATGAAAAAGTCAAATTCAGTTTATAATACTCCATCTGTAATTTCATGGGTAACGTTCGAGTTAACTCTAGAATATTTAATTGAAAAATTTGCTAATCTAGATAATGTTGAAGAGTTTAGCAATCAGAAAGCTAATTTACTTTATTCAGCTATTGATAACTCAAAAATATATAAAAATGATATCAAACCTGAATATCGTTCAAATATGAATATAATCTTTCATTTACCTACACAAGAACTAACAGATAAATTTCTAAGCAATGCTAGTAAAGCAGGCTTCTATGGTCTTAAAGGACATCGAAGTGTAGGAGGCTGTAGAGCAAGTCTATATAATGCAGTAAGTCTAGAAGATGTCAAAAAACTTGTACAGTTTATGCAGGAATTTGAGAATGAACAATTCTAAGATTATTACAATTGATGGACCAAGCGGCGTTGGTAAAGGTACTTTAGCGAAGGCTCTAGCAAAATACTACGACTTTAAACTATTAGATAGCGGCGCCATTTATAGACTAGCTGCCCTACACTGTTTTAAAAATAATGCTAGCCTTGAAAATGAAGATGATGTTTGTAAAACTTTAAGGAATTTAGACATCAGTTTTAAAATTGAAGATGATTTAGTTAAGGCATTTTTATCTAATCAAGATGTAACTAAAGATATACGTACTGAACAAATAGGAATGCTTGCTTCAAAAGTCGCTGCTTACCCTACTGTTAGAGCTATACTTTTAAACAAACAAAGAGAATTTGCTACTGAACAAGGTTTGGTTGCTGATGGTAGAGATATGGGAACGGTAGTTTTTCCACAAGCTCAATATAAATTCTTTCTCGATGCTAGTACTGAGATTACAGCCAAACGCAGATATGACGAACTAAAAACCAAAGGTCAAAAGCCTAACTTTGAAAAAATTTTAGCTGATATTAAACAAAGAGATTTTCAAGATCGTAATCGTAAAGTAGCGCCACTAAGACCCGCAAATGATGCTATAATAGTAGATACTTCGCAACTTTTTATAAAAGAAGTATTTGATAGTGTTATTAAAAAAATAACTATTTAGATATTTTATCTTAAGATTAAAAACCTACTTTTATAACTTCACCATTAGCTATACCAGCTACAGACTTAAGATAAGCATTTGCTACTTCTTCAGCCTTAACAGCTTTAAACCCAATAAAAAATGGCGCATATTTATCAAGAGCTTCTTCAACAACAGTTGGACTTACAACATTAATGCGAAACTTGTTATACTCCAATGAAGCTGCTTTTACAAAGCCTTCCAAACCAGCATTAACTGTAGCAGCTATACTACCCATAGCTATTGGTTCAACATTTAATATTCCTGAAGTAAGTGTAAACGAACCACCATCATTAATATATTTTGAACCAATTTGCACTAAGTTAATTTGACCTAGAAGTTTATTATTTAAGCTTAAGTTCCAATCTTGTTGTTCTATTGCGGTGATATTTTTAAAAGCGACTTTTCCTGTAGTTGATATCAAAGCATCAAAATTACCAATTTTATCAAATAAACTTTTTATAGACTGAGAGTCTTGGATATCTACAGCAAAATCAGTTTTATCGCCAGAAAAACTTACAGTTACTATTTCATAACCAGCATTTTTCAGAGACTGTGTAGTTGCTCTACCAATAGTTCCGGTCGCACCAAAAACAATAATCCTTTTCATAATTACTTAGACTCTAAATACTTCAATAAGTTTTCTGGAGAAGACTCACCATACGGATCATTATCTGCATTATCACGCTTACCAGGCTCAACAAACATTTTCTCGATTTCACCATTATTTACAATCATTGCATAGCGCCAAGATCTTTTGCCAAAACCAATATTTGATTTATCAACAAGCATATCTAAAGCTTCAGTAAATTCACCATTACCATCTGGAATCGGTTTAATATTTTGAATTCCCTGAACCTGAATCCACTTGTTCATAACAAAGCTATCGTTTACAGATAAAACATAAATCTCATCTATACCTAGCTCTTTGAATCTAGCTGCGTTATTTTCAAAACCTGGTAATTGATAAGTTGAACAAGTTGGTGTAAATGCTCCTGGTAATGAGAATACAATTACTCTTTTATTATCAAAAATATCAGCTGATGTTACATCTTGCCATCTAAATGGATTTGAACCGCCAATACTCTCATCTCTTACTCTTGTTTTAAAAGTTACATTAGGTACTTTTTTAGTCATGTCTAACTCCTTTGTTTTGTTAAGCTACGCTATTATTGTATTACTCTTGCACATAATTTAAAATATATAATATTTATAGTAACTATAAGATTTAGTTATGAATACACGTACTCTTGAATATATCATTTCTGTGTATGAGACAAAAAGCTTTATTACAGCATCAGAAAAATGTTTTGTCAGCCAACCTGCATTAAGTATGCAAATAAAGAAATTTGAAGAGTATATTGGTATCCAAATTTTTGAGCGCGGTACAAAACAAGTCTTGATAACTAAATCAGGAATGAAAATCGTCAACCAAGCTTATAAAATTCTTGATGAAGTAAATAATCTTAAGAAAATTGCTGAGCTACTCTTAGAGAATGGTAAAATCAGCATTACTATTGGCGCATTTCCAACTCTGTGTCCATACTTAATGCCTAAAATTCTCCCTGCTATCAAACAAGAACTTCCGAATCTAAGTATTGCTGTAATTGAAGAAAAAACAGACATCCTTGTTAAAATGCTTGATCAAGGTAAAATCGATTTTGCTTTACTAGCAACTCCTACTGAAAACTACCAATTCCATAGAAAAAAAGTTTTTGATGATAAATTTTATGTAGCTGTAGCTAAAACTAATCCATTAGCAAAAAATAAACAAATATGTATAAGAGAAATAGTTAAACAGAATCTTATGCTTCTTGATGAAGGTCATTGTCTTAGAGATCAAACTCTTAAACTCTGTGCGTTAAAAGAGTTTAATAATAACGACTTTAAAGGTAGTAGTCTAGAGACCCTAAGACAAATGGTATCTATCGATGAAGGTATAACTCTAGTACCTAAAATTGCTTGCACTAAAGCCGATAATGTTAAATATATTGATATTGATAATAGAGATTTCTATAGAGAAATTGATTTAGTTATGCGTAAAAGCTCAATATACGAAGATTTATTTGCTAAGATCGCTAAAATAATTTCAAATAATCATTAAGTTCACATAAATATCATCCAAATACCCATAGCTATCATCATAATATTTTCTGTTAATGATAAAAATCCTAGAGGAACATTACTATTACCTCCTACACATGCACATTTAAGCTCTCGTTTTTGGATATACACAGCGTAAAACACAGAAATAGCTCCTATTAAACCAATTATGATAGCTATTAGTGCTGCTAAATAACTAAAGATTGCTGCAATTATAGATATTCCAACAAAAGCCTCTGCAAATGGATAAATGTATGCATATCTTAGGTAACGCATTGCTAAGAGATTATAAGTTATAAACTGATTGATAAAACTATCTAAGTTTTGAAGCTTCAACATCGCTAGAAATGCAATACTTAATCCCATAAAAACCTTTATGGTCAATAAAGCAAATATATTGCCCGCAATAAAATAACCAAATGCTAGCGCTAGTAAAAAAGTCATCGCAAAAACTGCTATTACAGGCTTATATGATTTTGCTTGTTTATCTTTTACTAAGCCAAAAAATTTAACTAAATCATCATATCCACCAATTCTATTACCATCTATAAATATTTGTGGTGTAGTTTTGACATCATATTTATTTTTAAATTCATCTACTTGTTGTCTATCCTTAAGATGAATATCTTCTACAAAGTAACCTTTGCGTTTTAGTAAATCTTTGGCTTTAATACCAAAAGGACAGATATGTTTATCTGTTACCATTCTATAAATTATCGCTTGTTGTTTATTCATATACTTATTACCGTTATTGATATTTTCTTAAAAGTTTCATAATTTCTGCTATTCTTTGCTCTAGTACCTCTTTAGAATTTGCCTGACAAGATTTTTCTAGACAAGATTGCATATGTGTCTCTAAAATACTCAACTCTATAGATTTTAATGCACTTCGAGCTGCTTTTATTTGGGTAATAATATCAACACAATAACGCTGATCATCAATCATTCTTTTGATTGCTTCGACTTGACCAGTTACCCTATTAAGTTTAACTAAATGTTTTTTATGACAAGGATTTGACATTTATAAACCTCTTCCATATATACCCCATATAGGTATATAGTAACAAAGAAGTTTATTAAAAAAAATAGCTTTGATATAGTAATTTATTTAGTATTTGTACTTTCGAATATTTTATCTGCAGATTTAGCAACAAAACCTTGGTAGAGCTTACCTGAATTGTCAGGATATCTCTTAGCGAATTCATAATAACATGAAGGAATCTCTCGCTTACCATCCTTAAAATTAACCTCAGCTAAACCTGACATGGTACTTGATTGTTCAAGTAATTCGTCCTTTGAACCCTTGATTTCACCACCTGATGAGTTAAGCCTAAATCCATTTTCTTTAAGAAAAGTATTTACTTGAGAAACCTCACTAAATTTTTTCAAATTATTAATAAATACTGTAAAGTGATTAGCTCTAAAGCCAAAAGCATAGAACCATGCTGCATATTCAGATTCTTCAAGCAGCTTTTGGTATGTAGCATAATCAATTTGCCAGCTTACACCAGATAATAGTAAATTTTCTGGATTATTCAGCAATTGCTGTGGTATTAGATCAACACATCTTTTTAGTGTCTGCTGTAATTCCTCTGAGAATTCATTTGTTAAAAGCTGACTAATAAATACTTTTGGTTGAGTTTTATCACTATGCTCAAGATGTTTTACTGCAAAATCATAATCATCACAAATACTATAGCCTTTATCAATAAAAACTTCTGTTAGCTTATAAATATTTATCCTATCATCATCTAAAGTTCTTAATGCAATATGATCATTTATAGGATTCTCGCCATTATTTACAAACAGATCATAAATTTCTTTTGCATGGGGATTATCACGAATATATTGATCCCATAACTTATCTAAAATATCAACGCTCATAATGTCACTCCCCTAGATTAAATTTAATTCCTTGTGCTAATGGTAAATCTTTACCATAGTTAATAGTACTAGTCTGACGACGCATATATGCTTTCCAAGCATCTGAACCAGCTTCACGTCCTCCTCCAGTATGCTTCTCACCACCAAAAGCTCCTCCAATCTCTGCTCCATAGGTACCAATATTAACATTAGCTATACCACAATCACTACCTAAGCTAGATAAGAACTTTTCAGCATTTTGAAGATTGTCCGTAAATATAGAGCTTGATAAACCGTAGATTACACTGTTATTGAGTGCTATAGCTTCATCAATATCTTTAAAAGGCATTATGTATAATATTGGACAAAAGTTCTCCTCAGCAACGATTGGCATATTATGATTGGCTTCGATAATTGTCGGCTCAACAAAAAAGCCAGGCTTTGCAATACTTTTACCACCTGTTAGAACTTTACCACCTTGATTAATAGCTTGCTCTACAGTTCTAGTGAAATTATCAACCGCAGCTTGATCTATAAGAGGTCCCATTAAATTAGCTTGATCAAGAGGATCTCCAACTTTGACTTGCTTGTAAGCATTGACCATTTTCTCTTTGACTAAATCATAGATCGACTCATGGATAAAGAGTCTTCTTAGCGAAGTACATCTTTGACCAGCTGTACCAACTGCCCCAAAAACTGCTGCAGGAATTGCAAGTTTCAAATTAGCGGATTCATCAATAATTGTAGCATTATTACCACCTAATTCTAAAATCGACTTACCAAATCTTTTAGCAACTTGCTGACCAACATCTTGCCCTACCTTAGTTGAACCTGTGAAAGATACTAGATTTACTCTTTCATCATTAACTAATGTTTTTGAAACCTCAACATCTTTAGAAATGACTGTGTAAAAAATTTCAGGGTAATTATGCTCTTTAATTACTTTTTGACAAATATTATGTACCGCGATAGAACACAAAGGTGTTTTTTCTGATGGTTTCCAGACTACTGTATTACCACAAATTACAGCTATAAAAGCATTCCATGACCACACTGCTACAGGAAAGTTAAAAGCCGAGATAACTCCAACAACACCTAGTGGATGCCATTGCTCATACATTCTATGATTATGGCGCTCAGAATTCATCATCATTCCATAAAGCATACGCGATTGTCCTACAGCAAAATCTGCCATATCTATCATTTCCTGGACTTCACCATCACCCTCTTGTTTAGATTTACCCATCTCAAGAGATACTAGACTACCTAGATGATCTTTGTTTCTACGTAATTCCTCACCGATAAGTCTAACCAACTCGCCTCTTTTAGGTGCAGGAACTTGTCGCCATTGCTTAGCAACTTCTGTAGCTTTTGCTATAGCCTCCTGCATAGTAGTTACACTTTGGTTTCTAACTTTAGCTAATAGCTCACCAGTTGCAGGATTTAAAGTTTCTATAACGTTATTAGTATCGTTAGTGATATATGCTTGTAAACCTAAATCTAGCTCTTTTAAAATACTCATGCTCCCCCCTATATTAATCTGCTTGTATTAATAGTCCAGATTTTTTGTAATATTGACCAAATCTATTATTATAAAAATCTTTTAGGCATATTGATTCTTGATTTATAAAACCTCTAGGTTGTTCTTTAGCATTAAGTAAAAGATCAATACTTACACATAAACTAATGGCTGTAGTTAATTGTAAAGCTGAAAAATACTTACCAAACATCACTTTTGATGGATATTTCTGTGCAAAATGACGTTCTGCTTTTAGACCTTTACGTACTCCATCAACCGAGACATAAATAAGCACAACGTCTTGATTAATACGTGGTAAAGCTCTCTCCATAATTTTAACCATTGTTTCTAAATCTTCACCAAGCTTCATATCTTGCATTAGAAACTTCATTTTCTCACAATGCCCAGGATAACGAATGGTTTTATAGTTTATATTTTTAACTTTACCCGCATAGGTATCTATCATCGAGCCAATACCTCCAGAGGTGTTAAAAGCTTCATAAGTAAGGCCATTAATCTTTATCTCTTCAATATCAGCTAATGGTGCAAGAGTCCTTTTCTCACCGTCAACAATACCTTCACATGGCTTAGCATACTCGTTTATTAGTCCTTAAGTCGACCAGGTTAAAGCGTATTGAAGTGTATTTGATACGTTTAATGGTAACGCTCCTACTCTCATGCGTACAGTATCAATTGAATCAAACTCTTGCATAAGGTTATTAGATACAATACTAATAAACCTAGGAGCAAGACCACATTGTGGTGCAAAAAAAACTATTTTTAGAATTCTCTGCTATACTTTTGATATAATCAGTTGCTTCAACATCTTCAGTTAGATCAAAATAGTTAAGCCCAAGTTCGCCAGCTAATTTAGCAATACTTTTATTAAGAAAAAATGGTAAACATGAAACAATAGATTTAGGATTATGTTGTTTCACATATTTTTGTAATTCCGTAGTTTTTGTTACATCTAATTCTACATATTTTAAGTTATCGATATTTCTTTCTAAAACTGGCTTATCATCAGGGATATGTTTATCAAGTAAATGAACTATATAGTCTCCACTTTCAACCAACAAACAACTTACAAGTGAACCGATCCTACCGGCACCCAAAATTATAATATCTTTCATACAAAACCTCATTTTTTGTTTCGATATAGATTATTTATATCACTTGATTGAACACGAGTAAATATAATTTTGTATTGATTTACAATCTAGTTGAATTAACTATAAATATCTAGCAAATAAAGTATTGTATAAAATAAGCAAAAGCTTATAGAAGTCTTTATTAAAAAAATTAATTGTGTAATCAGAGTCTATACAAATATTTAGGATAATTAAGTTAGCTCATACTTTTTTTAGTTAGGTTGAAAATTTACTTTTGTACACATAACCTAGAATAAAGTACTGTAATTAAAAAGTTAAATTTAAAAAATAAAATAATAAACTTTCTTAAACTTACCAATATCAACAATCCATAAAAGAGTAGTTTTACCTTGCTGAATAGTAATTTTCTGACGAATATTGTTAACTTGAATCATATAATTGCCACTATCAAGTTGCTGCTCAAATAAATCAACACTATTAGGTAATAATAACCAACTTCTTAAATCTGCTCTCTTAGGATCAGTTTTTGATAAATCAAACTTCAAAGTACTACCTAATAAACCTCCTAATGCGAAGTTATTTTCATAGTCGTATTTAAATGCTTCGATCACAACATTTTGAGTTATTACTTTTGAGTATGACTCTATTAAAGATTTTGTCGCAAACAAAGTTGTATCTAATAAAGTCTCAGTATATGTATCAATTAAATTAGTATCATCTGCCGATATTATGACTCTCTTTGGTTCAAATAAATTATAGTCAGTGTTATATACTGGCAAATCAATCTTTCTAACACCTATATTACCAAGATCTAAACTTGCTTGAGCAGAACTACGCGTATATACAAGTCCCTGCTCATACAATACTACCACTCTACCCATACCCATTGCAAATGGTGAGGTCTGACTTATTATTGCTGATTTAAACTCATTAGCTGTTTGATCAAGATATTTGTTGCCGACCGTATATTGCTGTGCACTTTCAATGTCTGTCAAAGACTTTTGATAATCTTTTGAAACTGCCGAATCAAGTAAAGCTTTAAGATAATAGCTCATCGGATTACCATATGCATTTGGTATTCTTTTTGAAAACTCAAGCATTTGCGTCAAGGCTTTAAAATTTTCTAAGCCTAGATTGTCGCTAGTTATCTCATTTCTATCTAGATCTTTTTGTCCCAGCTGCTTCATTCCTTCAGCAAGTATTTCTTGCTCATCACGCCATATTTTAGCATTATCAAGGTTGTTAAGTGATTGTATAGCCTCTTTAATATTATTTGTTTCAAGGTAATTTAATGCTTGATAAGTATACAAGAAAGTAATTGCGTAATCTGGAATATCATATGCAGACTTAATATCATAGTAATTATATGTATTTCTATTTAAAAGTATTTTTTTTGCTTGATCTAGAGACTGTTGCTGATTTTTAGGTAGCGACTCTATAGCTTTACTATAGATTTCTATTGAGGCTTTAGAATCACTATTTAGTTGCGATAATCTTCCAGATTCTAGTTGATTGAGACTTTTAAGCTGCCTAACATTGCCGATACTATTATTTTTTTTGATTGCCTCACTTACATCACCTTGAGCTAGCTCTTTTCGCACAGGGCTAAATATCCAAGGATAACTACTAGAAACAAATTCGAGTTTTGTGACATCTTTCTTTGCTGTACTACAAGAGTTTAGTAATATTGCAAATATACTTACAAATAAAAATCTACTAACATTTTTCATTGTGATAACACCAGTGCCATGGCTCATATATAAAACCATAGTCATTATTGCATGGGAAACTCAACTTAAAGCCATATTTATGTGCATTTTTAACTAACCACTCAAAAGCATAAGTTTTTTCAAAATCCTCTGTCAAAACCTCTTTTTCATCCCCAGTTGTTAGATCAATAGCCCTACCCGTATGATGCTCACTCTCTCCTGGCAAAGCATTTACCCTGATAATCTCTTCTAAAGTTTGTCCATTAGCAAGCTTTCTATCTATAATTTTCTGCTGATATTCATAGCTTCTAAAACCTGAAACTATAAATAGACTAATACCATCATCAGTCGCTGCTTGTTTTAGCTCTAACCAAGCTTTATAAGTATTTTTCTCTAAAAGTAAATCTCTAGCAAAAAAATCTTTACCTGCCGAAATAAGCTCATGCTCTTTTGCTTCTGGAAAAATTATTTTTCTTACCATTTTGCATCTTCTTCTAGTTTTAGCAAATTACTAAGATAACTATGGTGTGCAGAAATATCGCTAATACTATCTTCAGCATTACGTAAGTTTAGTTTATTGACATCAATATCAATACTATTTTTGCTCACAGTTTTGGCTGTTTGCAGACTTAGATTAGTCTGCCCACCTGTCATAGCTAGATAAACATCCGCTAACAGCTCACTATCTAATAATGCTCCGTGAAAGGTACGATGATCATTCCTAATTTGATATCTTTTACATAGAGCATCAAGATTATTTTTTTGTAATGGATGTTTTTTTCTAGCTAAATCAAGGCTATCTACTATTTTAGCAACATTTTGCTCTAATGTTCCGTATTTATTATTTTTTAAGAGACTAAGTTCCCAATTTATAAATGGCACATCAAAAGCTGCATTATGAATGATTACTTCAGCACCTCTTAAAAACTCAATCATCTCATCAACTTTATCCTCAAAAAGAGGTTTATCTGCTAGAAATTCATTTGTAAGACCATGAATAGCTAAAGCTCCAGCTTCAACTTCATAATTTGGATTACAATAAAAATGTAAATTATTACCTGTTATCCTTCTATCAATAACTTCAACTGCACCAAATTCAATAATTCTATTACCAATCTTATAATCAAAGCCAGTTGTCTTAGTATCTATAAAAACTTGTCGTGACATTCTAAAAAATAGTATATATATCATTACTAATGACTAATTATAACAATAGATTCTTATAAATATAATGTATAGTTTATAGAAAGATAATTCTGGGTTTCCTTAAAATTTGAACTACGTGAATTTATATTAGTATAATCAAGTCCTAACCAAGAACCATAAAATACATTAACTCTAAAGCCAGCGCCATATTGATATGAGTAGTTTTTGGTATTTTGAAGTATTTGAGAATAATCAACATATGGGATAACCCGTCTATTAAAAACTGTAGCTGTATAACTTGTTTGTGTAGACCATGATGCTACATTAGCACCAGAACCTAAAAAGCCATCATATATCAATTTAGCACTTGGACCTACCGAGCCAAAAAAAGGAACACCTGCAATATTATTTGGGCTAACCGAAGATGAGTTATTAATCTCTCCTACTCCTTTATCAGTTATTAATGCTTCGGCTTCAAAGTTTATATCTGAAATTGCCAAACCATAATTGACATCGAATGTACCAACGTTACCACCATTTTTTGTCTGAAATCCTGAAACATTTGAATAAGCTAAACCAAGAAACTGGTAATCTCCTGCTGTTTCCATTTGATAAATATACTTACTATTTAACGCAAAACCTACCCCACTTTTACTTCCAGCATTTGTGACATTAAAATAACTATTAGGATTAGCATCTAAGTACAGCGTTTAAATGTAAATCTTGGGTATGATAAGAAAGATTGATATTGCCGCCTGACTGCATAAAATATGTTCGAGTTAATGTTGGAACATAGTTTGATACTATATCAAAGTTACCATACATTACCGTTGAGTTTGCCACATAGCCAAAAAATGGACTTTCTGAGAGATTACCTAAAATCAGATATATCGTATTTGGCGTTATATTAAAGCCATTACGGTGATCTTGGTAAAGAGTAAATCCTGCTAATGCACTAAACTATTTTGAAATAGTTGAAGCTGCATAGGCTTCAATTGAATATGTAAATAACTTAGTTTCACCACCAAGAGGAGCCTTGTTTAATCTTTGCCAGTTAATTACAGCAAGCTTTGCTCCCATATAGATATAATCATCAGCTAGAATCCCTTGTTGACGTGCTTGTAGCATAAACAGTGGATCACCAGTATCTTGTTGAGTATTTAGCATTGCATGAGTGAAAGTTTCACTAACACGAAAACCATTAAAAAAAGAAGTTTTGATAGCATTAATGTTAAGAGCATTATTAATCTTATTATCAAATGTTCTCTTAGCAAGTGCACGTTTTTCACTATCAGTTAATGCTTCACCCTCTTTAACTGATAAATCCTGAATAGCCTGTATTGCTGCTTTTTCAAGCTGTTCTGAGCTTAAAGGAACATTATCTTGTATATAAGCTTCGTTAGGGAAAACTCTTCTAAAAGCATTAGATTCAAGCTTCCGAATACTCTCTGGGGAATAATTATTGTTTAAAGAACTAGAAGACTCTGACTGCTCAGTTGTCTGATCAGCACTAGCTAGACAAAATGTAGATATTGTAAAAATACTTGCTAGAGCAACTAATTTTCTAAACATGTATTATAACTCTTCTGTTGAGCCACTACTATTTTCGATTATGTCAATAATTTGTTGTTGAGTAAGTGACTCACCCTCTTGTATTTCTATATCATCGATCGTATTTGCTACTTTTTTACTAACGATAATTTTCTTACCATTATCTTTGACATAATATGCGTAACAAAAGCTACAAATAGATATAAAAATTATCAAAAACAGTAGTCTTTCAAACTTCATAATAGTTATACTTTTTTCACAAACTGAGACTTTAGTTGAATTGCGCCAAAGCCATCAATCTTACAATCAATATCATGATCGCCTGTTACTAAGCGAATATTTTTTACTTTAGTACCTACCTTTATAACTTGAGAGGAACCTTTTAGTTTTAGGTCTTTTATTATAGCTACTGAATCTCCATCTGCAAGAGAATTTCCATTTGAATCTCTAATTACCAACTCATTAGAGCTAATTTCATCAGCTTGCCATTCATAACCACACTCAGGACAAATCAACAATTGATCATCTTGATAGACATATTCTGATTGACACTTTAAACATCGTGGTAAAGTAGTCACAAATCGTCCCCATTTTTTTTCATTGTGCTTAATATACCACTATAGTAAATCAATTACTATCTATTATGAGATTTATCTTTTTTTGGTAAAGATAGTAAAATATACTCAAATAAATATTCTTAAATACATAGCCATAATGTTATCTTGCTGAGCAAAACTTTTAGCCTGACCTTTGATATATGTATAACTAAAACCAAGCCAACCGTCAGCAAAAATGTTATATCTAAAACCACTAGTTATAGCTGCTGAATAATTATCAGATGCTTGTTGGATTTGTGAATAGCTAACAAATGGTACAAAATCTTTATTATAAAGATTAGCAGTGTAATCAAGTTGTGAAGACCAGCCCAAAACATTACCTCCACTAGTTAGAAATTGATTAGTATTTAAATCAGGAAATATTGCTGTAGCAAATGCTTCTCTTAAATTAAATCCTCCAGAAAGATTAGTAGTTTTTGTAACTCCTTTATCAGTAAAAACAAATTCATTGATAAACTCAAATTTATTGATGTTCATACCAAAATTAAAATCTGCGACACCTATATTATCATTATGCTCATTTGTAAAACCCGATACGTTTGAATACGCGGCACCAAGATACCAATAATCACCAACATTTTGTAAATCTTTGGTATATTTCATATTTACAGAAAAACCTAATTTAGCATTACCATTATAGGCATTAGCAACTTGTAGCAGACTACTTTTTGGTGAAGCTAAAAAAACAAAATTAGCTTGTAGGCCATCTTTATTATATGATAAGTTAACATTACCCCCAGACTGCATGAAATACGTACGCGTCAAAGTTGGTATAAAGTTAGTTGTTTCATCAAAATTACCAAAATTAACCGTTGATAACGCTGCATATGTATACACAGGTAACTTATTCAAATTACCAAGAATAAAGTACACGCCACCTGGTGTAGCACTCCATTGTCCATCAATTGCATAAGTATTTAGCGAAGCAAAAATAGATGTCCATTCGCCTAAAGTACTTAGCATATAGTATTCTAAACTGTAATTATTGATAGAATTCGAAGGAATATTATTTCTAGTATACTTTCCCCAAGTTGGGTTGAATGAAGCCATTCCCCCCAAATACAGATAATTATCTTTTAGTAATCCATTTTGGCGTGATAATAAAATAAACTCAGGATCACCGGTTTGTTGCTGGGTATTAAGCATTGCTTGAGAAAATATTACATTATTATCTATACCATCAAAAAATGGTGGCTTAACCTTATCTGCGTGAGTTATTTTCAAAAGTGTCTTACCAACATCAAAAGTATTACCCGCAACTATAGATTCACCTTCATATTGCTCGACAACATCGACTGCTGAATTGTCTGCTTTAATTGATTTCTTGGTTTTATCAGTTTGAATAAGTTGTTTTTGGGTATCTATATCATAGACTTGGTTAGCTGCATAGCTATTATAAGTAAGCAAAAGCAAACTCAATAGAGTTATAAAAGCATTTCTCATCTATACAGCTTAAAACACCCAGAATTTTTACAGGTTAGAAATATTTATATATGAATAATTTTTGTTATAGATCGATAACGTGATCAGATAGATATTCTGCAACACCTTAAGGTGAAGCTTTCATACCTTGGTCACCTTTTTTCCACCCAGCTGGACAAACTTCTCCATGCTCTTCGTGGAATTGTAAAGCTTCTACCATTCTGATAACTTCATCCATATTTCTACCTAATGGTAGATCATTAACCACTTGATGACGCACTACACCTGACTTATCGATTAGGAAAGTACCTCTAAAAGCCATACCACCCATCGTATGCTTTAACGATTTCTTGGTTAATATCAGCAACCATAGTATATTTAACTGGTCCAATACCACCATCATTTATTGGTGTATTTCTCCAAGCATTATGAGTAAAGTGTGAGTCAATTGATACAGAAGCAACTTCTACACCAAGCTCTTTTAGCTTAGCTGTTCTTTTATCTAAAGCAATAAGCTCAGATGGACATACAAATGTAAAATCTAATGGGTAGAATACAACAATAGCATACTTACCTTGGATAGCTTTTGCAAAATCATAGCTATCAACAATCTCACCATTACCTAAAACAGCTGGTGCATTGAATAGTGGTGCTTTTTTACCTACTAATACCATAATTTCATGCTTGTAATTTTGCTTATTAATTACACTTATGTCAACTCTATTTATCGTATATAATATCGCTAATAATATTGATTTCAGAAAATAATATGCTTTTACCTGTACATAAAAATACTAAATTATTAATTTTTGATTGTGATGGTACTATCGCAAATAATATGGATATCCATATAAATGCATGGCTTAATGTTCTAAAAAATACAAAAGTTCAGATTGAATCGGTAGACTTTGATAAATATAATGGCTTGCCTAGCGAATATATTCTAAAAGAAGTTTTTAATTTCGATGATATTCAAACACCTAAAATAGCTGCTGAAATAAAAAAAACCTCTTATCAACTACTAAGTCAAACAAAACCTATTGAGCCTATTGTTGACTTGATTAAGTACTATCATAATAGAATACCTATGCTAGTGATATCTGGCGGCAAAAAATTAAATGTATATAAATCTCTTGACGTACTTGGACTTAAAGATTTTTTTGATGAAATTATTACGGCTGATGATAATCACCCGAGTAAAAACACCCCCAAGGCGTTTACTTTGATCGCAGATAAATATAACCTAAAGCCTCGAGAATGTCATGTTTTTGAAGATGGTGTTCCAGGACTTATAAGTGCTTTACAAGCTGGTATGACCGTTACAGATGTTAGAAATATTGAGTTAGATTAAAGGACTTATAATTGCTAAAATAATGACTTAAAATTTTTAGAGCTAGTTTTAAATATGAAAAAAACCATACTTTTAAGCTTAACTTTGTTTTCTTGTCTAGGCTATAGTAATGTTGTAGATACAACTACTTGGAAAACAGCAGATGTAGTAAAAGATTTCAAATCAAAATACTTTTGTAATAAAAACCTTTCTCAGCAAGACTGTGATAAAAACATTAATAATGTTGAACAATATGGTATTGATATTGATTCATTAGTAAATACTGATATCAAGAGCATTAAACTTGATAAGATAACATATCAAACAACAAATACTTTTGCTGCAATAGGTAAAATTACCTCAAATGTATCTGGACTACTAATGATGCCTGATACTGACTCACCTAAAGGTGTTATCTTATACTATCACCCTACTGTATTTGATAATGCTGCTGTGCCATCAAATTTTAGTAACGATAAAAGCCTTATTTTTGATGTTACTTATGCTGCAATATATGCAGCAA